>JAUSHJ010000060.1 GCA_030648615.1 Microcaldota archaeon | reverse complement strand
GGCAACATACCTCACAATAGTGAGGAAAAAATAGATTGCACTGGTTTATTTGCTATGCCCGGACTAATTGATCCACATGTACACCTAAGGGAACCTGGACAAGAATATAAAGAAAATTTTCTAACTGGTAGCAAAGCTGCGATTGCAGGTGGTTTTACAAGTATAATAGATATGCCAAATAATAAAGACCCGACAACAACACTTCAAAGACTAAGAAAAAAAGTGGAATTATCAAAAAAGGCTATTTGTACGGTTTATTTTCATTTCGGAGCCAGCAATGATAATTTTTTAGAAGTGAAGAAAGCAGAAGGATTTGTAAAAGGGCTGAAATTTTATCTTGATAAAACTACCGGAAACCTCATAATAAATGAGCGTAATATAATAGAAAGACATTTCCTGAATTTCGACAGGAATAAACCTGCAATAATCCATGCAGAAGGGAAAAATATAGAATTGGCACTTGAATTGGCAAAAAAGGCAAATAGAAAACTACATTTAGCACATTGTACTACTAAAGAAGAAGTTGAACTAATAAAGGCATGGAAAAAAGGAACTGTTGAAGTGACCCCACATCATCTATTACTGTCAAAAAAAGACCAGGAAAACGTTGGGTTGGTAAAACCACCACTTAGACCAGATATGGATAGAAAAGGCCTTTGGACTGTACTAGATAGAATAGATTGTATTGCCACGGATCATGCTCCGCATACTGCAGAAGAAAAGGAAGACGGTGCGTTCGGTTATGCAGGTTTGGAAACTAGTTTAGCATTGATGATTGACCAGTATAATAAGAATAATTTGACACTAGAATGGATAACTAAGAGGATGAGTTATAATCCTGCAAAGATATTTGGATTAAAAGGTGAAGGAGAACTAAAGGTTGGGGCAAATGCCAATATTACTTTAGTTGATCTCAGGCAAGAGTGGACAGTTAAACAAGAAGAACTTGAAACAAAATGCAAGTTGAGCCCCTATGACGGATGGAAACTAAAAGGTAAGGTAAAGAAGGTAATATTTGACGGGAAACTTAGATATGATGATGGAGAAATTCAATAGAATTTTGACAGATTTGTCCGACAAGCTTGTCGCAAGGCGACAAGATGCGCATTGTTCGATGCGTCGAACAATCGCGAGGACAAACTGATGGAGAGTTTTACAGGTGAATATTTTGGAATGGCATACTATAAAATTAGATAGCGTATTGAAAGAACTAACGGCATCTCAAAATGGCCTAAGTTCTGAAGAAGTAAAATTACGATTGGAAAAATATGGCCACAATACAATTCAAATAGAAAAAAAGATATCTGTATTGGATCTATTCTTATCGCAATTCAAGAATCTAATTGTACTAATATTGATAATAGCTGCAATTGTTTCTGGTGTATTGGGATACGTACAACATGAAGATGAATACTTTTTTGATGCAGTATTGATAATTACAATAGTCATAGCTAATGCTGTTTTTGGTTTTGTCCAGGAGTATAAAGCAGAGAAAAGTATTGAAGCATTAAAAAAAATGTCTGCACCGCTGGCTACTTTATTGAGAAATGGTGAAGAAGTACAGGTAAAAGCTTCTGAAGTAGTTCCTGGAGACATTGTTATTCTGAGAGAAGGAGATGTTGTACCATCCGATGCAAGAATTATTGAATCGATCTCTTGTTATGTAGATGAATCTGCATTAACTGGTGAAAGTGTACCTGCGCATAAAGAAGCTGAAGAAGTTGATAGTACTGCACAGCTTGCAGACAGAAGCAACATGCTCTATATGAATACTGCAATTACACGTGGAAAGGCTACTGCCATAATAGTTACTACTGGAATGAATACAGAGATAGGAAAAATAGCGAAAGAGATAGCAAGTGTAGAAGAAGAGGGATCTCATTTTGAAATAGAAGTTGAAGATCTTGGAAAGAAAATTGCCATAGGAGTATTTGCCATAGTGATCATAGTTGCAGGCACTGAATTTTTACTTAGAAACGGAGACCCTGTAATGATTTTCCTTATTGCAGTAAGTTTAGCAGTAGCTGCAATACCAGAAGGTTTACCTGCTATAGTTACACTTGCACTGGCAATGGGAACTAGAAAAATGCTGCATCAGAATGTATTGATGCGACGTTTGGCAACAGTACAGAATCTGGGATCTGTTGATTTAATTTGTACAGATAAAACAGGTACTCTTACAGAGAATAAAATGACTGTAACGAAGATATATCATCAGGGCAATGTTGTAGAGATAACTGGCAAAGGTTTTGATATAAAAGGAAATTTCAGTATTAATGGAAATGCTGCTTCCCCAAAAGAATTTGAATTGTTATTAACATGTGCAGCATTATGCAATGATGCAAAAAAAACTTCTTCTGGATTCAAAGGTGACCCGACAGAAATAGCAGTTTTAGTGCCAGCTTATAAGGCAGGATATGATGTAGAAAAAGAAATTTTGACATATAAAAGAGTTGATGAAGTACCTTTCAGTTCTGAAAGAAAAATGATGGCAACAATAAATGAAATGGAAACTGGACACGTATTATTTGCAAAAGGAGCCCCCGAGATCGTATTAGATAAATGCGATTACACTTATGAAAAAGGAAAAATAAAAAAACTCGATGATGCTACTAAGAAAAAAATAACAGAAACATATGAAAAAATGGCTTCAGAAGCTTTGCGAGTACTTGCTTTTGCTTACAGAGAAGTGAAATTATCTGACTATGATGATGCTGAACAACTAGAAGAAAAACTTGTTTTTCTGGGGCTTATGGGAATGATAGATCCACCACGAGAGGGTGTGAAGGAAGCCATAGCTAGCTGCAGAGATGCGGGCATACGCGTTGTAATGATTACAGGAGATAATCATTTGACTGCATCTGCTATAGGTAAAGAATTAGGTTTTAGTGGCAAAAGTATTGCAATGGAAGAATTGGATAAGTTAAGCAATAAAGAGCTTAGAGAGATAGTAGAAAAGATAGACATATATGCAAGGACAAGTCCTGCGCACAAGGTAAACATACTAAAAGCACTGAAAGAAAATGGCCACATTGTTGCAATGACTGGCGATGGAGTTAATGATGCTGCGGCACTAAAAAACAGTGATGTTGGCATAGCTATGGGTATCCGTGGCACTGAAGTAACAAAAGAAGCAAGCCACATGGTACTTCTTGATGATAATTTTATTAGCATAAGAAATGCCATTGCACATGGAAGAGCAATATTTGATAATATTAGAAAGTTTGTTGCCTATTTGCTTGCGGCAAACTCTACCGAAGTAATGGTCATATTCTTTGCATCTTTATTTGGCTTTGGCTTGCCTCTTGCTGCTGTCCACTTGCTTTGGATAAATTTACTTACTGACGGTTTACCAGCATTAGCTCTTGGAATTGACCCTCCAGCTAAAGATATAATGAAACGAAAACCAAGACCAAAAGAGGAAAGAATAATTGATAATAGAATGGTAATGTTTATTTTGGCTATTGGAATTAGTGCTACGATTGTCATATTAAGCATGTTTCATATGGTTGAATTCGGGGATTTGGTGGAAGCACAAACACTTGTATTTACTGCATTTGTTTTATTTGAAATGGGTAAGGTATACTTGACAAGATGGTACTACAAGGTTGATTTGTTTACTAATAAGTGGCTGCATGTTGCAGTTTTGAGTTCGATTTTATTGCAGCTGATAGTCCTCTATACTCCTCTAAGCCAGTATTTCAGGGTTAAAGCACTTGATGGCAGTGATTGGGTGATCATTGGTACTGGATTTGTAGTGTTTATGGTGTTGAGTTTTGTGCTGTTGAAGCTGGAGAGTGTTTTTGTGCAGAGGGATGTCAGGGATCAGGTACCTGTTAAATCTTGAATTTGTCTGCAATTTTTTTTAATTTCAGCAAATCATTTTCTGATGCGCCATGTTTCTTTAATTCTTCAAATAATTTATCCAGATAATCTGGTTTGCATGAAAAAACACCATGAAGAATAGAAAAAGATGAGCTACTGCGAACAGCACCCTAATATAGTTTTCATAAATCGTGTACTGGGCAACTGGGATTTAGAAGTAGATTTTGATGCAAAGAATTCAAGAGAAATTCATGATATGGTAAAGGAATTGAAAAGCAGATTCTCTAGTCTGATAAGAGATCATACTACACTCACAATTCTCAAAGATAAGGTGCTAAATCCGTTTAGAGAGCACTAATATTAAAAATAGTGGTATCATTAATATACCAGGTGATAAAATGGCTGAAACGGTATTTACATTGAGATTACATGGGGAATCTGCAGAAATCCTAGAAAAAATTCTGAAAAAAGGATATTCGGAATCAAAAACAGAAGTAATGAGAACTGCATTGCTTTTCTACGCATCCAAGCTGGGTTTAATTTCGAGAAAAAAACTTCATAAAGATGTAATTGAAGAGATAAGAAAAAGCGGTAAAACATATACTCCAGAGCAGGTTATGAAACAACTTGAGGAGCTAGAATCATGAATAAAACCATTTTCATTGACACCAGTGTTTTTATTCTGGCTTATACTTTTCCAACAAGCAATTCTGCAATGATAGAAAAACTTATTGATGGTGAAGAGATAACTGGAGTTATTTCCGGATTCGTGTTGGAAGAATTAAATTCTTATTTTAGAAAGTATCAGAATGAAAAAATTGTATATAAGGTACTGAAACATGTTTCTACTATGTGCGAAATAGTATATCGAGATAATATAACTCTAGAGCTAGAACAATGGAAAGGAAAAATAAAAGAAAAAGACTTGGAACATCTTGCAACGGTTAAATATTTAGGATTGAGATATCTTATAGCATATGACAGAGATTATGAACCATTCGAAGAATATAGAACTCCGAAACAATTTATTAGAGAGCTTGGACTTAAATCATACCAAACAGAATACTGATTTTTACAAAAAATAATTAGACTAACTACTCTCAATTCTAATTGATTCCGCAGTTAAAGTCACAATCTCCTCAAATGAATCAGAAGTAGCTACTAACTGATAATCACTTGGCCATGCATTGGTATAGTAGATTTTTGCTAATTGAAGGCCATTCTCATCCCTTATTACAATTCTGAAGTTCTTTCTTTGTAAGTTGCCATTAGCTACCTGACTTCTCCATCTTTCCAGGCTCCTGTCTGTAAGCAAAACCCTGCTTTTTATCACTACTTCTCTTGGAGAACTGTCTGGGTAATCGCCAACAAAAACGTCGTCGTAATTATATGGAACTGGAGTTTCGCCTGGCTTAAGGATAACACCAACATAATCATAATTGGAATTTGAAATACCATCTATCTCTACCGTAAATGTATTTGTATCAGGCTCGAAATAAAGGATATTTCTTTCATCTTGATAGAGGCCGGAACTTGTTGAACCACTTGAAGATGATGAATTACTAGAAGTTCCGCTTGAAGAACTTCCTGATGACGAACTAGAAGAAGAACCAGTATCTACTGAACCCGTATTACCAGAGTTACTTCCTATATTGCTTCCAGAATTTTGAGTATTTACAGTAATATTAATTGCACTGTCTGGTTTAACTTTGAACTCCCCCCAGGGAGTATTTGTTGTACAACCAAATAATAGGAAAACTAATAAGACAAGGCACAGATATTTTTTCATTAGTTCAACCTCACTGGTGCTTGAATATCCAAATCCCTTTCAAAAATTAAGATTTTGAATGTATATTTGACACTTCCGTCATTTTGTACTAACTTTCCTGAAGGAACTGCTTTGTAGATCTTCCAAGCTTCTATGATTTGATTATTGCCATTTCTGATAGATACAACAAGATCTTTCAATGGTGCAGTAGAACCTTGTACAAACCAGGAATCTAATTTATTATTTGTAGATGGAGTTACTACATAAAAGTCCGAATGTGAACTAGTGCCGGAAGTTTTTGAATAGGTAGAACCACTGCGATACTCGACAACTTTTGTATTCGAATGAAGATTGAAATCGCTAGTTAACTGAATGTTAGAACCTTCGTAGTTAAGTGCAATTGTAAATGGCCCATCTGGATAGGTTACAAGATTTGACATTGTACCAAATAGAATTAGGAATAATAAAGCGAATAAAAGAAATGTAACTGTCTTGGACATGTAATGGAAATCACAGTATTGATTTAAAAGGATTATTTATATTCCAATTACTGAATTAATACGATCAGCCAGAAAAGTAGTTTTGTCATAAAGTGCCCTAAATGGTTCTCCGTAAATAGCTGCAGCTTCCCTGCATCTTTTTAAATAATCCAAATTAGGGGAAACATCATGTCTAACTAGCTGGACTGTCCCTATATCTGCTAAATTGGCTTCGTTCTTGGCAGTATAGGTGTATATGCCATTTCCACCACTATTCCATCTGGCTCGGTCTGGGAAAGTCCTTACAAATGCTTCCGCTAAAGGAGTTCTGAAAAAATAAGATTTTTTTTCTAGTTCATCTAAATCTGCTACAACTTCTTCTGGAACATCTCTATAAGCTACTGCATTATAAAAACGCGAACCGTTTATTGTAGTGGTTGTAACACCTAGGTCAGTTATAAGTAATTTTCCTTTTGAATCGAATACAGTTTTTGGATCCTTATCTGCAAGATCAGGAAGACCGAAAAATCGTTGGAACGCTTGAACAGTCACAGTTTCAGGAGGTTTTAAATTATATTTACGTACGTTACGCGGATCCATCATTGTTGCGTATCCAATAATTGCAATTCTGGTCATTTGTTTTCTCCTTTGTAAATTCCTTCATATAACTGCTTCGTAGCCTCGGCTAATTTGACAAAGACGAGTTGCCCTATCTTTGCATTCTTCTTGAATGTTACTCCTTGAGGATTAGTTATTATCAACAATGCTTCGCTTCTTCCTTCATAACCAGGATCCCATACTGCGCACTCTAAGGTTGCACCACAACGCAATAGAGAAGAACGAGGAAAACAAAATGCTGCAGCATCATTTGGAATTTTAACGTATTCGTTGAAAATGACTTTGTAACCTCCTGGAAGCAAGTGAATTTCATCGTTTACAAACAGTATTTCGTTTACATCGCTGATTTTCCTTTCTTTATTATCGAAATCAATTTTACCTGCAGTTGTGAATTTGTGTGCAGACTTGAGAGTCATATCCACTCCGCAGGGCTGGAACTGAGACTCGTGTAATGTTTCTGTAACTAAATTTGCTTTGGTGATGATATGTTTGGGGAGGATCATTTAATCTGCCTCTGTAATAGTTATTTTCTTTATTTTCTCATCAAAAGTTATTGTGTGTCTATCAAAAAAACCGTCACGGCCCAATATATTAAAACGAGATTTTAACTGCCTAGAAAATGCAATTTTACATTCAAATTCTTTATCAAATACTTGGAGCTTTAGATTATGGATATATACGGTTATTGGACCAGAGATTCCGGTTGAAGTTCTTCTTTCCCCTCTATCGATAGGAATACCAAGATAATCTGCAACTTCAGACTTAAATATTGATATAACTGCTCCAGAATCTATTAGAGTATGAATTTCCAAAGAAGTTTCACTTCTAGCAATTCTGACTGGGATTAATGGGTAAAAAAACTTTTCATATTTTATATACTGAAAATCAGACGAAACCATTAAACCAACTTATTTACGAGAATATAAAGGGCATCTTCAGCTGTAGGTATTTGTGTCACCAATGGTTCTTTAGAAGTTTTTACTTCTGGTTTTTTCATAAGGTCTTTTAAAGTATCTGCAACTCCGACTAATTTCTGATTAGCTACTGCTATCCATTTGCCAGCATATTTTTCTAACTCAGCACTATGTTTGACAATCCATTCGTGATTTTCAAATCTTGCGTACATAAATAGAATTTAGTTACGAATAATTATAACTCTTACGATTAGAAGTGAATAATAAAATTGTATAATATGTTAGGGGAGGATCATTTGAAATCATCTAAGTTCTGTTTTACCAAAAAGCGTTCTTTCCCCAACACTTCCTTCAATCTTTTTAATTGTTTCCGGTACTTTTGCAGCCAGTGATCTTGCTTCTTTTAGAACTCTATACGCATCATTGCTTGAAAAAAATCCAGGCTTAGTAAATTTTTCGGTAAATCTAGGATCGTTTTTTGGACCTTCTTTGATTTTTTCATCTAGTTTTGCTATAAAACTTAAAGTATTGTTACCAGCTCCTCTTAATTTATTACAGCCTTCATCCATACCGGTTACCGTACCTACTGCTTCCTCATGAGCAGATCGCATATCTCTTATGAGTCTGCCTAAATAAAGATATGCAGAATCTGGAGCGTTTAGTGCCCGTACTTCATCAGAAGGAATTGGTTTTGGAATCATGGTTGTCTTTTTTGAAGCATCTGCAAGTGTCGTTTTCATTTCGTTCATTATGCCACTAAAAAATTCAGGAGTTGGTTCATAATGAATCGTTCGATTTTTTCCATTTTTATCATCATATTCACGATATCCTTCTCCGAAAGCACCTATGAATGACTCGCGATATGCATTGTACTTTTTATCTGGATTTGTGAGATTTTTAAGAATACTATTCACAGTATTCAAAGCACCTTCTAATTGGTTACGTTCGCTATCTGTAAGAGCCTGAACTCCATCATATTTAACTTTAGTATCAAAACTATTCCAAAAATGCCTAACATCTGAAGAACCTTGAGTTGATAATGGTAGTGCCATGTTAAAAATAATAAAACAAAGAGATTAAAAATAGAAAAGAACTACTCTTGACCTAAAGTCTGTAGCTCCCTTGCTAATTCATTTAGTGCTTCAGTTTTTAGTTTTTTATAATCTTTTAAAAGTAATATGGACCCTACACCTGTAATTATTGCACCAATTGCAATACCAGCCAATATAGATATGCCAAAACTAACATCAAATGATCCGCCAGCAATAAACGCAACTGAAGTACCAATAGATATACCAACAAATGCTGACAGGGAAATTGCCCCATATGGTTCGAAACTATTTTGTGCATCTACATTTCTATTAAATTTTTCTCTTGCCTCTTTGACTAAATGATGAGCTACTTTTAATGATGGACTTGCTAATTTGGCAGAAACCTCTCTTCTTTTATATCTAGTTTTTACATGAATATCTGTAAACCCACTATCATTAAGAACTCCATAAGTCATACAACTTACGCCTGTAAATTCTTTTGACCATTTTACTGCATTGTAATCAGTAGAACTCCCGGAATGATATGCATCATGTACCTCGAAATCATGTCTTTTTTCAAATGCAACTATTGCAATTTTCAATGCAGTCTCCAATGACATTTGGATTTTTGGTCTTCTTGGCAATGCAGAACTTGATATGGAATAGGTTGCAATGGGACCTAATCGTGTTTGTGAAAATCTAGTAGTTCCTTGTGAAGAATAATAATGTGCATCTCCAGAATCCCTGACTCTACGGATAGGTTCAGAAATAGGAATTCTTGCAACAACTTCACGCACAAATTCTGTTCTTTCTTGACCTTTGATACCTAGTTCTCTTGCTTCTCGCCTTGCACGTTGCGCCAGATGTTTTCTTGCTGCTTTTAAGCTCATAATAATCAGTGATAATAGATGATGTAGTGTAATGTTTAAAAAGAATAAGTAAAGTAAAAACTAGAAATTAAATAAAGAAATAATAAATAAAAACAAAAGTGAAATGAAGAAAGTCAGAACAGTTCTTCTTTCTTGAAAAACCTGTGCACTTCTTTTTCAGCTGTCTCTTTGCTATCAGAAGCATGAATCATGTTCTTTGCAATGCTGTTGGATAAATCGCCTCTAATTGTTCCAGGCAATGCTTTGTTGGAATCTGTTGGACCTAGAAGCAATCTAACAACATCAACAGCCTGCTCACCTTCAATAACCATTGCTATGATTGCAGTAGAAGTCATGAATTGTTCGATCTCAGGATAGAATGGTTTTGATACAATATGTGCATAGTGTTCCTTTGAAAGTGCAGGAGTCATTTTCAGCATTTTAATTGCCACTAATTTCAGTGATTTTCTCTCGAATCTTGAGATGATTTCTCCAACGAATGCTCGTTGCAATGAATCCGGTTTCAATAATATTAGTGTTCTTTCAACTGTCATAGGTTTCACTCTCCGAAAATAGTTAAATAATATTAGTTAGAATAGTTTTTTATTTGTTGGGAAAACAATCAAATACTAACGACTTTTATGATTTGTAAGTAGAATCATCGCGTAATTCGATTTTATAAACAAGGATGACGTTTTCATTTTCAAAAACAGTATATTGAACTCTCACTCGACCTAACCGTATTCTGCAAGTATTCTCATTCAATTTGATCATGTCATAAATTTTTGCAGGATAAGAATCACCTGCTAAAGTCAATAGTAAAATATTTATTTTCTTTCTATAATCTTCAAGAATAAGACTTTCGTAACCTTTCTGTGCTTTTTTAGTTAATTTCACAATAAATAACATTTCAATCCTTCATTATATCTCTAAAATTAACTGTTTTTCCAGCCTTGTATTCTTTGATTGCTTCTTCAAGTTCTTTTTTATCTTCTGTAGTCATCTTTTCTTCTGGAATCATGATCTGCTCCAATTGATCTACTTTTTTATGAATATATTTTAGTTCTTCGTAAATAGTATTTAATGTTACATTTTCCATATTTTCACCTGATATGATTAGTCGTTCTGATTTTATAAACTTTACTTTTGGTCCATACTCTAGAGTAGTTTTTTATTGGTTATCAAAATTCCCACTTATTGTAGATAGGGGAAGAGAGTCTTTTGATCTCAGATAACGACCATAACCTAATCTCCTTAACTGACTAAATGTTAAGTACGGAGTTACATTCATTAATTCATCTTTTAAAAGTTCTAGATCTTTTTTTGCATCTGGATGCTGACATGCTTCTAAAAAGGTTCTAAATAAAACTGGGTTCATGAGTATTCCACGGATTTTTATTTGATCCTTGAAATAACGTTTACCAGTTAAAATATCATAAAGAGTTGTTATGGGTAATCCGAAATTTCGAACTCTGGTTAATCCATTTTGTACTTCGAGAGTTCCGCGAGCACGTGCCTCTTCTACTTCGGCAATCACTCCTTTGAAATGATTTCCTGTCAATGCTTCCACGTGTTCATGAGCTAATACCGGTGAAATAAAAGTAGCGGAAAGTAAATCGCTTACTCCATATGTTCCTAAAACTACCAGGGTGTTGGAATCTCGCTTAAATACTCCGGGATAAGTACTGTAAATACTGGACGGATTGACATATCCACCCATACCCAAACAGCCGCCAATTTCAGGTACTACGATATAACCGAGCTCGCTATGATGCTTTGTTTGAACAGTAGTAACTGTTCCCTTTGCTCGTGCTTCAAGTAGCAATCCTCCAAGTCTAAATGAATTAATAGTGCATGGTGTTCGGAGTTGTTTGTGTTGCATTAATTTATTGTGTGAACATGATTATTTAAACCTTCGTTTTTATCCATTTTTAGCAACTTTAAGGATTTGAATGTGGAATATCTAAAAAAATAAGAAACGAAAATAGAGATATAAGTAGAAAATAGAATAAATAAAAATAAGAAAATTAAAAAAGAAAAAATAATTAAGAGGTTGCCTTCTTCTCCTTTCCTTTGAAGATTCTTGCAGATTTGGTCCACTTCTTCCGTCTGCCTTCTCTTCCCATTAGGAGTTGGTTTTTTCTGCATTTACTAGAACAGAAATAAAATATACTTCCGTCTTTCTTTGCATAGAGTGCACCAGTACCTTTTGCCATCGTTTCGCTACAGAATGAACAGTTTGGCATATTTACTTCACCTTAATTTCTTTGGCTTCCCTTTCGGTTTCGAGTAACATGATTATCATACCTTCCCTTACGGGACCTTTGATATTTCTAAGTATTACTCTTCCCGCGTCCGGACCTTCAAGAACTTTACAGAGAACCTGATAAATCTCTCCGTAAACTCCGGTCTTTGTTCGTATTTCTACGATTTCAGCTGGATATCCTTCAGACAATGCCATGTGATCACTTTACTGGGTGCTTACCTGGAGTTTTTCCCTGAGCATGTTGAACTGGAGTGTGCTTAACCTGTGGAGTTCCTGCAGCAGACTTCGGCAACTTCTTTATAATGTCTTGAAGTTTTTCTGTTGCTCCGCCTGCGTTTTCAACTGCAATGGAAGAAGTACCTACTTCAATTCCTATTGATCCGCCCAATTCTTTCTTGGTTGGAACATAAGCATAGGCAATTCCTTTTTCTTCACACAACATGGGAAGATGAATTACGATTTCTTCTGGAGTTACATCTTCAGCGATTAATACCAATTGAGCAGTCTTTCTTTCAATTGCTTTGGTAGTTTCGTTTACTCCTTTCTTCAACTTTCCACTATCCTTTGCTACTGATAGCATTTCCAAAATCTGAGGAACTAATTCCTTTGGGGTTTCATATTTTACATAACTTGGCATTAAATGCACCTCGAATTTTTTCTCATCGGTCTATATTAGCTATTGCATTCATCAGCTGTCACGTAGTGACCTGCCTCAAGCTAAAATTAGCGATTGATTACTAATTAAATTCATAGCAAGTGCTTAAAAAGCTAACGATAGTAGTCTTGGCCTAATTTTGCTAGCTCGATTAAAAAAGAAAAAGAAGTTACTGACATGTGTTGGTTAACGTTTATCGTGTTTTTCATAAGTACGGATAACAGAATCAAAAGTATCGGGATCATGAAATGCAGAAATATTACGATAGGACGGACAATCATTACGCGGATTGGGACGTATTATGTCTACATTATTTCTAGAACTGTCTCTAACTCCACTAACTCTAGCACTAATTAGTATTGAGGGATATTGCTCAGGTTGAAACATGGCAAGTAAACTGATATTATTTTCAAACGTATCAATAGGTCTTATGTTGATAGCAAATGGTTTCCCAATCGCTTCTTTTTCAATAAAATATTTGAATATTTTCATAAGCGTTTGAGCTTCTTTCGAACTCATGTAGTGCGTTAACAATTCCATAACACTACTTTCTTTAGAGATAAAATCAGGTGAACCCTCCCAGCACTAAAGTGCTGGGCTTCCAGTTATTTTAGAAGAAGCCTGAAAGGCTCAGTTGTTCTGGCTCATGTTCTAACTGCTGAATTGTCTGATTAAGTTTTCCATGCTCATGATTTTCTATATAATTTTTT
>JAUSHJ010000058.1 GCA_030648615.1 Microcaldota archaeon | reverse complement strand
TTATGCGATCAGATGAATTCGCACCGCGCGTTCATTCTCTCAATTTTCTAAAAAGAAAATATGCGACCGCCGAGGTTCGAACTCGGGTCACTAGATTGGCAATCTAGAATCCTACCGTTGTCTACTTGTAGTTGAACATACACATGTCAAAAACAGTACTAGACTACAGTCGCAAATCAGTTTTCAGTTTCCGGTCTCGAGTTTAGAT
The DNA here is from genome assembly GCA_030648615.1 of Microcaldota archaeon. Classification (GTDB taxonomy): domain Archaea; phylum Micrarchaeota; class Micrarchaeia; order Anstonellales; family Bilamarchaeaceae; genus JAUSHJ01. The sequence goes on along the minus strand of JAUSHJ010000058.1, from coordinate 15,506 downwards.
GATTCTACCATCAACCTTCTAGCAGATATTATAAAGAAAGTAATAAAAAACACTCCCCTGCTAGTATTATCATGCCAATCTACACAAAATTCGGCGACAAGGGTAATACTGCCCTGTTAGGAGGGAAGGTAGTGCAAAAGGATGACGTCCAAGTTGCAGCGTATGGTGAAGTAGACGAACTCAACGCAATGCTTGGAATAGTAATTTCATTTAATTCAGACATAAAAGAAATAAACGAAGAGTTGAAAAAAGTCCAGAAAGATCTTTTTATCATTGGAGCAAAATTAGCCGCATCGAATTCTGAAGTTAAAACTCCTGCATTAAAACTCACTCGAGTGGAAGAAATGGAGAAAACAATAGATAAAATGGAAGAACAACTAATTCCATTAAGAAATTTCATACTGCCAGGGGGAACAAAATTAGCTGCATTGCTTCACCACACAAGAACAGTATGCAGGCGTGCTGAAAGAGCAATTGTAGCATTTTCAAATAAAAACAAAGTAAATCTTGAAGTAATAAAATACATAAATCGTCTAAGTGATATGCTTTTTGTAATGGCAAGGCTGGCTAACAGAAAAAAACGTGTTGAGGAAACTATCTGGAAATCATAATGGCAATCTTTAAAAAGCTCAGTCAAGATATCAAATCATGCGTACGGTAATAATTTTACTATTATTGATTTCTTCCTTCTATGCAGCATCTGCTGATTATTCTACATTACCCTGTTCTGATAAATCAACAATGAAAGAAAGAATAAGTTGCCAAATTAATTTACCAGAAGAAACGATAAAATCTGTCGGATATATGCCCGAGCAATGCAATGCTTTGGCAACTACATTTTCTACGTCTAAACTAGATAGTTGTATCTCAGATTACAAGCTCTATCAGTCTTGTCTTTACTTTACTGATGACGTACAACGTGACTCATGCATAAGACCTAAACTACATTTAGGTACAAGTACTTCTATTGATGTTAGCCAATGCAATGCAAAACCAGGGGCTTACAAAGCTCTTTGTCTTCAAAATCTTAGAGACAATACTTACAAATTAGCTCTTTTCAGAATGAATGTTTTAAGTTACAAAGTTGAAAAAATGACGGAACTCGGTTTTAACAAAGAAGACGGTCTTAATTTCCTTGTTATACTAGAAGAAAGCAAAATAAAATTTAATTCAGCTCCATCTCTTATTTATAAGCAGTCTTCTGTTGATGAATTGAACAGTAAGTGGGGGCAATTTAAAACATCTGCAACAAAACAATTAATGCCGAGTGCATCATCATGAAATTAGTCATTATTTTATTACTCGTAATTGCGCTTCTTCTCGCAGGTTGTACACAACCAGTAAAAAAAATCGAAGAAAAACCACCAGTTGTGGTGCCAGAAGTAAAGAACGAAACAATAAATATCGGGCTCACCATGGATGAAGCAAAATTAATTGCTCAAGCTAGTTTATGCACTCAAAATGCTACACTGGTTGATAATGGTATTTACAATAATGTCACAGGCACATGGTGGTTTGATATTTCTCCGAAATCACCGGGCTGCAATCCTGCATGTGTGGTAAATGAAAAAACAAAAACAGCAGAAATAAACGGAAGATGTACTGGGCTAGTAGTTCCAGAGATACCAGATGATTTATTTACCAATCCTTTAGAACAATCAATAACTGATCTGAGTGCTTTGGAAGGTTCTTAGATTTATTTCAATTTTGTAGGGACTACCGGTTTTCTTATTTTTAAGTTATAATTATTTTCTTTCGGGTAGTCATTTGCCATTCCTTTGGCTTGAAGATCCGTTACGGTGTCTCTGTTAGGTGCTCCATTTGTTGCTATCCTACAAATTGCATCCCACGCATCATTAATATTTTGATAATTTCTTCCGCTTCCTTGCGGTCCAGTCCACGCTTTGGCAATTGGTTCTAATAAATTTAATGCTTCCCTACTCATTTGATAGTTGGATCCTCTATAAGGAAATACTAATTCGTCAGTTTTTTGTGCAATTATTGGAGCCATAACTTCACCGTAATTTTACTACCTATTAGTTTATTTAATTTTTCCCTAGTTTTCTTACAAAATCAACTAATCTATTGGAGTAACCAAATTCATTATCGTACCAAGCACTTATCTTCACTAAATTACCATTTACTTTAGTTAATCCAGAGTCAAAAATAGCAGAAAAAGTAGTGCCAATAATATCACTAGAAACAAGTGGCTCTTCGGTATATCCTAAAACCCCTTTTAATTCCTCTTGCGATGCTCGTTTAAATTCGTCATTTACTTCTTTAGGATTAGTATCTTTTTTTATAATACAAGTAACTTCATTTATGCTTCCACATGGCACAGGTACACGATAGGCACTACCATCTAGTTTCCCCTGTAATTCAGGAATAACTTCTCCTATAGCTTTGGCAGCTCCAGTAGTCGTTGGTATAATATTTACTGCTCCAGCTCTTGCTCTTCGTAAATCATCATGGCTACCATCTAATAATCGTTGATCATTTGTGTAAGAGTGGATTGTACTCATAAAGCCTTTTTCTATACCAAATTTTTCATTCAAAACTTTTAGTAAAGGAGCAAGACAATTAGTTGTACAGGAAGCCAATGAAAATACTTTCATATTTTTGTCTATGGTATGTTCGTTTACTCCTGGGACGATAGTTGCATCGCAGTTCTTTCCAGGGGCTGAAATAAGCACTTGTTTAGCACCAGCAGCAATATGTTTTTCTGCATCTTCTCTAGTTTTGAATTCACCGCTGCTTTCAAGAACAAGATCTATTCCTAGTTCTTTCCACGGTAATTTTAGCGGGTCAGTTTCTCGTATCCATTTTATTTCTTTGCCATTTATCCAGAAATTTCCATTTTTTTCTTCTATGGTGCCATCAAATTTACCATATACTGAGTCATATTTGAATAGATGAACGTGTGTGGTTACCGGACTTCTGGTATTTATGGCAACTACTTCAAAATCTCTTCCTAATGCACCCTGAGCTACTGCTGCTCGCAGGAACATTTTTCCAATGCGTCCAAATCCAGAAATGGCAATTTTCATCATATGATACACCTAATGTTGAAATAATAAGTAAATTATAGTCTCTTTCTATTTATTTAATTCTATCGTAAATTCTATCGATGTTAAAAAATTCTATTTATGTGCATTTTCCTGCCAGTGGTTTTACGCCAATTTGGTACAATCCAGTAAGTGATCCTTGATTATAAGTTATTTTTACGTTATCATACTGATAAAGAGTACCTACTGCACCGCATGTTGCTGCTAATGTAACTGTCAATACCTGGTTTTGACCAGATGAGAAACCAGTCGTAAATGCAGTTGTAGTTATGCCTGTACCACTGATACTGGTAATAGTCAAGTCATCGAGACCATTATTTGTCATAGATAATTGTAAGTTTGTGCCTGTTGCTTTTACTGAATTTATAGAAAATGGACTTGCACTTGCCCAAGCTGCGTTGCTCTGGATTTCGGAAGATCCTTGACCCAATATATTTTGAGGTTCCAAATTTCCATTACCTAGGTTAGTACTTTGTTTATTTACAAATAGCACGGATAAGAATCCAGAAAATATAATACATGCGAAAATAATTCCAATTATTACTACGATCAATATAATTAAGATTTTTTTATCCATTCAATCAACTTTTTTCGTAAATTAGAAAAAGTTAGAAAAAAGAAAGAAAAAAAAAGAAAATGTTAAATAACGATTGTCGCGAAGCGACTTGCCATTATGCGCATCTTCCTACTAATGGTTTTGCACCGACTTGTTTTAAGCCAGCCAAAGCTCCCTGAGTGTACGTAATTGTTACGTTATCGTACTGATATTGAGTACCAACTGCACCGCATGTTGCTGCTAATGTTACAGATAATACTTGGTTTTGACCAGATGCAAAGTCCTGTGTAAATGCTGTTGTAGTAAATGAGTTACCACTTATGCTAGTAACAGTTAATTTATCAAGACCCATATTTGTCATTGAAACTTGTAAACTGGTGCCACTTGCTTTTTGTGAACTTATTGAAAATGGAGTTGCACCTGCCCATGACGCCTTACTTTGAGTTTCCAAAGATCCTTGACCTAAACCTGTGCTTTGACTTACTAAGAGCACAACTACTAATGCTATTACAAGTACTACTGCAAGTATAATCAAATACTCTGTAGACACTTGCCCTTTCAAGCCTTTAATCATCATATCACCGATGTACTATACAGAAATTGCATTTATAAAACTTTCTTATGTGTTTGGATATAGGAGTGGAGGTCAATTAGAGCTTTTCGTCTATGTACTTAACTGCATTTTTGAATAATTTTAGTCCCTGTGCTTCTTTTACTTGCCCAGTAGTCCAATAGGGATTATTTGTTACGTCGTTGAACGCTTCCGGGTGAGGCATCATTCCGAATACTCTTCCGCTTCTATCACAAATTCCAGCTATATTTAATACTGATCCATTCGGATTCCAGGGGTATCCTGCTAATTTTCCTTTATCGTCTACATAATGTGCAAAAATTAGGTTATTATCCACCATTTCTTTAAGTATTACTTCGTCTTTTGGAATGAACTTCCCTTCTCCATGTCTTACAGGTACCATTAGGTATTCTATACCTTTCGTAAATATGCATGGTGATTCTTTGTTTATTTTTAGTATTACCCATCTGTCTTCAAAATGACCAGAATCGTTAATAGTCAATGTAACTCGCTGCTCAAAGTCTGGAACAGGTAGTAATCCCATTTTTACTATCGACTGAAATCCATTGCATATTCCTGCAACTAATTTGCCATCGTTGATAAATCTAAGTAATTCATCATGTAGTTTGAATTTCATTTTATTTGCGAATACTTTTCCAGAACCAAGATCGTCTCCGAACGAGAATCCGCCTGGTAGAATTAAAAAATTATAATCTTCAAGAAGTTTCGGATTGTCGGTGAGTTCGTTGATGTGGAGTATCTTTGCAGTTCCGCCAGATCTTTCGACACTTAGCTTGCTTTCCTGTTCGCAGTTAACTCCATAACCGTACAATATGAGGGCTTTCGTTTGCATGCTTTTCACCAGTCGCTAACGCGACAGCCGATTATATTATTGGCAGGTAAATAAAATAAGGTTATGCATGGGCTACTCTATGGTTTTTTCCTTCTAAACCAGACAGGTTCAATCCACTATACATGGCAATTGCAGATTCTCTTAATTCTTTTTCTACTATTCTTCTTTCATATCTAGGGATGTCAGGGCGAGTTGATATTTTCCTTACGTTTTTGTCTATATAATTAACAAAATATGCTATAAATTCAGTTTTTCTGGATTCGATTAAGCCGAAATAAGTTTTTGCATACAACTCGTAATTTCCACTATGGATAGCCGTTGCCATGATATTGAGCATTATTATTACGGCTTTTTCTACTCCCTCATCTTCCAGTGTAAGATAATCTAAGCTTCTGGCAGTTTTTTTTACAAGTACTTCCAAGAATTCTGAAGCGATCATTGTTTGGCTTAATAGGATTAAATATTTTCCATCATAGAGAAATTCTTTATCTGACATGGATTCCATATATGCTATACTTCTTACTATTGCTGGCTGATCGTTTTCCACAAGCCTTCTTATGTGAGGAACAAACTGCTCATAACCAACATACTTTCCAAATAACTCCATCATTCTAGGTAACTGTTCCGCAGCGAATACTCTTTCAGCTACTCTGCCAGTTACCATTGGTGCACAATACTTTAACCAGGCAGTTGCAACTTTGTTGAGCGTTACTCTATCTATTGCTTCCTGTCGTCCCCTCCACGTTCGTCCTTCTTCTATGGATTCAACAAGCCTTTCTGCTTTTGCCCAGAATTTTTCTGCAATTCTTCTATTTACCTTAGGATTTTTAGTAGTAGCTTTCATAATCATCAGTTTTGTATTTTAAGAGTTTCTGCATCTGGTGTCAATGCATAGGAACCAAATTTCATGAGCGCTTTTTGTATTGTTCTTTTTAGTTGTTCCGGGACTGAACTATAATTATAAAGTTCTGTCAATTCTGCAGCAGTTTCGATAATATGTTTTTCAGCTGCTAAATCAACAATCACTATCATGGTAAGAATCATCGAATCACGTATCATTGCTTCTTCTCCTGCAGCTTTCAGTCGATTGGATAATTCAGTCAAAAACATTGTGATTGGTCTGATTAGTATTTCTCTATTTAATCCATATAATTCAGTTTCGATTATTTTTATTACACTATCAAATTTGGCGTTATTAGCAGTAAAAAAAACATTTATCAATACCTTGGTCATAGCAGTTCTGAGAGTTTCATCAACACTACTATTTTTTATAGTCTTTGCCAATTCCGTTCCTAAAGTTTCGAGTATTTCAGGTTCTTCAGTGCAGCAAACTATTTTATTTAACAAATCAAGATGATTGGCTGCGTTATTCGGTGTGCACAGTCCTTTTAGGAACGTTGTTTGAACCAGGATTTCCGGGTCTGATGCAAGTACCTCTACTTCCCTGCCCTTGTGCATGTTGTGCAGGTGCAATCTTCCTGTTTGCTCTAGGAATTTAGGAAGTTGTTCCGCTGCAAATAATCTATCTTCAACGTTTTTACTAAACGTCATTTTTTCTAAATAGATGAACCACCTCAAGGCACGGTGGCTTAATTGTACACATTTATCATAACTATGGTTTCTAGTTATTTCTTCGTGTAATCTCTCTGCTTTAGACCAAAATCTAATCGCAACCGCTCGTTTTACTTCCAACGGTCGTTGTTTGACTGTCATAAATCATTCCAATCCGTACGATTGTTCAAGTTTTCCGAAAGATACTCCAATGCCAAAATCAAGAAGAGCCAAATTTATCCTTTCTTTTATTTCTGGAGTTATTAAGGGACATATCAATAATTCCTGCAACGTGCCTATAATTTCAGTAATTCTAAGTTGTCTTACAGTTTCAATTAGGAATATAGTAATTACAATAACTGACGCATTTAGTTTACGGTCTGGCCACTGTTTTTTCGTTTCTTGTGTTTCCTGTAGACCTTTACTAAGTTGCTCTAGCATTTCAATTACAGGTTTTTTCTGGCAGATGGGATCGAGTGCATTGAATTCCTCCATCATTCTAAGTCGTAATGCAAGTTCTCCTCTTATACTAATATTTGGAATAATATTAACCAAAACCCTTCCTGCCATTTCTCTCGTTTTTTCAGATGCTTTATCGTTTTTTGCGGTTTCCATTGCTCCTTCGTATATGGCGGTTAGAACTTTGACACTTCCGCCACTTTTAACCAGGTCAACTAAACCTTTTCCAATCTTTAAGATATTTCTAGGAGTGCACATTCCTTTCAAGAATGCAGCTTTAACTCTAACATCTGGGTCTTTTACTAAAACACCTGCAACACGGTCGAATATTATTCCATTCGTCATTATGCCTGCAGTTGCTTCGTATAACTTAGCTACTTGTTCAGCTGCAAAAATCCTGTCTTCAACTCTTTCGCTTCTTGCTAACTTAGTGCAGATATCTAACCATTTGAAAGAAAAATTCATAACGGCCATGCGTCCCTCTATACCAGAATCTGTTTCTAGACCTTCAATCTGTCTGTTTACTCCTCTCCATACTCTATTTGCAATATTCTGGTATCGTTCAGGTGTTCGTTGTTTTAATGTCATAATAATTACCCTAGTGCTAATGGAGCTGGTATCCCCCAGTCATTGGTTGTGGTTATCTTACTCAAAGTTCGTTTCACGATATCTCTTACATTTCTGTTTAATTCTGGGTTATCTCTAATTGCAATAAGTTGTTCTACTACGTCAACTAAACTTCTTTCTTCTATTATTTTTAATAAAAAGTCGAATGTTGCTACAGTTGCATTAGCTCTACAAATTCCTGCAAAACCTTCTTGACATAGTTCTCCTTTCAGAGTGTCATTTTTAACGTTAAGATAATATTGTAATGCAACTGTAAGGACGTCTCTATCTATTCTTTTAATTTTTAATCCAATTTCTGCTTCAAGGTTATGGATTCCAAAGAGTTCTGTACTTTCTAGTAGACTAATTAACATTCCAGTTGCTGCTAGTACGTCTTTTTGGTCTCCATTGGAAAAACTAGTTATTTTTTTAGAGCATCCTTCCATGATTGCACGTAAAACATCTTCATTGCCACTCTCTATTAATCTGGACATTTCCTTTCTGAATTCTAATGCTGGTTTTTCTCTTAACATATAATTTACAAGAGCAACTTTCTTTTCCACAGATTTTCCTTCAATTATTTTTATTACGCTTTCTGAAACTTTTCTGCGTAATGAAGGAGTTAATTCATCTACATTAACTGCTAATCTTACTATGGTTTCTGTGGCTTTCATTCTTTCGTTTTTGGTTGGACTGAAAGCGTTTACCTTTGCACAGTAATAGGAAACAGCATGTCTGGCTCCAGTTAATCTTTTTGACATTATATCTGTTTTAAGTTTCATAATAATCACTCTAAGCTTGACTCATTTCATTCTTATTTCCAAATATGTGGCTTACTATGCCTAGGCTTCGTGCAGTCGCTTCAACAGCTATTTTTAATTCTCCTCCGATTCTCGGATTTAGACTTAGTGCTTCGATTTCTGCTGCGAGTTCGACCATATAATTTTTTTCTACAATGCCAAATATATCAAATATTATCGGACTTAATCGAGTAGGCATACCTAATTGTAGTATTTTATTATTCATATCAGTCAGCAATATTCTAAATATCGGTGAGAATACTGAGTTGTCTGCATTTTCAATGCCTGTTTTGATTCTATCAAATAACTCGCGTTTTCCTGTCACTCCAGCCTTAATCCATATCGGTACAAGTGCATTAGTACATATACTAATTACCTCTGGATCTAGAGAGTGCTCTGTCATCTTTACATTTTCTAGCAGACCATCTACGATTCCGTCGAGTATATTAACATCTCCTTTCCCAGCTAACCTTTCTAGTGGGGGCTCGAATATCAAAAAGTTTTCTCCGGTTGCCAGATTCTTCGCCATTTTTCTTACGACTATGGGATCGCTATCAGTTATCAGCTTTACTAATAATGGTTGATAAGATGCTTCTACATTAAGGTGCTGGAATTTCTTTCTTAATATCATTACTTGATCTGCTGCGAATAATCTATCTTCTACTTTGGAAGATGCAGACATTCTTTCACAAAATTTTAACCCTTTCAGCTGTAGTGCAGTTTCGGTAATGTTGTCTTCCCCTCTTTCTTGAATCCCTTCGATTACAACGTCTGCTCGTTTCCAGAATCTTTCAGCTATTCTCTGGCATCTTTCGGTTCTGTTGAGTTTTTTTGTTTGAGTAGTAGTCATAATAATCATCCTAAATCGATTAGTTCAATCCGAAACCATTCGTACCATCGTTTCCCGATTGTCCATTGCTATTTACAATTGCGTCGGGTTCAGAGTCTTGTGCTTCGGTTGCGTTAATCTCTCTGGTAGTTGCTTTTTCAGCCGCTGTTGTAGCCGCTTCAAATGTTTTTCTAACATATTCAACAATTTCAGGTACTTGTGATTCAATAAAATTGCTAAAAAGTGCTTGAGTAGTGTCTTGATTGGCTAATTCTATTGCGAAATTGGCTGCTTCGTCAGCATTTCTTACAAACGCCATCTTAAGTAGTCTGGCTACTTTTTCAGCAACTACTTTTATACCTTGTAAGTCTACGTTTGGTATTTTTCCAAGTAAATTCACAATCGTTTGTCTGGCACTTGCGATTAGCATAAGCGTCTTTGCGGATTCATCATCCATCAAGGTCATGCTATCATATGAAATTGGTGACATAAGTATTAGAGTAGTTGCCGCATCACTAGGTCTGCCTCCTATAATTGTTATTCCGTTCGCTTCTCCGATTGCACTTATAAAATTGCCTTCACCATCTCGTTCTCCAGTTGCTATCATTCCATTAAACTTAGTAAGCCACGCATCGTGCTTTAATTCTCTAGCAAGTGCGCATGCAATTAGATGTTGAATATCAGGAATTGCCGGTACTTCCATATTCAATGTTCCAGTTAACCATGTTTTAGAAATTATAATTGCCATAAGCTCGTTTACTGTGGCTTCTGCCTGAAATTCTATTGCAGTTCTAAGTAGCGTGCTCCTGACTTTTAAACTATCAAAAGTAGCTGCTTTGCCTTGTGCCTTTCTATATTGGTTTGGCGTGAGTATAGTAACGATGCCGCTTAAATCGTGCATAGCCTCCCCATACATTTCAACTATGCTTTTTCCGTATCTGGTTGTTCTATGTGCTATAATCATTTCTGCTAGTTTTTGTAATGTGCCAGTTCTATCTTCGTATATACCCTCTAACTTAGGTGTTCCCAACAGTGCTTTACACTCTAAAAGGTCACCACCAAATGCTTTTTTTTCTATGGCTACAGCTTGCGTTGATTTACTGGGCGGTAATCTATCTAAGTGCACACTCTTTCCTATGTTAGCCATATTATTATTGTGTACTAAAGTGTTTATAAATGCTATTGTCCTTGCTCGTTAAAGCCAAACATCGGTTTGGCATTGTTTTTTACTGTTATTGCTTGCCCGTTAAAATCTACACTGACTTCTGGAGCAACTTTTTTTAGTTCTGCTTCTAAAACTACAGCAAATCTTTTGGCTTTTGGAGAGTCGATGGCGAAATTATACTCCTTGTATATCTCTGTTCGATACCCCTCTACATCGCCAGTATCTAGGTTGATTTCTGGTTTTTCTAGTTTTATTTTTACTTCCCTGCCAGTTACCACATCAATTATCTGTTGTCCTATTTTTTTCAAATCTTCTGTATTTGTTAGAGGCCCAAGTACTCTTGCAGCATTATCGAATGCTTTCTCAACTCTCTGTTCCAGAGTTTCTACAGTAGCCATCGCTACTACTTCCCTGTGTTTGAGATTTCCTGCCATAGCTGTAACCTCCAGTAAAGGCACAATTGCCACAAATGCTACTACTGTTCTTGTTAGACTTAATCTATGATTTCTATTTAATGTTACTCTCATTTTTATTCTCCATACGCGTAAACGTATGGAATTACCTTAATTTCCAGTATTTAAAACTAAACTTTCGAGATGATGTAGAAAAAGCTTAACTAAAGGATCTCTAAAGCTTGGACTTAGAGAGATTTGGCAGACAAGCTTGTCGCTTCGTGCGACAAGATGCCCATTGTTGCATTGCAACAATTGGGAAGCCAAACGGATTTCTAAAGCTTCGTAAATTTTCAATTAAAATTAGCCCAACAATTTCAAAACCCTCTTCTTAACCCAAGAAGGTACTTGCCCAAGATATTCTTTGAGTTTATCATTTCGTATTTGTTTTTTAATTTCATTAAGCGTTTCTTTTGGTAGTCTTTGCTTGAAATAAACGAAATCTATCAAAGTTTTTTCAACATCTGAAACCGGAAGCCAGTAATCATAATATTTGATCATTTCGAAACCGAAAAACATTTTTCTATCTATTCTTTTTACAAGGTAATTATTCCCTAAAAAAACCCTTACGCCGCTTCTTACTTTTCTCGTAGTAATTACTATTGAGTTAGCTTCCTGCTCCCATAATTTTCTCAATGAAAGTGCTTCCTGCAAACCATAATAGAAAGGTGGAAATGCGAATCCAACAACGGTCATTTCTTCCTTTAAGGTATATACGCCCTTTCTGATAACTTTCATTTCTCTTTTTTTAATTAAATTATGAATAAGCACGTAGAGGTATTCATTACTTATTCCGGTTTTTGAAAGAACTTTTCTAATGTCACTGGTTGTAAAAGTAGGGCGTGTTATGAACCACTCTCTAAATAATTTAAGGTATTTCACTTTAAAACCTCGTTCTGATTGCATCCAGCATTTGCTTAAAAGATGGCACTGCTCCAGTATAGACAATCGCTTTCAGGTTTTCTTCATCTAGCGGTTTCTCTATTTTTCCTAAGAAGTTCCTTATCGGCTCTTTAACTAATTCATTTTTTTCTACGTATCTGCTTAAGTGATAAATATCATAAATATCCCTAATAAGCTTTCTCGATTGATATGCAGCTATTTTCTCTATAACGAAATCTTCTACCGAAAGAGTGAAAATATCAATATAGCTTCCATCTATTTTTTCATATGGTTTTGTAATTGCATTAATATATTTATATGTAGAATTTACCTCTAACCTTACCTCTACGTTTCCATCAGATATTTTTGCAAATAGGACGTTTTCTGTTTTTTTGTATTTCAGGAGTTGTAAGTTTCTCTCCTTTAGTTTCGTAATCAGTTTCTGTTCAAAATCTTCTCCTACCGGGAAGTAAAAATCCAGATCTTCAGAAAATCTGTTTCCGTTGTAGCATCTCCAGATAGCAGTTCCTCCGTGTAAAACTGCATTTTCCTCTATGGCATAGACTAGGTCTATCATTTCATCCTGTAGGGCTGCGGTTTCGACATGTAATCTTTTCTTTAGCCTGTTTGCAAGTGGGATTTTCATACATATACTAATGAACGAAACTTATATAAAACTATAAGTTTGGTTGATTTATACATTACTTCCTTCTCTCGGAATATCTTTCAACTGATTTAACTGTATCTTCGATCAATTCATTTGTTATGAAGAATCCGATTTTTTCAACTTATTGCTACCGTAAAGCCCCATTCGATATCTTCTTTTATTGCTTTTTTGCTATTCCCGAATGCCTTAGAATGCAATTTAATTTCTTTTTTGGTCATAACAAACTTGCTAATATGATGTTTTTATTTTTTCTCTTTCGCCGCAGCTTTAATAAACTCAACAAAAAGAGGAGCAGGAGTCTCTAATCTTGATTTAAGTTCTACGTGTGCTTGTGTCGCAACGCCAAAACTATCCTTCCACTCAACTAATTCCACTACTCCGCTGTCGTGTGTTCCTGAAACAACTAGTCCTGCCTTCTCTAACTGTTCAACATAATCAGGATTAACTTCATATCTATGTCTGTGCCTCTCGGATATCTTATCTTTTCCATAAGCATCAAAAGCAATTGTTCCTTTCTTCAATTTGCAGTCATACGCCCCCAATCTTAGCGTTCCACCCATTTTCACAATTTGCTTCTTCTCTGGTAACATCATTATAGCGGGATTACAAGTATCTTTGTTAAATTCAGTAGAGTTTGCATCTTTCAAACCAAGGACGTTTCTAGCATATTCAACTACCATAAGCTGAAGTCCAAGGCACAAGCCCAAATACGGTATTTTATTTTTTCGAGCATATTCAATGGCAAGTATCTTCCCTTCTATTCCTCGAGAGCCAAATCCGCCCGGAACTAAAATCGCATTGTACTTAGACAATTCTTTACTTACGTCATCCAGTTTCTCTAATTCGTGTGACTCCACCCAATGTACTTCAACAGAATTATTAGTCGCTGCAGCTGCATGTACCAATGCTTCTTTCACACTTACATACGCATCCTTAACTGCAGTATATTTTCCAACAATCGCAACGTTTAACGTTTTTCCTTTTGGGTTTACAATTCTTTCAACGAGTTTTCGCCATTCTGTCAAGTCTGTCTTCTCTTTACTTAAATTCAGTTTTTCTGCAATCACTTCATATATTCCTTGTTTCTCAAGCGTAAGTGGCAATTCATAAATTGTTCTAACAGTCGGATCATCAAATACTGCATTCTCAGTTACGTTGCAATATAGTGCAATCTTTTTCTTTGCATCATCATTCAACGGCTCCTGTTCTCTACATAATATCATGTCTGGCTGGATACCCATACTCTGTAGCAATCGTGTAGCGTGTTGTGTTGGTTTTGTCTTGAGTTCTCCAGGAGATAAGCTAGGTACATAAGTTAATTGTATGATTAGCACGTCTTCTTTCTCTTCATGCTTGAACTGCCTCATCGCTTCTAAGAAATATCCGCTTTCCAAGTCTCCGACAGTTCCGCCTACTTCAATCATTACAATATCAGCGTTATTTTCTTTTCCAACTGCTCTAACTCGATTTTTTATCTCATCAGTCAAGTGAGGCACAAACTGAACATCTCTACCAAGGAAGTCTCCATTCCTTTCCTTTTCTATTATCTTCTGGAATAATTTTCCACCAGTAATGCTTGAACTACCGGAAATGGAGAAATTCAAAAATCGTTCGTAAGTGCCAAAGTCCATGTCAACTTCAGTGCCGTCATCAAGAACAAATACTTCCCCGTGCCTGAACGGGTTCATTGTACCACAGTCTACATTTAGGTATCCGTCAAATTTGATTGGCACTACCTTGTAACCTTTTGATTGTAGAATCTTACCAATAGAAGAAGTTACTATTCCTTTCCCCAGACCGGACATGATTGAACCGGCTACGACTATGTATTTTGTTTTTTTCTCGGTCATAAGGTATTCTATATACACTATACTTATATAAATAGTTTTGGTCGTCAAATGAGAAAGTTTTTAAACTGTCGTAATTAAAATAATTTTATGTTACGTTCAGCGACCGTTAGGAAACCCTGTCAAGTACGTTCAATGGCAATGCACAGAATAAAAGAGGAAGCTGCCCTACATCCCAACCCAAAAATACGCAGAATCGCAGTAGAGGTTATATTGGACATGTACTATCGCGGTACGATTCAAGAGCATCGTTCTCTAACTCGGTTATTATTTTCAGAAGATCATCTCACAATAGTTCGAGCATTGGGGTTAGCCCTGTCCGATCGGGATAGGCGTGTTAGTTCTGTGGTGGAACAAGCATTTGATAAAGATCACACATTACCAATGATTATCGCAGCTATACTAAACATGAACACGTCATCATGTTATTCTCAGGCAAAGGCCATTCTAATCTGCACTCGTGCGTTGGCAGAGTTCGCACTAACTCATCCAATATATCCTCATTCAGCTAGATATATGCAGTTTGCTGATGACCATGCACTGAATGCAGGTATGTTCGCCTATTCGCACGGGCACATCGATTTGCTTTCTTTAGCTGGAGAAACATTGCGTATAGGTTCAACATTTAATGTAAGTGCAGTACTCGCGACTTTCCTAGATGATATGTTTGATTCCAGAGTGAGCGATTTATCAGAGTTCGGTCGCACATCCATTGTACCAATTCGAGTTGCATGTATAAGTCAGTTTTTCGAAATCCTAGGTCAACGTCCATTTGCCTTTCTTGTAGGCAGGAAATTTAGTTTAAGTCATGGAACAGTGCGATACGGTAGTGAAATAGTTGAAACTGTTTTAGACGGACTGAACTATATTATCGATCGGGGTCGGCAATTATATCTTCCCAGAGAACTAGTAGAAAAGGCGAGTTATGCAGTCCAGTCTTTAGAAAATAGTCTTTATTTAAGTACATTTGGCAGAGTATAATTATGGTTTCACTATCTCCAGGACAGAAAATCGAATTCGATGCTCTAGTCACTAAGACATATTTTTCTAAATTCGGTAATAGTTTTAAGGTCACTGATGGAAGTTACGAATTTTCTCTTTCTTCTTCCGGTTCATTTTCCTCAGGAGATGTTCTTCATATTATCGCAGTAGTGGAAGACGTTGCTGAGTTTAAATTGAAGGATGAAGCTTCAAAAAAATATT
>JAUSHJ010000057.1 GCA_030648615.1 Microcaldota archaeon | reverse complement strand
CTCCAATCACCTAGATCGTACCCCATAGAGAAACCATTTAGAGAAGTACCTCTGCTAAGTGCAGGATTTTTCCAGAAAGGCATTGATTTTATGTCAGCTTCTACTCCCTGATTTGCGGGCATAGTAGCACCAGGTTCAAGACCTAACCTAGCATAGGTATAGTTATTTATGACCTGCCATAGCTGACCCATGGTACCACTCAATGCGGTAACTGCAGTTTGCTGAAGGTCTGAAGGCAACAGATGTTTCTTTCCATCTTTAGTAGTATAAAACGCTCGTTCTCCCAATGCAGAATCAGTTTCCTTGATTACGTCATATGAACTTGACGATGGTTTTCCAGTAGCAACATCAAAAGGAGTATATGTCACATAATTATTGTCCTTAGCCTGACTAGTAGCGATCAATATTGTTTGCCCATACTTATCTGAATAACCAATCCTGCCTTTTCTTCTCCATGTACTACCGGTTTCTACTTGTAACTCCCCACCTTTTATAGAAGTAGCACTTGAATTAGTACTTTCAAGATTACGATAATATCCTTCCTGCATGAATAGTATGTTGTGTCCAGTATTTCTAGCTATTTGAGCATATGCGCGAGCAGCATCATCTTCGACAGTTCCAACTCCTTTAGTCTCAGACCAATTAATATAGCCATCTTGAGTATGAAGTGGTCCTGCAACAGTATCGACACCAGCTAAGCTTTCCTGGATATTGATGAGTTTTGAATCTGGATTTTGCGTAATTGTCTCCTGTCCATGAAAACTACCTCCACCCGTTGCAGTCTGGAAAAAACCTTCTTCAATAGCATCAATTTTACCAGCACTGTTAGCATAACCGGCCATTCCTGCTCCGGCAGAAAGCCAATCGGAGAAATCTGCATATTCAACAGGCATATTATTGAACTTAGCTCTCATTGCAGTTATAAACGCCTGATAGTCCCAGCGCTTGAGGCGAGCCTGAGCAGGTATCATTTGCTCGAACTTGGGGATTAACTTTCCTTCAAGATTTGCCCTAACTTCTGAATGGATTACTTCGGCAGAACTCAAAAATGTAATTGCAAATGCCGCACCGCCCACATCAGTAGGTCCCTGAGGCAATGTCTGAAATAACCCTAATGCAGGCATGATTGGAAGAAGCTCCTGGAAGAAAGCATCCCGTCCCAGTAATTGAGAAGCACGCATCGCAAATGCATTCACATATTCAAAACTATCCTTAGGATATTGTCTCAACTCAGATTCCATATTTTTCTTATTGTATACTGCAATCTGCTCAGGTATTCCTTCTAAATCCTTAAACACGTCAAGTAAGAACTTACGCCTTTCATGACGAGGGAGATCGCTCGCAAGCACATTTTCTACTGAAGCTCTAAAATTAGCAAGAATAGCTACAAATCCATCTTGATCATAAGACTCTGCTGCTACAGGAACTACATTGTGAAGGAATGATGATGCCAAATATGGATCACGGTCGTAAATACTTGCCAGTGTTTCTACCAATGAAGTAATTGCCGGATCGGATAGCATAGAAATACTTTGAAGTTTCCTCACAGCTTCATCAAAAAAGTATGCATCTACTACAGTCATTTTTAATCTAAGAGATTCTATTACGGATCTCTCCTGTAATTCCCTTGAAGAAATAGTTATTGCTTCTTTCGCAGCATCTTTAGGAGATTTTTTTTGCAATGCAGCCGCTTGTTCAGCTGAACTCTTGTATTTCCATACTCCAGATTCTTTCTTAACCCGCCCATACTGATCTAAAACAGAATTGACAGTATCTTTCCAAGCCTGCATCTGATGCGTACTTTCACTTAGTTCGAGCCAGTTTTCAAAATTTAATGGCATCTCCCCTAAAGAGGTACGTTTATCTTTTACTACACCCCATGAATTATATGCAATTTCAGACCAAGTATTCTCGTCATATATTCGTGCACGAAGAATTATATCCCGACTATCACCAGTAACTTCTTTATACTGATATTCTAAATTGTGCCATGCATCCGCATATTTACTTCTGTCCAAACGCAACACAGAATTTGCTGTTTCCATAACAGGACGTAGATTTTGACCGAACGTAGCAGCGTCTCCTAAAGTCGATGCTTTCTTTGCTGTCACTGACTCAAAACCAGGTAACATCCATTTCGTATAAGATTGAAGGTACAATGAAAAAAGAGAATCCACCGGCAAACGATTCTGAGATTCTCTCCAATCATAATCCTTATCCTTTGCAGAAAGAAAGCCCATTCTGACATTCACATCAAAAGGAACTCCACCTGTGGAAATACCTCCACCTAGTGACGATGCATTACGATCAAAAAATGAGTTGTCCCCAGTATAAAGATAAAGAGAGAATTGATATGCAATGTAAGCAGATATACGAATTTCTTGTTGTAGTGTTTTTACATCGGTGTCGAATGCAATAGCCTTGTCGAGCTTAGGATTTTTTTCTAATTCTTCCAGCCTCTGACGAAGCGAAGCAAAATGCTCCTCCTCAAGTCTGGATTTGAGCGCATCCTTAGAAGTTTTATCCATGCCAAGCAAATAACTATCAGTCTGTTTTTCAAGTTCAGTAAAAGATTTCTTTGAATCTGCAAGCAGACCTTCTAAAAGAACAGTTGGTGTCGCCCCTTTTTTCAGATCCAAAAGAAACTCTGAACCAAGACGAGCTTCTAAGATAGTTTCCAGGAATCTTGTGGCTTCTTGTCCTGGATATTTTCTCTTAAGTCCGTTATAATCAAGATCCTTAAGATTAAGTTGTTCATGAATCTGGCATACTTCTTTGAGCACTTCATCCAGATCCAATTCTTTTGGTTTTTTGTATTCGTTATAAGTACGAATCACCAACATGATAATAGGATCTTCTTTTATGACTTCAAAAAAAAATTTCTTAAAATCCTCAAACTTCTGTGAAGAACTTGGATATTGTTGCCAGACCGTTTCAAAATCATCTAATTTAGTTACATCTCCAGTTTTAAGAAATTCATGCAATGAGGTAAATGCTCGTATGGCTGACTTATTAGGTGTTTCTTTTTCCCCGGGTGCTGCCATAGCTCCTGTCATAAAATTATTGTGTGAAGAACCTTTTAAAAGAATACGCACGTCCGACAGAAGATAAGACGCAAGAACGGACGATACTAAAACTGCACGTCCAGCAATAGAACTAGGACGAAATACATCCTTAGCTAAGGCTAAACGTTTTCTTGTTATGTGTGGCATACAATATACAGTTGTAGTACAAAAGAATAAAAACAGATGTCACACGAAATAAACTAAAAAAGAAAAGAACTGCAGAAAAAATATTGAAAAGAAAAAAATAATAAAGAACTAGCCAACTCGTGTCGGCTTAGACTGCATTATTGAAGAAGTCGCACCTGCTTTTTTATACGCTTCTGTTAAACCATCTAGACCTTTGTTTTCGTAGATCTCCATCATCTCATTAAGAGTATATCGAGAAGGATAGTCCTTGTTTATTTTCTTTATTAGTACAAACACGTTTTGAACTTCAGTTACTCCTTTTTCAGCAGCGATTTTCCTAAATTCACTGAAAATATCTGTATCTATGTGGTGACCTTTAACGAAGAGCGAAACGATTGGAAACTTCTCCCAGAATGAAATAGTAGCTTCCTGATTTGGATTTGACCTGATAGAGTACACTATACTTTGACCAGCTAGCAAACCTGCATATACTTGATCAGCAGTATTGTAAGCATTGCCCTCTTTGGATTCAGTAACTAATTTAAGAGACTCCTTGAACAAATTAAAAACGTTAGGAGTTATTGCTTCCTGGGCACCTGCACCTAATCCAGGCATCTGTGTACCTGCTGATGGAGGGGTAGTACGCAATTCATTTGGATAAAACGATAAACGTTTATCAGCATTTTCTTTACTAATCGCAACTCCAAGATCAGCTTGATCTGTTGCGAATTTGTCTCTCTGTTTCTGTTGAGACTTGGTAAGCGCATCCAACTGATTTTGCAAAGTTTGTCTTCTGGAAGCAGTAGCACTAGGGTTGTTAATCTGAGCCTGAAGAGCGTCAGTTTGAGCATCCAAAGCTGCCAATCTTTCATTAACAGAATCAAGTTTTTGTTGATATAAACTTGTTCCAGATGTGGCTAACTCAGAACCTGGAATTGGAGCTACACCTGTACTAGTAGTACCCGTAGTTATTCCTTGACCAACTCCAAGAGTTGGTTGTTGCTGACCTCTTACCCCAGGTTTGTTGCTTCCCAAAGCAGCCACAATTCCATAGGGAACTGAAATAACCATCGGATTGAAAAGTCTTACACCGCCTCCAGACTGTGTTGCTGATTCTAACTTATCAGATATGTTAGTTCCTATTTGAGCAGCCTGAAGCATATAATCTCTCCATGGGGAAAGAACGTTGACTGCAGAAATTACATTAGCACCTGCATATGCGGCTACTCCTATAATTGCCATAACTGGAGCAACGATATATTCTGCACCTTTTGTTCCTTCAAGAGATTTGAGCGACAACATACTTAACTTATCTATGGGTTTCTCAACACCATATTCCAGTAAACCTGCACTGAATGCTATAAAACCGACAGCGAATGCTTTTCCAGTGGTTGCTCTTACAGGGGCATCAGCACTACCGACCAAAACTGCACCTAGAGAAATATTTGTAAATACTACATCAAGATATTTGGTGTACCAGGAATATGGCGTACCGGGACCATTCAAAATACCATACTGACCGGCAAGCGAGCCTCCCCACACACCTTCCATAAATCTTAACTGGTTACCGAGATGTCTTTCTTGTATAGTCTGAGAAAGTTTTTTTCCTGTTGATTGTGCCTCTGCAATAGGCACATATGCTGCGAGCAAAAATGCCTGTACTAAATCATGAGTTCTTTGGTCTGCATTGTATAAAGTAGCAACCATGGTTCTGAACCCCATCCTATCAAATTCACTAAGGGCTGGAGAACTAACTACGATGTTGTAAATTTCGTTCATGGAAAAACTAACTTTATTATAAGCTGCCATTATTTTATTTGGTATCATATTGGGAAGCGTAACGACCGAGGTTTGAGAAAAAGTAACTGACTGCTCGGTTTGTGGAGCACCAGAAGCAGTAGCACCTGTCTGATTTTGCTGAACTCCGCCAAATGGAATTACCTGAGTAATTAATCCTCTTATGTAACCTTCCTTGTCCGTTTGATTCAGGAATGCTTTATAACCTTCCTCACTTCCGAAAATACGATCGAAAACTGCACGAACATTTGGATCGTAGTATGAATCTTCCAGATTTCTTCTTACCTGATCTCCTACAGACTTCCATAGAGTTGGGGTTGCTGCTATAACTGCACCGCTTGCAATGCCTAAATCTCCGATTTGCCTTTTTGCATAATAATCAGTTGGCAACGGACCTTTCTTTACTAGTTCCATGACCCCAAGAGATATGTCTGTACCTTTCTTGATGCCTACACGTCTCTTTTCGCCTAAATCTAATAAATCGAAATTATCGCCATCTGTACGGCTATAGAATTTAAGAGCAGATACTAAGAAATCCGTGCCATAACTAGCAATATAATTATCTTTTTTCTTTGCAAATTTAGTAATATCGTGAGCTGTCTTTTGTATTTCAGCAATGGCAGTCATGATATCTGATATATTTGCATTTTCGTTACCACTTTTTTTATGATAATTATCAATAAGTTCACCTAATTGCTCATCTTGACCTATCGAATCGACCAGTTTGTCTCTAAAATTATCTGAAGTATTTGCTGCTAGAGTATTATCATATTTTTTCTTAAATCTAGGATCTCCAGTAGAACAAAAATCCTTGAGAGAATATAATGCAACATTAACATTTTGTTGTACATTGAAATCTTCAGCAGTTTTCTTTACTTCAGATGCAAATTCATTTAAAGTGGCAACCATATCAGAACTATTAGGACTGGTTACAAATTTCTTTATTGCATTTCTAAAATCTTCGTCATTTTTGTAAAGAGTTTTCAATGAAGTAGCGAAATCTGGATCACTACCATTTCTTGTTAGAGTAGTAGAAAGAGCTTTTTGATATTTGTCCTTACCAGTAGCTGAAAGATTCTTAACTAAATCAACAGCATCCTTTGCATCCTGACTTATTTCTTCCATAGATTTAACTGCTTGTGCCATAGCAGAATTTAGCTCGAAACGATTTTTAAACATATTGAATTGAGCAACTGTTAATGCAAGAGTGACAACAGAAGAAGCAATTACTCTAGGTGTCCTGCCGATGGCTAAGAGTAAACGAGTTTTTTTTAGTTCTCCCATATTTATATAATTAGACACAATGAGTTTTTAAATATAATGTTGGCCTAAAGAAAAATCTATGGAACTAACGTAGGTCTTCTGGAGTGAGTTTTCGCTTCTTAGGAATCGAATTATCTATAATAGAACCATCACCGGGTTTTGATTCTGGTTTTTCTCCTAGCAAATCTTCTGGCACAAGTTTTTTCCTTGCATTGGGTGTACCTAAATCTAATTGTGAACCAGGAGTAGTTGGACCTAGATCCTCAGCAGTTAATCCTCTGCGATTAATTGGTTTAGATACAGAAGTTTCAGATGGTGATGACTCAGATGCACGTGATGGAGTAACACTCAGATACTCCATCCTAGCCCCCTTATAGAGAAGAAATGCTTTCAGGGTTTCTTGTGTGAATATGCCATCAGTAGATATGGAAAATGCAATTCTATTCTGATCTAAAGCAGTATTAAGAAATTCTTGCATCGCAATTATCGCATCTTTTGTTTTAACTGAATTCCACTTCTCAGGAACTCCTTTTGCAAAACCTTTCTCAACAAATGGAAGCGGTCCGCTGTCAAGATTATCCGCAAGATTATTGTACAACTGCTGAATCACCAGAAGGCGGGGGGTTTCGTTCTTTGGTAAATTAGTTTCGTCATTAAGTGATGGTGCACCGAATTTATCTGGATCAAACGGATTATCTTTAAGCCTTAGTTTATCTTTAGTAAATACGCTTGCGTCTCCGGCAACGATTTCATCAACGATATCTTTAGGTGTTAGAAATCTTGGAACTAATACACCGACCGGAAGAGCATTTTGCTGTGCTGCAACAACCGCATCTTTAAATGCTTTGGAATATGGAAGAGTATCAAGAGAGCCTTCGGCGTTTCTTACTGCATCTATTGACTCACAGAGTTTGTCGTAAGTAGGTGTGCGCTCATCATATGGAAACGCTTTTTCATCATCCACTGCTTTTTTCCATAAACTTTCAATAGCAGGCCAATCTTTTATTTTCTTTTTGAATGCATCTATGAAAGCAGGGTTTTCCCAATTTGTATTAAACGTAATGATAAAATTTCTTCCGGCACTAGCATCTTCATTTTCTACAAATGCCTTGAAATCTACTGCAGTTTGAATTGCTAAAGGAGATATGTCTGACTTGGGTTTTGTTGCCGATGCTGCCATAATAAAATTATCCACAATAGGATTTTTAAATGCGAACAATGCTAAGGCAACTGCAACAGAAATAGTTCCAACTCGCCTTTTTGAAATTCCCATATACTCACCCTAATAATACGAATTGTTTAGGTAATTTAGTTATGAAAAAGTAAAAAAATATAAAAAAGAAAAAAACTAACGACCTTTCTTATTTTTATTATTAGATGTTGTTGGTCCAACTGCTTTATCTGCAGGCTTTGAACCTATATGTGTATTTTCAGCACCTGAGTCTGAGGCACCTTCTTTAGTTCCATCTACTGCTGGAGGTTGCACAACTTTAGCAGCATCAAAATATTTCTTGATTTCAGGTGACAAAGTTCCGGCACTATAATTTGAAACAAATTTACTGTAATCGACAGAGTGTTCCTTCTGAATGGCATTCAATAATTTCACCCTATCAGCAGAAGGAAGAGCCAGAAGTGTTTTGTCCAGCCATGAACCAACCTCTTGTCTTACCGGATGATTTATCCATTCAATACTAACTACTTGTGATAAAGCATTAGCATTTTGAGTTGTAACTGTAGGTGGAATTGTACCACTTTGTGCCAATGCAACTATTTCAGCATTAAAGAATTCTGGATGAGCTCTTACGAAACCATAGGCAACCGGATCTCCTTTTGATAACAGTACACCGAAAGTAACTGGAGATGCAAACGAAGCTGCAGCTACATTAGATTTATCGTCAGTTTTATCAGCTTCTGCCTTTTTCGCATATTTCTCTGATTCTGCAGCTAGAGCACGAACTAAACCATTCCTTAAGTTATTGGATTCTTCAGAAGTTAATGGAATTGGATTACCATTATTGATACGTTCAGATAAACCATAGTTACTGAAGAACTTGAAATGATTTTCATTATAACCAGGCACCCGTCCTGCATTTTCCCAATATGGATAGATGAAACCATTTGTAAGAAGTTTTTGATTTATCGCATCGATTGATTCTGATTTTAAGTTAGCTAGATATCTAATCATCTCATTTGTTTTTTCAGGATTTACCATATTCACACCTTTGGTGAATGAACGTAGATTTGTATATAATAACTGCCAAACCATCATATCTTGATCATTTATCTTAATTTTCTTATATAGTAATTTTTGAGTTTCATCGTCTACCTTCAATGAAGAAATTACGTAATCGCGCTGTTGTTCAGAAGTCCACTGATCTCTGGGAATTATTTTCGGAAGCTTCTGGCCATGACCACGGAATTCTTGTACCGGGGTAATTACCCAATCTTTAACCTTACCATACCAGAATTTAAACGCTGGAGCTTGAGTAAAAGATATTTCTTCTTTCTTTTCTCCAGTTGCAGATAGGCTAGGAACTCTAGCGTATAACCAATGAGTATCAAAAACAGCCTGAGAACCTGCTTCCATTCCGAAGATTAACGCAAGAGTAATCAAACCTGTAGAAACTTTAGGCATTCTGCTCAACCGTTTTCCCACGCTACCAGCAGCTTCTTCAAAACCTTCACTGGTCAGTGTCTTGTAGGTTTTAGTACTGATTAAATATGGCATCCCAGTATATGGAAGTGTTGCAAAAATTGCAAGATTTCTTAATGCCTTGAGACTATTTTGGAGACTATAATCTACAAGTTCTACTGCTTTTTCTGCAGCCGCTCTTATAGGTCGTTTCACAATTCCTGGAGCTTTCTCTGCAAGTTTTAATGGTCTCTGAGCTAGTATTCCACCGGAAGTTTCCTCTGCAACTTTAGCAATTTTCTTTGCAGTTGCTTTCTCTACCTCTTGAGCATGTTCTTGAAACACTGTTACGTAACGTAAAGAATTTGGATTGCTTAGTTCTCTTGCAAAACCGATTGCATCTGAACTTTGCCAGGTAGACCTGAATGCATTCCTAAGCGCTTCTACACGCTCAGCCAGATTAGCAGAATGTGCAGCCTCTACATATCCCTCTATTTTATCTAAATTAACACTTGTAGCATCAGCTAATTGTTGTATTTTTGCTTTGAGTAGTTCGGTGGATTGTGGAATTGTTCTTTCAAATTCTTTCAAACGTTTTACATCTGCATAATCCACTTTTGCCCCGTGTTGTTTTGCAGCTTCTATAGCATTTCTAATATCTTGTGCACTAGCTTCATTAGCTTTTATTGTCGCATGTCCTGTTTCAATATCTGCAAGCAATGCATCTGCATTTACAATTGTTTTTTTCTTTCCTCTTACAGCTTCAAGTACCAAAGAATCGAGAGATTTTCCCTGACTACGTGGATCCCTGGCTCTTGAAAGAAAATCTGCTGCGGCTTGTTCTCCATATTCTGATTTTACTACAGAAGCAACTTCATCTACAATTAGTCTTCCTGGTTCTGTAAGTGTCCTAAGTACGTCCTGAGTAAGCATTCCGCCTTCCCTGAGTTTGGCAACGGTAGCTGCATATTCTTTTGAATCTATATTACCGAGAAAACGAGTAAATTGTTCAGAACTTGTACCAATTAAAGACATGTCAGCAACGAATCGGTTTTGTAATCTAGCTGCGTCCCTTAGTATAGGATCTATTTTTTCAAGAAATCCAAATCTCGAAAATAATTGACCGACAAGTATGTCCGATTCTTTGACAGCGAGTATATCTGATCTTTCACAGAAATCTCTTAAAACATTCATGAAGTTATCTTCTGGAATAATCTGACCACGATTGAAATTTATCTCGAACCACTGTTTCGAATCCTTAAGAGAATCAGACGCAGATCGAAGAGGATTTGATGTTCTTCCTAGATTTACTGTTTTTAAAAGCTCTTTTTCTAGTTTTTCAATTTCTTTGGAATATGGAACCATATAACTAGTACGCAAGTTATCTAAATCACCAAAGAGTGCATTAAATACTGCACCTGCTTCGTTCTCGGTTAATCTGCTCTTAAGTATTTTCTCGAGGACTTCGCTGGATTTTAAACTATTTTTTGTAAGTTTTGTGAGCTCAGTATTAACATATTTAGCAAATACGTCATCAGTTTTAAGTTTTAAAGAGAGTTCTTTACCATAATCCCCTCTGAGAAGTTCTGAGAAGTATCTTCCTAGCTGTTGTGCTTCAGGAGTAGTTAATTCTGGAATCTGGCCAAGTAATGAAGTTTTAACTGCTGTCTGTCCTGCCCTTGCTGCCTGCCCTGCAGCTTCGATTCCTTCACCAACTGTTTCTTTCAATCTTCCCATTGAACCACCCGCATTAGTTCTATCAGTATGAACTGGATTATTCTTATGTATTAATGTTATATAATCACCTTTATAATTACTTTTGAATTTTCTTAGAAATAATATTTTTACTAAACCATGGCACTACATATTCTGTACCCATACATATAGATTAAAAACAACTCTTTAAAAAGATACCGTAAATGATCACGATTGGCTATTCAGAATTCATCCTATCTTTAATCGCTTTTTTTGTTTTTGCATCCGGATCCACTACGAATTTTACTGCTAATTCGGCATCACCAGAAACTTTTGCAGTTATATCATCTGCTGCAATTCTAAGCTTCTTTGGACTAGCATCTGGATAATTATCGCTTAACTCAGAAAACACTGCATCTGTACCGAAAATAGTTGCCAATGAAACTTTTGCAGCTATTTCCTTCGCATTAATTCCAGAAGTATCGATTCCAGCATTCTTCATTTCTTCAAGAACTTTCTCATGCGAACCCATTGCAATTAAAGGTCCGAGTGCAAGAATTAATTTTCCAACAGCCACTTCCCCTAAACCAGGAATATTAATCAGTACAGATAAAACTTTTTTTGCACCTCTGAATATTATACCTATGGGTGCTCCTTCAACTAAATAAGTAACACCAATAACTTTTGCAAGAGCATCTGGATCCCCACCATCTATTGCAGAAACAAACTTTTTTGCAGTATCTTCATCACTTAGTATTCTCCATGCAGTAAAACCTATGTTCCATTTGATATGTTTCCATTTTGTAAAATATTCTTCTAGTATTTCTTTTCCTATTTTCTGACTCATGTTAAGTACACCACTTTTAACTGTCTGCGGAACTGCACCAGCAATAAGACTACCTAAAACTGCAGTAGAAGCTACCATGCCGGCGTCCTCCATGAAAGATTCTGATATGTTTATAGCATTTTTGTATTCCTCAGAAGAACCGAAGGTAGTTTGGTATTTCCCATAAATTTCTTTCACATTGTTAAGCGATTTTTTCAAAGTAGCTGCAAAAGAATTGTAAGAAGAAAGTGCTTTCTTTATTTCTGATTCGTTATGATTGACCAGAGCAATTGCAAGTTTATTGTAAGAATTGAAAAATGAATTAAGAGAAACTTCATATTGATAAAGAGAAAATGTAAATTCTGCCCATGCTTTTTTTTCTGATGCCAAAAGCTCTTTGGTTCCCCTAAAAACACTAAGAGCATCTTCAAAAGTAACTCGCTCTGGATTGTTACGAGCATAATTTATAAAATTTGCAATTGGAATACCTGCAATACTAAATGAAGCAAATGAACTTAGAAAAAACCCCCCCGAATAAAGAACCAAACGATCAGTTTCTCCTTGTTCGCCAGCCTCCCTTTGAAATTGATTAAGTTTGTCAAAGTACGGAATTAAGTATTTTTCTACTGCTCGTCCAGACCTTGCAACATCATTTATTAGATCTGCGTATTTTATATAGAATCTTACAGCAGGACCAAAATCTCGTTCTAGAGACTTCATCTCTTTTTCAGATGTAGATTCACGTACTGGTGCTGGAGCAAATGGATAAACAGTTCTAAAAAGTTTATAGACACGCTCAAACTCTTTCGTAGGTCGATAACGAAGCGTTTCCAAGTCCGCATTCAATCGTTGCTGTTCCGGAGTTAATCTAAAGCCTAGTCCACCCATAATCATATTCTCCAATGGAAAAATATAAACGTATCGGTTAATGCTATTGGTAGAAGCTTGAGGGTAGAAGGTAAAACTACTGCTGAAGAGTAGATGCAAGACTGAAGAAAGAAATGCTAAATTCTGAATCAGTGAATCTATGCGGATTACAACCCGCGTAAAATAGGATTTGTGCGGAGCATACTCCGCTTATTTTATCAGAATTGCCCCACAAAAACTTGAAAATTAAGTGGGGATAACTATTACTCTCACAAAAAATCGAAAAATAAGTGGGGATAACGATTCAAGAACTAGACCCTAAGAACAAATTTCACAAAATTTGTTCTGTTGTAAATTCAATGGAATTTACAGTAGAAATACAAAACTGGAAACCAGAAACTCGAGTGGCTATCGCAATGACCACTTATTTATAAAGCGTTGGTCAATGTAATAACCGGCATGAAAGTCAAGAACTAAGAACCAGACTCAGAACCCAAACACTTAACTTGAAACTCGAAATCTTAAACTTCAAAACTAGTTCAACATCAGCTATTTCTTGTATCCATAATAATTAGAGAAAAACTAGTTAGTTTTTTAACGGTTTCCACGCATAAATAAAACATGGAAAAAAATATAAAATTAAGCGCAATCATGCACAAAGAGGATGACATGTATATTGCAGAATGCCCAGAAGTAGGCACAGTAAGTCAGGGAGAAACTATTGAAAAAGCAATAGAAAATCTAAAAGAAGCCACAGAATTATATTTGGAAGAATTTACTTTGAAAACACAAAGTCCAGCAATTATGACTACTTTTGAGGTTGCAGCATATGCCAAAAATACCAAGAAATCTACCGGGACTCCAAGTTATTAAAATTCTTTCTAAGATGGGTTTCCACGCGATTCGACAGAAGGGAAGCCATGTAGTTTTAGAGAAGATAATTGGAATGGAACGTTGGGGATGCGTAGTTCCACTACATAAGGATCTTAAGGTTGGAACTTTGAAAGGAATTTTAAAACAGGCAAAAATAAGTGAAGATGAATTTTTCTCATTTTTATAATTTGTAATCATCTGGAAACATCTATTTTTTACTTTTAGAACTCTTTGAAAATTTAATCTCTTCACTTTCTCGTAGCGTCCTACTACTATCATCCAATACTAGATCTCCAAAAACCCCATCATAACCAGGAACCCATTTTATGTTTCCCTTGGCTACTTTTAGCAGTGCACCTGCAATCTCCTTGCTCGTTGCCAGACGCAATTGTTCTTCGTTTGCCTCATGAACTGCAAACTCGTTGCCAAAATAACGAATTAATTTTGAGTGTTCTTGCTCAACGACCAATGAAGTTTCTGACTTATTTAGTGCTTTAGAAATAACAGTAGGTAAAGGAACAATATGCTGGAACGGAATGCCCTGCTCAGGAACATGGCCATACTTACGATCTGCAAGTTGATACACCCTATTCAATACTCCGATGGTCATGGGTTTTCTACAAGCTGGACAGATATTGCCATATTTTTTAGATTCGTTTGGGTGAAGACGAATATTGCATTGTCTGTGGCCATCGTGATGATATTTACCCTCTTCCGGATAAAACTCGTATGTTTTCACAAAACCTTTCCTTGTTTTTATTGAATTTATTAATGATTTATAACTCAGTTCTTCAAGGTCAAAAACATTTGCTTCTCTACCTAATTTCTCTATGCTGTGGGCATCACTATTTGAAACTAATGTGTATTTGTCTAATTTAGAAAGCATCCAATTCATTGCAGGATCGCTGCTTAATCCTGTTTCTAATGCATGGATATGTTTAGCCTGATCCTCGAATGCCTCTTCCACAGCATCTACTCCTGAACTAGAACCAAGCATACCGAACCATGGGGTCCATATGTGTGCAGGAATAATGAAAATGTCTTTTGAAATCGCCATCAACTGCTCAACAAGAACAGGACTAGTTATACCTAAAATTGGCCGACCATCACTTCTCAAATTACCGTATTTGTCCAGGCAGTCATTTATCTGCGATGCGACATCAAAATTTGGAGCCAGCACAACATGATGCATGCGAAGCGTATTATGTTTTATATTTTTCGTCTTTAGTGTCTTAATCCCATAGATACATGAAATTTCCACACTCAGAATAAAATTAACTCCGTTATGTGGAAAAAGACCGTCCTTTTCATTCTTTTTCAACTTCTGTTTTAATTCTTTAAAATATTCAGGATGAGTAAAATCTCCAGTGGCTAGTACATTTATCCCCTTAGTTTTTGCACCTTCACTTAATCTATCTGGTTCACAGTGAGGACTGGTTGCCTGGGCATATTTACTATGAATATGAAAATCAGCTACGATGCGCATAATAATAATTCAACCCATAGATAGTTTAAAATCATTCGCCCATATAATAAATCATGGCATTCGATACTGAAAAGTTTATTTCGCAGGCAGAAACAGAAATTAAAAAAACTGTTGGCAAGGAAAAAGCGATTATTGCACTAAGCGGTGGAGTGGATAGTTTCACTGCTGCAGCTCTAGCAGCAAAAGTAATCCCGGAGCAACTATTCGCAATTTATGTTGACACTGGATTCATGAGAAAAAATGAAACTGAAAATGTAAAAGAAGCAGCAAAAAATACCGGCGTAAAGTTGAAGGTCATAGAAGCAAGCGAAAAGTTTTTCTCCGCACTTAAAGGAGTAACTGAACCAGAAGAGAAACGAAAAAGAATTGGTGAACTATTTATCAGAATATTTGAAGAGGAAGCAAAGAGAGATAACGTCACATTCCTTATTCAAGGCACCATTGCACCAGATTGGATAGAAAGTGGTGGTGCAGGAAGAGATAAAATAAAAAGCCACCATAACGTCGGTGGATTGCCGGAAAAAATGCATCTGAAATTATGCGAACCTCTTAGAGAAATTTACAAACATGAGGTAAGAGAAGTCGGAAAGGCACTCGGACTTCCTGATTATATTTTCAATCGACAACCATTTCCTGGCCCAGCACTTGCAGTAAGAATCGTTGGTGAAGTAACCAGAGAAAAAGTAAAAATACTCCAGGACGTTGGAGCAATTGCAGAAGAAGAAATAGAGTCTGCTGTAATGAAAGAAAAGATGGAGATGCCATGGCAGTATTTTGCTGCGTTGCTCGATTCAAAAGCAGTAGGTGTTAGAGGCGATGAAAGAGCTTATCAACATATTGCAGTCATAAGAGCTGTGAGAAGCTTAGATGGAATGACTGCTAGTTTTTCTAATATCCCTTATGAAGTTTTACAAAAGATATCTACAAGAATAACAAATGAAGTAAGAGAAATAGGAAGAGTAGTTTATGATATTACCAATAAGCCGCCTGGAACAATTGAACTAGAATAGTCAACTATATCAGGTAGAACTACGGGTAGAAGCTAGAAGCAGAATAATAGAACTAGAAGCATTAAGATGCATGCAATGGACACGAATACCAAAATTATGCTTCTTCTTCGTTCTTCTTCTTTTTATCTTGTGCTATAGGTACTACACCAGCAGTGTCTGATATCACCATAGAGAGATTAGTACCTTCAGGAATGATATATTTCGTATTGTTTACAAGTGCCTTCTCAGCAACCTCGAGTTTTTTCAACGTCTGTGCATCTCCCTTGAAGTATTTTTGAGCTGCTTCGTTAACTAACTTAATTGCATTTGCTCTTGCCTGAGCCCTGAGCTCGATTGCTTTTGCTTCGCCTTCTGCAACTTTTACAGATCCTCGTTTTTCACCGTCTGCTCTGGTTTCTGTAGCAGTAGCAAGGTCAACTGCAGCAATTTTTTCGTTTTCTGCCTTTACTACGTTGTTCATCGCCTGCTGCACGTCATCAGGAGGATCAATGCGCTGGAGTTCAACTCTAATTATGTCGATACCCCATTGATTTGTTTCAGTGTCCAATTGTTCTTCCAGTGATTGATTTATTTTCTGTCTGTTCTCGTTCGATTCTGTGAGTGTCATTTTTCCCATCACTGCCCTAAGAGTTGTCTGAGCTAAAGAAGGAATTGCAGTTCTATAATCCTGAATATTGTATACTGCTTTCATAATATCATGAATTTTATAATAAACGATTGCATCGACATTTGCATTAAGATTATCTTTAGTAATTACAGTCTGTTCATCTACATCCACACGTATTTCAGTGGTTGGAACTTTAATGACATTTTCAACGAACGGTAATACAATAAGTAACCCGGGTTCTGCCACACGATGGAATTTTCCAAAGCGTTCTACCAGTGCTTTTTCAACAGGTCGTATAATCTTAACTGACATTACAGCGAACATTAATACGCCAAAACCAAAAACAGGAATACAAATTGCAAAAAGTGCTTCTACCATAGCTAGATATATACTAAGAAGTATTAAAAATGAACTTAAAAGATAAATAAAATAGCATTATCCAGTTGCTAATTTTGGAACTAATTTTTTCTTATCTTCTTTCTGGGATATGTCACTCAGACAATATCTTAAAAGTTCAGGCATCTGCTCAGAATAATTTTCAAAATTTCCACGAACCGCTTGAACTCCTGAACTAATATAAATAGATTTGCCAGCACTGCGCATGGACGGATGGAATTCCCCTGTACCGCTTCCTTGGACAAAATTAACCCCAATTGTCCCTAATGTATCACGAACTAATTGAGATTCTAGATCCCGCTGTAAATTAATTGGAAGATTTCCTTTCTTTATAATTTCTTCAGGTTTTTGCTTAGTCTCCATATTTTCACTTTCCCTCAAATAATCATATAACCACAATTTTCCAATATTAACAATACATTATCTCAAGTAATATTTATAAAGCATTAGGATAGCCAGCAAAACCGGTTGATGAGCCAAATAAATGATAATTGAACGCTTACCGAGGTAACTTAGAAGCTCTATCATGGGATTCTTTATTTTTTCGAAAGACATTTTTTTCTCTACATAAATAAATTTACCTAGAAATATACCAATGAGAACCATGCCAAACCAAGGGAAAACTGGGAAATAATCAAATGTGTAGAAGTTTGAGGGTGGAATGCCCAACCAGAGAAGCAGATTGGTACTGGACGTAGTTCCTGAAATCGCTAAACCGATAAGAATTATTGTAATTCCGGCAAAAAGATTCAGATAATATTTTCTAAGAAAAACGTAACTAATAATCACTGAAAAAGCAATGAGGTGAATTACACCAAAAATAATAAAACTTTCATGGGAGTATATCCATGTAACAGCTGTGATCAGTAACGCAATTCCTAAAAGTGATAATCCACGTTTCAAATAATATGAAAATTCTATTTTTCCATTCGCATATGCAACTGAAAGCACCATCCCAACTACTAAAAGAAACAGTGAAGCAGTTGTTCTTTGAAAAATTAACAAAAATCCTTCATACATAGCAATCTTGATTATTTCAAGGAGATTTAAATCAAAGAGAAAATGGAATACTACCATCATGACAATGGCTAGACCTCTTAGTGCGTCCAGTTCCCAGATGCGATTTCCCATAGGTAATAGTAGGTGATTATAGTATTATAAATTAGAAATGTGAATGAACGTATGGGAGAGTATAATGGAAACACGAATTATAAGAAAAGAAGATAAGTGCTATATCGAACTTCCAGCAGAATTTTTAGCTGTGGAAACTGCAGAACTGTTCAAGCTTAAGGAAGGATATTACCTGGTGACTAATCAGTTGAGAGAAATAAAACAATCACAAGCAGATAAGGTAACTCCAACGAACTATCTTAGCCAAGAAGAGAAATTACTACTTAAAAAAATGCTCGGAATAAGATTCGAGAAAAGAACTCCTCCAGGAGTCGGTGAACTAATAAACAGCAGTGAAAACGAAATTTTAAAAAAACTTATGCAAAAAGGAATTGTAACTATTTATAAAAGTGCAAAGTATCCAGATGGAGTATATAATATAATTGATAGAGCCTATGATGCACTAAAAGAACAACCATCTGGACAGATAGCACAGCAGAAAGAAGACAGTAGAAAAACTCCCGAAACCAAAAACGCTGATTATGCTAATTATGTCGCATTAAATACAACCGGATATATGATAATAGATGACAATAAGCAAGCATTTGCTTTTTCAGAATCAATGAAAAGACTTGGTAAAGCGAATGATATGGTAGGAATAAAAGGTTTTGATAATAAATTTTACGTTGCTACAAAAAAATATATTATTAAGGTTTCCACTATGATAAAAGAGCATATGAAAGATGATATAGATGTTCCAACTCTTTCTCAAAAATGCAAGGTTGAAACAGATGGTTGCAGAGCTGTGCTCAAAATAATGGCTGAACAAGGAGAAACCGTAGAAAAAAGAAGAGATGTATTTGGACTAATATAGCAAGCTTGAAAATGGTGAGATTATGATCATCAAAGATGAATTGTATGGAACGATAGAATTTAGCGAACTAGAAAAAAAGATAATTGATACTCCTGATTTTCAAAGATTGCACAGAATCAAACAGATGGCTCTAACCTATTTAGTATATCCAGGTGCAACATATACGAGATTTGAACATTCGCTTGGCACTTGCCATTTGGCATCTGTAATTGCAGAAAAATTAAACATAGATAAAGATATCAGAGAAAAAATAAGACTATATGCACTTATTCATGATATAGGACACGTTGCATTTTCCCATGAAAGTGAAGTAATACTAAAAAGGTACCTTGGAAACCATGAAGAAATAGGTAAAAATATGATCCTCAGTGGAGAAATAGGAGATATTTTAAGAGAAACTCATAATCCAAAAGAAATTGTAGAAATGGAAAAGAGCCAAAATGGAAAAATAGTAACTTCTGATTTAGGAGCAGATAGAATGGATTATTTGAGACGGGATTCACATAATACTGGGGCAGCCTATGGAATAATGGATTTCGACAGAATATTGCACACGCTAAGAATGCGTAACGGGGAACTTTTTTTAACTGAAGGAGGATTAACTTCAGCAGAAAGTCTGCTCATAGGAAGGTATATGATGTTCTCAAATGTCTACATGCATAAAACAGTAAGAATAGCAGCAGCCATGCTAAGAAGAATGATAAAATGTGCAATTACTGGTGGTTTCAATCCTAGAGAATTCTTAAAATATGGAGATGAAGAAGCACTCATAAATATTGCAAGAATAGATGAAGCCAAAAAATATGTAGAAATGATACATGGGAGAAAATTATATAAAGAAATTCTGTCGATTGAAATTTCTGATAATTCTAAAATAGACATAGATAACTTGGAAGAAAAATTAATTAAAAAAACTAATTGTGATGTGATTGTTGATTATCCAAATGAAATATTCAAACCAGTAGACATAAACATAGCATTGAATAACAAATTAGTGCAAATAACAAAAATATCAGACATAGTAGAAGCGTTGAGAGTAAGTGAAAAAAGAAGAAAAAAACTCATGATACTTGGAAAAGAAGAAGATAGAATAAAAATAATTGAATTAGCTAAAAAAGAATTACGGCTGTGACGACATAATTGTCGCATTGCGACAATATACAGTCAACACACGATTGTGTTGATGCATTGACACGACGATTCGTGTCAATAATTGACGCGGAAACCGCGTCAATGCACGATTAACAACCTAGAAAATGTTGTTAATGTGCATTATTTTCTTTAGAAAATAATTGTACATTGTTTTCTGTTGAAAACAA
>JAUSHJ010000051.1 GCA_030648615.1 Microcaldota archaeon | reverse complement strand
AAATTAATCTATGAAAACCTTGATCGTTAAAGATACAACCGAAATACAACGAGCTGCTCAGGAAGCAGTACATGTTATTGCTGAAGCTGCGAATGCTGCTAGCAAAACAGTCGCTCAAGCTGCTGCTGAAGCTGCGAAAATTGCTAATAGCAAAAACAGTAATGACCATGATTTTTTACTAACATTTAGTTCCGAAGTTAAAACTAAATTAGATGTAATATTTACCGCTATTAAGGATTTATCAGATGGAACTGCAAAACGTATAAGTGATCTTGAGAATGAAAAGTTAAGTGTCAAAGATTCTTACCCTGTTTTATATAAAGCTGGGGTAGATCAATATATATTAGACCACGGAATCCGACTTAGTAAGTTAGAAACTAATAATACCAGACAAACTCTTACAGTGTCTGGTGCGTGTGCTTTGATAGTAGTCTTAGCAGGAATGTTAATTTTTCATCTTTTTGGTATTGGGATATAAAAACTTATGCAATTTACTGAGTTCATGGGATTATTAAACGGAGAATATAAGGAAACTGCTGGCACTGATGCCAAGAACCAGTGTGTTGAATCAATGATGCTTTGCAAAATCTCCATAATACTGAATAGCAGCTTTATTCCAAACCTCTCTAGCTTCTTCAAAGGTTTTATAATATCCAAGATAAAGATTTTTCCCACTAATCATAAGTCGGACACAAAAAGGTTTTTTAAGAGGTCTATTAGTTATTTTAGTAATACCTCTATGTCCATATCCAAGATGATTAAAAGAGTTTTGTTGGTGTGTGGCAAGACGAAGATTTTTACTTCTGTTGTCAAAAGTATTATGGTTGATATGGTCAACCTCCATTTCTTTAGGAGCATTTGCAATCAGTCGGTGCATAAAAATCCAAGTTTGCTTTCCATTACCCGTAGTATAGGTAGCTCGAGCAGCATAACGATTATAAGCAAGCCATTTAAATTGATTAAGTCTTTCAAAGTCGCATTTATCAACTATTGCAAACTTACCTTTAGTAAGTGGAATTTTCCAGAGTTTCATTATAAGTATTATATCACATCTACACATATATGACAAGACAAGAATTTTTTGAAATAAATAATGGAAGGTATTTAGAAATAGCAGGCACATCTGCACTCAACCAATGTACAGACAACGCCAACGCCTATATTAGGTATGTCCTCAGACTTCCTATTATTGAATGGACTAACGCAGTAGACTTCCCATCTAAAGTAAGTGATGATGACTATAAATGGATTCCTAATTCTGCAACAAATGTACCAGAGGAAGGTGACTTGGTTATATGGGGGATGAATCAATACGGACATATAGCAGTCTTCATAGAAGGTGACGCCAATACTTTCAGGAGCTTCGATGAAAATT
This sequence comes from Microcaldota archaeon, assembly GCA_030648615.1. Lineage (GTDB taxonomy): Archaea > Micrarchaeota > Micrarchaeia > Anstonellales > Bilamarchaeaceae > JAUSHJ01. Next base: position 1,325 of record JAUSHJ010000051.1, on the reverse strand, counting down.
ATCCCACAGGTTCACCCTGCCATGTCCAGGAACACAACTACGATTATGTTAATGGTTGGTTGCATCCTAAAGCGTCTAGTGCGTCTAATCCCCCACAGCCTCAGCAACCAGTACCTACTAATCTAGTAACAATTAGTAGTAAATTAGTAGTTAGTGAAATCTATCGGGGAATTCTCGGAGTTGATGCTACAGAGGATGAAGTAAAAGCCAGGGAAGCACAACTAGATAGTGGCACAGTCTTGCACGATATTGTTTCCCAAATCCTACAAGATGACGGTAGATCACCGCTCAAAATAGCCTTGGAGAATTTAAATAGTGTAGGTCAACAATTAAAAGACGCATTATCAGCTAACAGAGTTCAGGCAGATGTGATTGCAGACTTACGTAAAGAACTAGCCCAGAAGCCCCCAGAACCACCTGTAACGCCTTCTAACCCTTCTTCTATACCTACTGTCACTCCTATTCCTGCTGATAACTCAATTACCAAATTGACAAACTATGTAATTAGTAGTATAGTTAACTTTCTACGAAAACTATGAATGATGAATTTGTAAAACGTTTTGAAGATCATTTAAGAGAAGAAGAACTCTTCAAGAAAAATATTAACGAATTTATTGAACATACTACCCACAACTTCAGTCAAATTTTTCAAGACAGAGAACATGATAAAAAAACATGGGAAGACATCTATCGGGAAGTTGGCAAAAGCACTACAGAAGCACATTTATTAGCAGGTAAAGTAGAAGAAGCTAAGGAAACAGTTAAAAAGGAATCCACAGCCGCTACAAAGAGTTTTGTGCAGGGTGTTGCAGATATTGCTGAGAACTTAGAAGGAAAAACAAAAATTGTGGAGAAGCATATCGAACATTTTAATTTTAAAAGATGGCTAAAGGGACTATTAAGAATAAAAACAAAATAAAGGAGGTGAGTAAAAAAAATATGGAACTTTACACAACAGCTAAGGTTTCCCCAAAAGGTAAACTAAATATAGAAGATTTTAAGAATATTGGAGTAAATATTTTAAAGTTTACAGCTCCAGCATTAGGTGTATTTTTTGCACAACTTGCGATGGGAGTAGAGATTAAAGCAGCAGCACTTGTAGCTGCATTCGCTCTTTACGCGTTATTATCAGATTTTTTCAAGAAATTCAATGATGGAAAGAAGTAATAATTAGGGAGTTTTTATGGTATACAAAGAAAAAGATTTTTTAACTTATATTATTAGTTTCATAGGGACTCCCTTTTCTATCTTAGCGCACACTGGCGCTTTTGTAGGTATATTTATTCTTTTTTTATTCGGTATTAATCTAGACAGAATTCTCCTTA
>JAUSHJ010000049.1 GCA_030648615.1 Microcaldota archaeon | reverse complement strand
TACTGTAATGGTTCACCTTACCTCGCATTAATTGAAGCAGGTTATGCATATTCTTTGGATGAAGTAAAAGAACATGGAAAAACTGGAAAATTCAAAACTGATAAGATTTATCCTTGGGAAATAACAAAAACACCAGGTGTTTATGATAATAAAGAGATTAGAATAGCAGCAACTAAATGGCTGGTTTTGAAATCAGGAAAACAACCACGAGAAGTAACCGGATATGATTTTGATAACGGCAGCCTGATATGTCGTCCAGAATATAACGGTTCTCATTATCTTGCATTGCTGGAAGCTGGCTTAGTAACACAAAAAGATGAAGCATATATGCGAAGTCATGCAAATAAAACGTAAGTATTCTAAATTCTAGTTTTGTTTATATACTTATGAATAAATTACAAATTCCTAAGATGCTAAAGATAATGGAAAATGAAGCAAGTAAAAGAAATGCTCCGGTCTTCAAAGTAGAAAGTGCAAGAACAACTCCGTTTCAGTCTCTAGTTTTCGTCATGCTATCGGCAAGAACCAAAGATAATACTACTCTAAAAGCAGTGGAGAAACTATTTGCTATTGCTGATAATGCTAGTGACATCTCAAAACTCGAGACCACGAAACTCGAAACAATCCTTTATGGTGTCGGTTTCTACCGAGTTAAAGCAAAAAACCTCCAGAAAATGTGCAGAATGCTAGTTGATGAATTCAGTAGTATCGTACCAGATAATCTAGAAGACATGCTAAAACTTCCAGGGATAGGAAGAAAATCTGCAAATATCGTATTAGCAAGGCATTTTGGACACAATGTAATAGGCGTAGATACCCACGTTCATAGAATTTCCAATAGATTGGGAATTGTAAAAACAAAGAAACCGGAACAAACTGAAAATGCTTTGATGAATAAAATACCTGAAAAATACTTGCGCTCACTAAACAAAACATTCGTAGCTTACGGACAGACGATCTGCCAACCAGTTTCACCCTTGTGCAGTATCTGTAAGATTAATAATATTTGCCCAAGAATTGGAGTAGAGAAGAGTCGATGATCAACATGGATAACCAAGAAACTAAAAAAACAGAGAAACCGGAAAAAAAGAAAAAACTCTGGTTCATAGAGGTTATAGGAAACCCTAAAGATACCAATAGCGAAGCTGCAAGAAAATCCATGGAAATGATAACCGAAAAATTAAAAAAGATAAAGAAAGTAGAAGAAAAAGGAGAAGAATATTCTGATGTCCTCTAATCAGGCACGATATAATTCTCTACCTGAGTCTGGAAGTTTTCTGCGTTATAACCTCCATTTTTAACAAGCTTCCCGGTTTTTGCATTGAATAGCAGGTAGCCAGGACCTTTTGAACCGGAAGTTGGCTCGAATTCTACAACCATTATAGGTACGTTATCTGAAAATTCATTTATTTTCTGCAATGCAATACTATCAAAATATAACGGACCCTGGTAATTCTTAAGATCCCGCATCTGCATATAAACAGAAGTAATTTTATAACTAGAAAGACCAGGAGCATATGGTATCAGGTCATCGCTATCATAATTCCAGTCTGTTATAATTTCACTATCGTTAATTGGACTGCTGTCTCGATTACAATTAACAATGTTCCCTTTAGCTCCAACCTCCGAAGCCGCTAATAAAGTCATATCAAACCAAACACACTTAGTCTTATCATTATTGAAAACATACTGGAAATGAATTTTTTCATATTCCTCGCTTATGATACCATCGGGTGATACCGTACCAGTATATATACTAACTAATGACAATGCATCTTTACCTTTTTTATCGGAACCGCCATAACCTGATGATAGCATATCTTTTAGATTTTTATCCCGTACAGAAGTAGAATGTATCCATCCGAGACTACCTGTCTTATCGCTATAGAAATCAGTTCCGTAATCAAATAATGGAAGTCCATTTTCGATATTCATATATATCACTGGTATGTAGGATTTAGCGTAATCTGAGCAAGGCAATGAATAAACCTTATTTGTTTTAGAGCTAAGATAATTGTCAGTAAACGTAGCGTTCTTCAAAAGCCATATTGATCTTTTTCCTTCTAATTCATTAGGAAGATAGAACCAAACAGTCGAATCCATTTTACAGATCTGAGCCGATTCCTTATCAGTGAGAACATCTGTAACTTTTAAATGTATTAGACATAAATCTAGTACTTTCCCTACAATAGTATATACCTCGGTTTGAGTACCAGTTTCATCAAAAACTTGAGCATGTGAACAATTTTTTAAATTTCTTGAAAAACACTGATTTGCTGCAACTGAGATTGGGTTTGTTGGAACATAGGTCACCTGTCTTATGGAACCGCAGTTCTCGTAACCTGAAAGCGAAGTAAATATTTTGATAGAAGAGTTAGTTATATTCGAATCGGAAACATTAATAATAGGGATTTCGGTAGCATTTTTATCTGGTTGTGAAGTAGTATTTGCAGTTACAGTAGTATTTGAAATGGTAGTTGCATTCTCCTGAACTATAGTAGTTGTAGTTTCATTTAAAATTATTGTTGAATTGATAACAACATCTGGTTGGGAAGTACAACCGAATAATAGAAAAAGAACGATGAAAATGGATAAATTTTTAATCATAATATTTCAACCTCTTAACTTATTTTAGTATAAAATGCATCAAATCCTATTTTTTTAATTGCAAATATTATTTCAGTGGCATGCTTTTGGTCCTTGGCAAGAATAAGACATGTGCCACCTCCTCCTCCCCCAGTTACTTTTGCACCTAGAGCTCCAGCACCTAAAGCAGATTCTATTATTGCTTCGTTTTGTTCAATGGAAACCCCTAATGCATTAAGCAACTGTTGATTTTCATTCATAAGTTCGCCCAGAAGTTTAAGATCTCCGGTGGCAAGTGCTTTTTCCCCACGTGCTATTATTTCTCCAGCTTCGTCACATAAATTCTGGAATTGATCTGAATCTTCTTCCTTGTATTTCATTACCCCTTCTACCATCTTAGCAGTTGGAGATGAAATTCCAGTAATTCCTATGACACAGTGTAAAGGAATTCCTAATTTTATTTTTTCAAATTTATTTTCCTGCGGATTTTTACCTCTAATGAAACGCATAGCTCCACCGTAAGTTGCCATAGTATTATCTATACCGGAGGGATTCCCATGAAATGCTTTCTCACCTTCATATGCAATCTCATTAATTTTATCATCACGAAGAGAGAGATTATATTCGTCAGCAAATGCACGTGTGAGTGCAACGCAAAAAGCTGCACTGGAACCAAGACCACCAAAGGTTGGAAGATCTCCAGTAAGCTCTACTCTAAAATTTTCTTTTATTTTCATAGCTGCCATGATTAGTTTTATCGCATTTGTAGTTAGTTCTGGAATTGTCCCATGAACATTCGATACGTAGGAAAGTTCGATTGATTTTTTAACTTCTACAATTGCGCCGTTGGAAATACCTGCTGCAATGGCTGGTACTCCGTAAACCACGAAATGCTCACCGAAAATAATCACTTTACCATGACCGATTCCTTTTCCCATATAATCACTTAATAACTAAAAATTTATTTAGACTTCCGACCCTTTACTTTAGGTGGTTTTATATCTGGATATTCCTTCATAAGCATTTCAGGAGCTGCATAGGGTTTTATACCAAAACCTTCGCAGGTTTTACAAATTTCATACGGATTATTTACATCAACTGTTGCTAATGCTTCTGCTAAAGAACTCAGTGACTTTCTTCCGATTTTTGTATTTCCTGATAATTTAGCAAAACCAAATGATTTGTTTACCATAGTATGATTTATACCAGAAAGAATACCTGCCACTTCCCACGCTTCAGTTTTTTCATTAATTGTAAGTTTCTTTGCTGCAAACCAACCTTTGCAATTACCGATAAATGCAATAAGACTTTCTGGTATCTCCACATCTTGTTTAATTGAATGTGTACCCATCGGTTTAAAGGCTACATTTGCCTTCGTGAGAACTCTATTAACCAGATAACTTTCTGCGATTGACATCATGGTGTTTTTGTTTTGCGCTGCAGAAAGAAGATCGTTTCTTTTGAATGATTTAAAAAATGAAATAACTGCTGGGAGACCAAGACCTACGTTTATCAGGTCATCTATTTTTTTGGTGTCTATTCCTGAAAACTGATAAATATAAGGTTCGATAACATTGGACAAATCAACCAGCAACGCTGCGACCTCAGTATCACCACATTTATCTACGTAATAATGTCTATCCAAATTAAGGTTCTTGTATTTACCTACTAGTATAATTTCCTCTTTGTCCATAGTTTCACCTGTAAGAAAATGATTATGATTTGCCCATTCGGCCAGAACCGAATGGCAAAGTTGTGTAAATTCGGTACTTGTTTCCGTGCCGAATTGACACATGATATGTTTTTAATTATTCGTCAGCAACAACTATTAGTTGTTCTGTTTATGTTTCTTAGCATTAGATGTTTTTATATCTAATGGAAAGGATAAAATGATAAAAAATTTTGTCCTGTTGTAAATTCTTTTAGAATTTACAGTACAAACATAAAACTTGGAATATGACAAAACCCAAGACAGAAAAAATAGCATAATTTGGTGCCCCTATGGCTCAGCGGTAGAGCGTACGATTGGTATGATAGGCAACCGACTCAAACGAGGGGGTTGCTTGTCCAATTTAGGGGGATCCGTCCCCCTGAAGTGGAAATCGTAAGGTCGCGAGTTCAATTCTCGCTGGGGGCTTTTTACTTCTAGTTATGAGCCCGCGTATGCAGGCTGCCATGTTTGGCAACAAACATGGCTCCGCGAGCGGAAAATGCTGTTTTTGAGCCTAGCTGCGCGTCCAACCATACAACATCTTGCATGAAAAAATAAATGGAGATGGTGCCAGATGTCAAGTATGAAGTTCGACCCGCATAATTTCAGCGGCCTGATCCAGGGCATGATGGAGAAGATGGAGACCAACAAATACGGGCTTCGGGAAGAGAACAGGAAACTGATTATGGATTTTTACCTTCACCTGCGGAGCCAAGGATACAAGAATTCCAGGATATGCAAGTACCTGACCATGCTTAGGCTCATAGACAAAAGGGTAACCAAACCGTTCGACAAGATGACGAAGGAGGACGTGAAGACATTTGTCATCGGCGTTGAATCCACAAAATATTCCAACTGGACAAAACACGACTACAAGGTCGTGATACGTTCGCTTTTCAAATGGATGAAAGGCAATAACGAATCTTATCCTGAAGAGGTGGACTGGATCAAGGTACGCATCCAGGAACGGCATAAGCTGCCGGAAGAGCTCCTTACGGAAGACGAAATGAAGCGGATGTTTGCCGTATCATCGGATCCGCGAGACAGGGCTCTTGTGCAATGCCTTTATGAAACAGGGTGCAGGATAAGCGAGCTGCTCACGGTGCAGCTGAAGAACATACAATTCGACGAATACGGTGCAGTATTGCGAGTCATCGGAAAAACCGGAACACGAAGGGTACGGATAGTCGCATCGGTCTCATCCCTTGCAACCTGGATGGATATGCATCCTTTCAAGGATGATCCGGATGCGTATCTTTTTGTGAGGAAGCACCAAAGAACCAACGGAAACTCAAACCCTTTCAGATATAGCTATGCAGCCAAGATAATCAAGGATCTTGCTGCTGCGGCAGGGATAAAGAAAAGGGTCCACCCTCATTTATTCAGGCATTCTAGAGCCACAGCATTGGCCAATAAGCTCACTGAAGCCCAGATGAAGGAATACTTCGGCTGGACGCAAAGCAGCGATATGGCTTCGGTATATGTGCACCTTTCGGGTAGGGATGTCGACGATGCGATACTCGGCCTCTATGGATTAAGAAGCGAAGAGAAAAAGAAAGAGATCAAGCTATTGGTTTGCCCCCGTTGCAGCCTTAACGGTTCCCCTGGATCGAAGTTCTGCACAAGATGCGGCTATACCTTGGGGGCAGATGTCGCAATCATGGCAGAGAAAGAATGCATGGACGCGAATAACCTGATGAACCAGCTGATGAAGATCGATCCCGGATTCAAGGAAATGATGATGAAGAAAATCATTGAGAACAAGCTGGAAAAAAATCTGACCGGGCAGTGATTGCACGAATATGCAACATGTTGCATGAAAGGATAAATCCGAAACAAACGAGGTTTTGATATGCGCGAATTGGATATCAATTTCATACAGGGCATAAAAGATTTGATAAAGACCGCGAGGCACAACATAATCTATGCCGTCAATTCGGAAATGGTGAAAACTTATTTCGAAATAGGAAAAAGAATAGTCGAGGAAGAACAGAAAGGCAGTTCCCGAGCAGAGTATGGGAAAAAACTGATTGAATCACTTTCAACCGAATTGCACGAAGAATTCGGAAGAGGTTTCAATCGAACAGACCTTCAGAAAATGAGGCGTTTTTACCTCGTGTATCAGAAATGGGGGACAGTGTCCCCCAAATTGGCATGGTCTCATTATTGCGAATTGATCAAGATAGATGATGAACCGAAGAGGCGATATTTCGAGAATTATGCAATAAATGAAGGTCTTAGCGTTAGGGATCTTAAACGGCAGATATACTCCCTGCACTACGAACGGCTTTTAATGAGCAAAGACAAAACGGCCCTTCTGGAATACGAGAAGAAGGGAAATCTACCTGCAAAATCTGATGAGGTCGTCAAAGACCCGTATGTCCTTGAATTCTTAGGCATGGACGAAAAGGCTGAATACACCGAAAAAGAGCTTGAGACCAGGATATTGGATTATCTTCAGAAGTTTTTGTTGGAACTTGGGCAGGGATTCACATTTGTCGCTAGGCAGAAACGTTTCACGATAGACGATGATAATTTCTACATTGACCTTCTTTTTTACAATATCCATCTGCGATGTTATGTAGTCATCGAATTGAAAACTACAAAATTCAAGCATGAAGATGCCGGGCAGATGAATTTTTATCTCAACTATGTGAAAAAAGAGTTGAATCGCGAAGGCGATACTGAGCCGATAGGGATAATTCTTTGCACTCAAAAAGACACTGTTCAAGTGGAATTTGCTACGGCTGGCATTTCCAACAAAATATTTGTATCGAAGTATCGGTTCTATCTTCCAACCAAGGAAGAACTGGAAAGCAAAGTGAAAAAGCTCCTCTAAGACAAGTATTCAGAACGAGCTTCGCATCTGTTTTGCTTTCTGCTTATAGTCCTCTTTCAATTCCAGAAACCATTCCGGTATTCTTGCTTTAGGAAATTCAGATTCAGTGTCATTCATACTTAGATTTTTTCGTCTTCTCCATTTAATCATTCATGCAGATAGTTGTACGATTTCCGCGGAAACAGGTTTTCCACGGTCGTTTTCCTAGGAAATCAATAGTGTGCCTACTAAATGCAGATATATGTCTACTATATACAACATGTTTTATGAGAACACAAAAAGAGATTATGGAAAGAATACTGGATTCGGTGAACGGAGAACCCGTAAGCTTCATGAAACTTTGTAGGCAATGTGGCTTCAACTACCGCACCGTGAGGAAATGCCTTGAATTAATAGAATTCGTGCAGAATGATGGCAACCGTTTGAAGATTGAACGCGACGGTTTTAGAGTCATCATCAGCAGGGTACACAATCTCCCTATCTTTTCCAGCCCCGGAAAACTATGATTCTATTTCTTCCTCTTGACATTAAGCGAAATTATCGTTTCAGTATGCGCCACTGCTGGAATATTTCTTATCTTGAAGATTACATTGCTGAGTTCGTCTGTATCATGCACGCGAACTTTTACTAATGTGTCAAACTGACCCGTAAGGGATGCGATGTCTTCTATACCCTCGTTTTTGATGATTTCATCGTGTATATCATAGTAATCTGCACCTGGATTGGTTCGTATCAGGATATACGCTACGGTTTTTCTGCCTAGCTTTTCTTGGTTTAGGCGTACAGTATAACCTTCTATGACACCTTCTTTCTCCATGCGCTTCATCCTTTTGTAGACTGTAGCTGGTGGAATCTGGCTTATCTTGCTTATTTCACGCGTAGAAAGACGAGCGTTCTTCTTCAGCACGTCTACAATAGCCACATCTGTTTCATCTAAGTCCTTCATAAAGAAACATTTGCTCAGAAATGCTTAAAAATAGCTCGTTTTGTAGACAATTGTTTCTCTATTTTGACATCACATTTATATATACCTGTATACATATTATTATTCTAAATAACACAGTATCTATCATATTAGTGGGAGGTTGAACATGGGAGATATGTTTGAGTACAGCCAAGCGATATGTTCGAAGCAGCTGATCAAGCAATCAGATTTCTCCCTGCCTGAAATTCATGAGAGGAAAAATAAAATCTCATCCATCATGGCCACCGTCAATTCCTTAGTTCAAGATAAAACACCCGTGCATCTTTTTTTATATGGGAAGAGTGGCACTGCCAAGACTGCACACGTGCAAAGTGCATTAGCGAGACTGCATAATATGAATGGTCTTTTGCCGATTTATGTCAGCTGTCATGAGCATGTTACCAAGACGGCGATTTTCAACAAGATTGCCGGAGAACTAGGCAATTCCTTTTCCTCCAAAGGATTCGCAGCGTATGAATTGTTTGGAAGGATAAAGGAGATTCTTGAAAATGATAACAAGAGCGTCCTTCTTGTGCTAGACGATTTCGATGCTTTGCTAAAGAACGAAGGTCCGGACATCTTATATCAGATAATAAATGCCAACGAAGCAAGAAAACACTCATTCGCAGTCATAGCTATATCAAACGATATCGGAGCGTTCGAACATCTGGATGCTAAGATAAAGAGTTCCCTGATGTTCCAGGTCATCGAGTTCGAACCTTACAAGAAAGAAGAGATAATGAAGATGCTCGAAGCGATTGCTGAAGAAACACTCGTTGAAGGGTCTTACGATGAGGAAATATTAGATAGGATTGCAGAAATAGGGGCTTTGGCTGAAGGAAATACCCGCCTTGCTGCGGGATTATTATTGGAAACCGCAAGAAACGCTGAAAAAAGGAGTTCGACTGCCATAGAAGACAGGGATATATCCGAAGTCTGCGAAAGATTGTTTCTGGCAACAGAAGTGCATGAGCCGAACGGAAGCGGCCTAAGCGTCGAGGAACTCCGACGTATATCAGGTTGTCCATCCTTCCAGAACGGATCATGGCAGTATCTATAACCCATGGTTCATTGGTGGTGCCGACTAGCACAATCCCATTATTATCTTCCCGGTCATTTAGTTCTGACAGTAATGTGTTAGTGGTGAACCTAGTATGCAAACCCTCGGATCCCCTATCTTGTGTCAAAGCTTCCATTTCATCAATAAAAAGGATGGCTCCGCCTATTTTACGAGCCACGGAAAATATGTGCCCGCCTTTTTTGACCATGTCCTCAAGGTTTTTTTGTATGAAATATTTGGATGTTTCTCCTGCAAGCGCCTTGACAAGATAGGACTTACCGCATCCCGGTGGGCCATATAACAGAATGCAACCGCTAGATAACCGATTATATTTTTTGCTCAAGCTAGCCGAGGACTCTGGGAAAGAGACCGTCTCAAGAAGATATCTCTTGGCTTCGTCCAGTCCCACGACTGATGAGAAATCCTTTTTCTCAGTATACATGTCATTGTAGATTATGGTAGCTGCCTCGCAGAATATATTTGTGTGCATAGTCGAGAAGCGCCTTAATTCACTGGCGAAACGTTTCTCCCCAATACTTTCTAACCAAGCATAGAATCTTTTCGAGCGTGTCATACGCCTGATACCTCGCATCTCAAAAGCAAAAGTTGATTCGGTTAGCAAGTCTATGAAATCCTCTAGACGTGTAAAATGAGTAGTAAACGTGTCTGATTTCTCTCCCTTGAAAACGAATAATTTTTCTGTCATGCAATCATCTTGTATAGTATTTCTATATACTATTATATTTATAAACTTAACACTGCTAATAGAAAGCTATACGGTGAATTATATGGAAAATGAAAAACAGTTGATAATCGGGATAGGTGATGCGGGTAACAATAGCATAGTAAGGCTTAGAAAGATAAGATTGGACGGCTTTGGTTTCTTGGCTATAAACCATGATGCCAAGTTCATGACTGGCATGGGTAGGGTCAAGAAGTTGCTTGTAAAAAAGGCGGATACGTTTTCCAAGACGGAGATTTTATATCTCAAAAAGGAGTTTGACAGAGTGGCGAAGGTGGTTATCCTTGTAGGTCTGGGCGGCAGAACCGGTAGCGCACTGACTCCCAAAGCAATACGGATAGTCCATAAATGCGGGATTAATGTGCTCGCGATTCTAACATACCCATTCCCCCTGGAGAAATCGAGGGTTCCGAAAGCAGATCTGGCTATTTCCAAGATAAAGAAAACTGGTTGTGAAGTGATCCTGCGGAAGAATGGGGATCTCGTAGGGAAATATCCGGACGTGCCCATGACCACGGCATTCCGGCTGATGGACGAGGAATTGGGGGCGGTTTTGCGTTCCAGAGTGTAATATTTTCCTTCACGATGCGATTATAAACTTAACAATGGAAGTTTTACCATGGGAGAGACAGTTCTGATTGCTACGTTTTACTCATTCCAGCCGTTCATTGCCGCCGCGCATATGTTTTCTCCTTCTAAGATGATTATTCTAGTAGCTGAGGATAGCCTGAAGAACTCTAAGGTTGGCGAGGATCTGGCTAAAGTGAAAGACGTCTATGGAAAAGTAGCTGCCATTGATATCGTGAAAGTCCCAGGTTCTGATCTTCTTGCGATTGCATCCAAGACTGTCGAGCTGATTGAAGCGAATAAGGACAATCGGACGATCGTTAATGTGTCCGGTGGCTGGAAACTGCTTGCCCAGGGTGCTTTGTACGGGTGCTATGCCAGGAAAGATATGGTGGATAAGATAATCTGCAATAATCTTGAGGATAATTCCATTGTTGAACTGCCCAAGCTGACTTTCGGGCTGAGTTCCACTAAAAAGGAATTATTAGAAGAGATAGCCAACAGGAAAGGAAGGTCGATAGCTGGGATAGCTGAGAAACTGGACAGGACGAGAGGGATGCTGTACCAGCATTTAAAAGAGTTAAAGGAAAATGGATATGTAGACGAGAAGTTTGATATTACTGATGCCGGAAGGATGGCACTAATATGATATTTGATTTTTGGTGAAAATATGAGTTTCAAAGAATTGGATCTGAATGTCATCTACACAACTCAAAAAAATGATGTTGTTAACGAATTTTATATTCCAGTACTTGCAGATGCAATTTCATATGATAGGGTTACTGGATTTTTTTCTTCAAGTTCTTTATCTACTGCAGCGAGAGGACTTTCTAAGTTTATTACC
>JAUSHJ010000038.1 GCA_030648615.1 Microcaldota archaeon | reverse complement strand
TTCCATGTATCTTGGATTAAATTCCGGGCAATTACTCGATCCAGATGAAATAGTAAAAAAACTCAATAAGAAAAAACCAACGGAAGAAGCAATTGACGAAGTTCAGGTTATCAAATTAAGGAATCAAGCACTTGTTTTGCTAAGAACATATTGCGCTGAAAATTTAGATGGGATAATGGAAGCATTATATGCTGATAAACCTTCAGTTAGTAATGCAGATTTGGCATTAAAATTATCTGAGGTAACTACTGAATCTGAGGGAAAAGAGAAATCAGATAAAGCAAAAGAGAAATTAGCATTACCTTTTAGTTTTATTGATAAGCCTATTATACCAGTTAAACAAGAAACTATTCCAATTCCTTCACCAAGAATTAGAGGTGGGCCGTTTCCGCCCCTTCCAAGGTCATCAGAACATTTACTTTTAGATCATCGAGATGAAGAAAATCGTTCTGCAATTAAAAAACGTCTTGAAGATTTGCTGAACAAAAAACCTAAATTATTTGAACAATTAAAAGCCAGGGATTCTGGGGCATACACTGCTTTGCTTGCAGGATTCTCGCTTAATGGTTCATTAGGAACTCCAAATCATACTTTAGAAGCAAGGGCACTCACAAGACTTCGTGCGTTGATACTTCCACCAGAAACAAGTAACGTAGTTTTGCCAACTTCAGAAAGTATTCGTAGTATTGAAGACGAAGAACGCGAAGGAAGAGCTGTCAGAAGAAGATCAAAAATAAAAGATGAAGGTTCGCAAGAAGTATTTTTTGAAGAACCAGCTCCAAAAAGAGTCGCGCCAAATGATGAAGAAGTTGAAACGCAAGATGAAGCGTCTGAAGGAGAATCAGCCGAAGAAGACGGAAATCATGAAGAAAGTGGAACTTTAGAATCAACAGTATTACCTCACGGTTCATCTGATCTTGATCAGATATCTTTTGATCCTGATTTAGATGTTGGTGATGATGAATTGGAATTGCCAGGCGAAAAACACTATCCAAATGAACTTCAAGATGTAGGCTCTGAGCTAGCCAGGATGAGAAAATCACACGATCGTTCTGCAGGTACTGTTAATGCTATAGAATATGCAAAGAGGGATTTTGTTCATGCTTGTATTAGAGATGGCACACTTGAGAAATTAAAAGGAATAGATAAACGAGCTTATGAAACATTAAAGATAAAATATGGGGATGAAGTTGAAGTAATTATAAATTCTGCTGTAGGGGTTGAATTGGCTAAGCTTGAGGGAAAAGAGAAATCAATAGATCAATCTACGGTAGGTGTTATATGCAGGCGTGGATTGGAAAAACTTCAGCAATTAGTTAGAGGAGAAGAAATTGCATCGGTTCATACAAGGTCGCACTTTCAAAAATTACCTGGGCAAGCAGTTAGAGTGGAAGCTATACAATCTCCTCCATCTGCATTACAATCTGAAACTACGCGTCCAACAGTAATTCTCCGAAGACCAGCCACAATTGTATCTTCAGTTTCCAGTCCTATACCTAGCCCAGTATCTACAGCATCCAGTCCAATTACCAATCCACCTGTCCAAGTAACTGCTCTAACTAATACTGAACTCGTAGAAGTGTTATCACTCGATTCAAACATAACTGATAATATAAAAAGAAAAAAAGATGTGCTTCTACAACTTGAGAGCGAAGGAAAGCTTACTAATTTCCAGACTCGTTACCCAAGAGAATATTCTGTAATAAAATTCCGTTATTTTGGTAACAAAGTTATGGAATATGATCGTATAGCCAATGAACTTAGTAAAGTTGAACATGGAAAAATGCTTACTGAAGAGCGCATAAGACAAATAGAAAAACAAGCATTGAAACATTTAATTAATCAGCTTTCTGGAGTTACGGTTCAACCAGTTTCAGAACCGAAAATTGAAGTCGGTGTTAAACAAATTGCTCCAGTCTTAACTAAAGAAAAAGAAGAGATATTAGTTGTGCTCAATGGTTCAAGACATACACAGGAAAAACAATATGTTCTAAGGAATGTACTTTTACAATTGGAAACGCAAGGTTATTTAGAAATTCTTGCAGGTACAGATCAGCGTTATGCTACCTATCTAGTTGATAGATATCTAAAAGATGAAAAAATAAAACCACTGGAAGAAATGGCAAAATTATTAGGTGTAAAAAGTACAGGTACAGTTGAGAAAATCGAGCAAAAGTCTCTGTATGCTATTTCAGAACTAGTAAGATACGATAGTAATTCTATTTCAGTAGTAACTTCAGAATTAACATTAAGTGCTGATAAAAAGTCTAACCGAGCAAGAATAAGACAAGTACTGTTAAAAATTCATAGAACGGGCTGGCTGGAAGAACTAAAAATAATAAGTGAGAAACAATATCTCACTCTTATTTTAAGACATGGTCTCAATGGGAGTACTGCTTTGAAGATGGTAGATACACGTGTTAAACTAGCAGAACTTACTGGAAAGTCTGAACCATATGGATTGACCACAATATTAATTCATGAGCAATCTGCGATAAAAAACGTAGTAGCGATACTTGAGAGAAAAATGAAAGAAGGGATAATAAATGTTGGTAGAGGCTCGAAGGTAGATACTAGAAGCCTGAAGCTAGCAGTTGGAGTATCGGGAGTTGAGGTCGGAACTGAAAAAATTCCAAGACTTCAAGACCCTAGACCATTAATTCCAGACCAACCTTTTACTGCACCCTCATCAGGACAGCCTTTTGTAGAGTCTCTTGCTAGAATACCAGAACCTGTTCCTGTTTTACAATCGCACAGATTGCATTCCATCCTAGGAGAAACAAATCCCAGGGTATTCATGGGAAAAATTCTGAATGGAACTGCTCCAGACGTTTTAGCAATGATCAAAAGCGGTTTCGGTAATGGGACGACCAACTTAGAAGTTGCAGCAATACTGAGAGAAGAAGCAGCACACATAAAAATAATTGGAGCTAACGCTTTCTGGATGCAGGGCGGGGGAAAACCTCATACATTAATTGGTCCTGCAGTTAATAATCCAGCCAGCGTGCTTCAAAGTAAGGCAGCAGAAATTGAATCATTACAAATCTAAGCAATTATTAATGTTTTATATACTCTATCTTATTCAAGAGTATATACCAATACACTAAGGTGAACCTATGAAATACGCAGCAATACTAATCTTTCTAGCATCAATTCTTCTGGCAGGTTGTTTCGGAATAAATTTTCCTGGCAGTGAAAATAATTCTGTAGTTACAAATACAACTGGTAACTTATCAGTAACTAATGCTTCAAATTCTAGCAATGGCATAATTATAATTAGTCAGACAAATACATCTGCTGAATTAAATCAATCGGAAAAACCACCAGAAGAAAATGGCACTATAGTAATTCGACCGGAAGAGAACGTAACTCCAGGAGCACACTATTCTGAAACACCAAATGATCGATTTGCAGTATATTTCATAAATGTCGGAGATAATATTGGTCAGGGAGATGCCATATTTGTAAAACGCGGAGATTTTGATATGTTAATCGATGCTGGTCCAACAAGGAACAGCAATCTAGTTGTGGATTTTCTTAAGAGAAGAGGGATAGATGATATAGACGTCCTGGTATCTACACATGCAGATGAAGAACATTACGGTGGCATGGATGCAGTACTAGATAATTTTCCAGTGGAAGAATTTTGGTGGACTGGTAAATCATACGATGATGCAGTATACGGATCTTTAGTTCAAAAAGTCACGGATAATGGTGCACTTATAAAGATAGTAAAACGCGGAGACGATGAGACATTCAATAGTCTTAATTTCCATATAATGAATCCGAAAGAAGGGAGTACATTTTCCGATTCAGATAACAATGCTATAGTTACAAAAATAACTAATGGTGATTTCTGCATTTTGCTTACCTCAGATATAACATCTAGTGTGAGTAGTGATTTAGTAAATACTGAGAATGTAACTTGTTCTCTTCTTCAATTACCCTATCATGGCCTTGGAAAAGGCAATTTCAACGTGGATCTTTTCCTTCTAAAGGTAAATCCATCATATGTGTTTGTAAGTGGAGGTTCTTACGACCCAAGCCAGGATGGCAGAGGAACACGTCCACCTGTTTTCGCGAAACTTAATCTTAGAAGTATATCCTATATGGAGAATTATAACTCAGGAACTATAAAAATAGAAAGCGATGGGGTAAGTTACTCTGTTGAGAACGTGGATTAAGTGTTATTATGAAATTCAATACTATTCTTTCGATTCTTCTTTTATTTCTTATTTTTTATGGTTGTACTTCTACCACTTCCCGTTTTGTAGAAAAGGGCAGAGGAGTAGTGCCAGATTATTTAGAATCAAGGGTCATGTTTCTAACCAACAAATCTTTTGGAATTAAAACTCCAACTGTAATTACTAATCCAATTGTAACTTCCCCACAGTTTCAGGAAGAAAATATCACGATAAAATATTTTGGTTATGAACAAGTCAATAATCAGGAAGTTGTAAAATTGAATGGTTATTTAAATCATACCAAAAAATTTCAGGCACTTCTCTATCAAAATGAACTAATCAATTTTTCAAATTGCGGTAAGGAAGTTATTCTTAATATTGCAAATATCCTAAAATGCGAAAATTCAGAGTGTAAGCGTGGTATTGAGCTTAATATTTCTTATAATGGTGAAAATTCAATTAAACCGATAAGGGGAGAAACAGAAGCAGTACAAATATCCTGCACTTCTGTGGAGATCATCAATAGTACTCTGGCCGATCAAAGAGAATCAGATTTAGTTTACGTAGGTTCAAAAACATTTAGAAAACAAGGTGATATGCTTCGTGATGACGCATGTTATTTTGTTCAAAATAGTACTCTAGTTAATATCATTCCATTTGATTTCTGGAATAAAGAATCTTTTATAGATTTTCCACTGAAACGTTATCTTTTCAGGCCAAACACAATAGTTTGTGATGGGAAAGATACTTTTTTCCTGAGAGAATCAGAATACAGTAAACAATGTAATACATGGCTCGGAAAAAGAAGTGATGATTCTGTTGCATGTAAGAATTTGAATTCATTGATTGAAGATACATATTCTATTTCTGATCAAAACTAGTTTTCCAACCTGCTTCTTTTTCAGATAGCCCTCTAGCAATTAGTTCCTTTTTTGCATTGTCATTTTCTTCTTTAGTTCTAATGAGGAATAGTTTATCATTAGTTATCAATGCAGTAAGGGAGGTAAATTGGATATCTACGTAATTGAAATTGTTGTTTATATGTTTCATTATTATTCTGCTAAAAATATCTAAATTTTCCAACGTAACGGTAATCTTTAAGCCATTCTTTTTTATTATAAATGTAAATCCGCTAGTAGTGAGTTCGCTTTTTAGTTCATTATAATTTTTCATTGTTCGTTCCAATAAATAAGCGTTATCCTGAAACATAAGTATCATTTTAATCCATTGGCTTCTTTATATTTGGAACAGAATCCAAGTAAATCCAATCCATTTTCATTATAGTCTATGCAAGTGCCACCAGCTTCTCCAGTGTAATAGAGCATACGACAACAAATAATTCTTTCATTTACTGGTCCATATATTCTGTTATTAGTTTTATCATCAAACCAAGTTCTGTTTGTAGAAGTTGACATGAGGCTTGACAATGTTGGCCTGAATACTCCAGCACTTTGGTAGTCACACCCTTCGTAGCAACTTACTTCTAGTTCATAGTTCGGATTATCAGGTGTACAATCTATTTTTTTTGGGTCTCCGCAACCCATGCCTAGAATATCTTTCCAAGGTGCATTTTTGAGACACTGTTGAATATTATTGATAGAATTATCTCTTATACAATTTGTATACTTGTTACTAGTGTTTACGGTAAGTAATTGGAGGTCGTATTCATCATTTAATCCTCCAAACGCATGGCCAAATTCATGCGTTACTGCCACCGGACTTCCATCGTTAAGGTAAAAATTTCTATACCAGCTGCAAGTATAATCATCCTGACAGTCACTTATTTTATCAGCTGTCTTATCATCTGGATATAATATTATACCATTGGATAATGCTCCTGTATATTTCTCAATTTCGTGGTTTGGTACATTGGCATAGCTTATTCCATAATCATTTAGCAATCCCATCGTAATTCGGTTATTAAACCCACACGCTGAAGAAATTTCATTATCATAATAAAGTAGCATTTGCCTTTGATCATCGCTTAATAATGCGCCATAGGAATCACTTCTTGCAATTTGTCCGAGATTAATATCAAACAATTTATCTACGTACCATAGGTTGAACTTATCTTTATTGGAGTGAAACGGTTCTATGGCAAAAATACCTCTAGTTTCATCAGAATCCCAGGAAAGGCTTTTTTTAACCCGAAGAGTGAAATCATCTTTAGTTTCATAGTTAAATCCAACAAATACAATATTTATTCTATTTTCATTACTGATGTTATTTTGTCCTGCTATAACTGGTTTGCATTGCGATGCTACTGCAGTAAGTGTGGGTGAATTACAAGCGCCGTTGTAGCAACCTTCTCCACAATAATGTTCATAAGATAACCATGTATTAAAATCGTCCATGCATACAAGTTCAGAAAGTTCATTCTGGTTTATACATTCATCATTGTAGTTTCCGGCTCCACCTTTTTCATAAATGCTATAGCCATCATCACTGTCACACCAATTTGCAGATATCTCTCTGTTTCTTGGAAAAGAATATATATTTCCGCTGTTTTGCATTTGTTCAGTATAATTTAACGAGTCGAATAATTTTTTGTCAGTGATGGAGTCATTAAATATTTTATCATATTCTTGAGGAGCAGCATTATCCATCCCATTTATTTCTATAGCAGCATCATTGATGTCACTTGCAAGATTGGTTGTTTCATCGTCAATGGGAATTTTAGGAGTTACGAAATTGCAACAACCAGAGATTAAAATAATCATTATAGTAATACCTAAGAATATTCTTCTTGAAGTTTTCATTTTTTATTTGTCATCTCTCTTTTGACTTCGTTAACTTCCCAAGGATAAACAACCCAATCAGTAGTCATTTTTATGAAATAATCTGGTTTTATCATTGATTTAGGTTTACAGTGGAGTGTGGCAATTTTTATTTCATCAGCTCCAATACTTTTAATATATTTTTTAGCTGCAGCTAAACTTTTTCCGCTATCTGCAACATCATCAACAAGTAGAACCCGTTTTCCTTTAACATCTGCAGTGATTGCCTGTGTTATTTTTGGAGTATCTTTGGCAATGCCCATCTCTTTATATAATTCTACCCTAATTATGCCTACGTTTCTATTTTCAAGCATATCACTCAGTAGTCTTACTGGTACCAAACCACCCCTGGAAATCCCAATTAGTACATGGGGCGTATAACCTTTAATTTTTTCAGTTAGTTTTTTACACATCCCGTCTACATCTTTCCAACTTACATAAATACATTTCATAGTAACACCTCTACAGAAGATTATTAAATATTAATCATAAATAGATAAATCCCCATGCAATAAAGTTAATTGTCAATAATTAAATAGGTGTGCTAATGGCGACAGTACTAGTAGAATTAGGGATAGTGTTCCTATCTCTATTGGTGGCGGTATTTTTAACTGCCAAACTAAGATTACCTCAGGTTGTAGGTGTACTAGCAGCCGGTGCCATAATCGGGCCATTTGGACTCGGACTTGTGAGTAGTGGAGGGATGGTAGATATTTTCTCCGAATTGGGCGCCGTACTCCTTCTATTTGTCATAGGTATAGAATTTAGCATAAATAAGATACTTCATTTTGGATTACGGGCTATTTTACTTTCCTTAGTTAAGATGGGTATAGTATTTATTTTAGTTTACGAATCTTCTCTCTTACTTAATCTTAATATAATAGAATCTCTCGCACTGGCGTCTATATTTTCCATAACTAGTACCACCATATTTTCAAAATTAGTAAAGCAGTATGAACTCACAAGAAAAGATGAAATCGGTATGCTATTTGCAGTTCTGATTATAGAAGACATAGCAGCTATTTTTATGCTTTCTTTCTTTTCAGGTTTACCAGGTGCCCAAAGTTTAGGTTTTTCAGATGTAGTATTATCAATACTAAAATCTCTTTTAGTTATTGTCATAGCTTATCTTATAATTCAAAGAATATTTACTCGTTTATTCGATTATATAACAAATTTCAAGACTGATGAAATGCTAGTTTTCTCTTCTCTTGGTCTATGTGCTATATTCGCATTTTTTGCAAGTTTTATAGGCCTTGCACCATCAATTGGAGCCTTTCTTGCAGGAAGTATGATTTCGACATTAAAAGATTTTAAGAAAATAGAAAAAACCATTCTACCTTT
Source organism: Microcaldota archaeon (assembly GCA_030648615.1). Classification (GTDB taxonomy): domain Archaea; phylum Micrarchaeota; class Micrarchaeia; order Anstonellales; family Bilamarchaeaceae; genus JAUSHJ01. The sequence continues at coordinate 2,578 of JAUSHJ010000038.1, read as the reverse complement.
TGGTTTATTTTTCTCATCATTTTTTTTCCTTTCTATAGGTATGCTGGTTAACACAGTATCTATTTTTTCAAATCTTTGGATTATTCTAGTTCTCATAGTTGTTAGCATGGGGGCAAAATTTGCAAGCATTTCCCTAGGTTCATATGTTCTAGGTCAGAGAGGTAAAGCAGCAATATTTGCAGGGATAAGTATGCTTAGTGTCGGTGAATTTTCTATGCTTATCGCTAAGCAAACTTTGCAATTATTTAATATTGATGTAATAGGTATCGTGTCAGCATCAGTTTTTGTAACTGCTCTAGCATCTGCACTTTTGATAAATCATGAGCAACAAATTAACATGTGGTTTACGAAACATATAACCAACCGAAATAAAAACAATGCACGAAAACTTTCTAGATATGTTAGAAGTTTTGTAATTCAAGTGGAACCTCAGGGGGTACTTTTCAAGACCTATACTGGGGGTATGAAGGATATACTACTATGGGGGGTATTACTTATTTTATTGAATGGTGGTCTCCTATTATTTTATGAAGTACTTAAAATATTTGGTTTGGCAAACGATTCTAACTTTACTATAACTATAATTCGTGCCATAGTTCACTTCCTGCTCTCAATAACTATTGCCATGAAAATGGTTCATGTTTTAGATGCAGTAGTTGACAAAACTCTTGATGTGTTAGGGACTAAAGATAGAAAATCTCTGGATTTAGATAAGAGGATAATTTATGATTTAATTTTTATGCTGCTTCTGGGAGGTTTATCCGTATTCCTTCCTTTAGCTTTTTCGCTTTTAAAACTTCCTGATTTCTTTAATCATCTGGCAATTATACCTGCAGTAATAGGCCTCGGTTTCCTTTGGGACATGCTTAAATGTTTACATGAAATAGTTTCCATTAGGTTAAAAGGAAGGCAATACGAGGGGTTGTAATTGTTGATATAAAGACTACTGGTGGGGTAGAGGGTGGAAGGTAGTTTATTTTTAATTAATACTCTAATTCAATCTCTCCTTTTTTCACATAAATCTGGCATGCCAGACGATTCCTTGGAGAATTAGGCAGATTAAGTTTTGCAAGCGTAACGATTTCGTTGTGGGTTTTTGGATTTAGATTCTCCACACCTTTTATTATCGTGCAAGCACATATCGATGTAGTCCCGTCATCGCACCCTGCAGGAAAAGAAGTATTCTCAAGTAGATATGGGAAGAGCCTTGCGTTATCTGGGATTTCAAAGCTGATGCCCTCGTTCTTGATTATGATTTTTGCCATAATTCTTTTTTATTAGATTCACTTTTAAAACTTACAGCCTCTGGCAAATTCATCTATCAATCTTATGGTTTCTTCTGGAGCTTCCATAGTAGGCAGATGACCTACAGGCAATGTGACTAATTTTGCATTCGGTAGTTGGTGTATAATTTTTGCCCATGCTCTGGATGAAACAATTACATCATTTTGCCCAGTTATGACTAATACTGGTAATCCACTTTCTTTCAATTGATCCAGCCCATCTTCGTTTTCCCTTAGCATTGCTCTGAACGCAATTGCAAATGCCTCGCTATTAGTACGCATAAATTTATCGAATAGTTTTTCGAAACTTCCGTTAATTTCAGTATTGCCTATTCCTTCAACAATAATTCTTCCTAATTCTTGCATTATAAAACTTTTTGCAAAAAAATTCCTTTTTACTGCATCTATAATTGGCCCATTTAATTCTATGCTATGACTAAGTAGCTTTAATGCCACATTGACAATTGGGTCATTACCAAACATCCAGGTTTCCAGCGGATTCTTGTATGGTGCACATATCATAACTACCCCCGCAACTTGATCTGGAAACATGCTGTGAAATTTAAGTGAAACTAATCCACCCATTGAATGACCCACTAGAACTACCTTGTTATCATCATGCCTAGTAAGTGCTGCATGTGTGTCCATTGCCATATCTGATAGGTAAGTTCTATCATTACTTTTGCCCATGGTGGATTTCCAATGTCCTTTATTTTCAATGTTAAGTATTGCATGGTTTCTGTTTAACATGGGAATTATTGGAGTGTACATACAGGGGTGGCAAGTCCAGCCTGAAAGGAGAACCAGGGTATTTTTTGGGCGTGGCTGGTCACTGGGTAAAGGTTCACGCCATCTGTATCTTACGATGCTTCCCTCTCGTTCTATATATTTATCAAGTTGTTCATCATCCTGATAAGGAGTTGGAGCATTACCGTGTCTTTTTTCAAAAGCAGTTTTAACTATTGCAGTTCTTCGTTCAATTCTTCTAACGGTTCTTCTGATGCTAGTTTCAGAGAATGCTAGTCGCATAAAATCAAATTAGGGCAAAAGGTTATTTAATTGTTCATTAATATCCTGTCTATGGGCAAAACTTTCTTTGTAGTTTACACTGTCGTTTTAATACTTCTTCTACTGTGGACATTCTTTACTCCAGTTCTCGCATTTTATGATTCTCCTCAGACTCAAGCCTCTTACGATGTTGGCATTTACCTTTGTCACCAGAAAATTTCACGTTCAATATGTTTATTCAAATCACCGATTGGCTACTATGTAGATGATTGCACGAAACAAAATGG
>JAUSHJ010000037.1 GCA_030648615.1 Microcaldota archaeon | reverse complement strand
TATCATCTGCTGTTTCATTTTAGCGATGAATTCATGCGTCCATTCTATACATTTCTGTCTGAATTCCACTGGTGGTAATCTACCATATTTCTTTTCTACTTTTACTTCAGTTGGAAATCCCTGTGTATCCCAGCCCTGTGGATAATATACATTGAAACCTTGCATCCTCTTGTATCTCGCAACGAAATCAAAATAGGAATAACTAAGCACGTGACCCATGTGAAGTTCGCCACTTGTAAAAGGAGGAGGAGTATCTATGGAGTATAGTTGTTTCGAGTCTTGAGTCTCGAGTTTAGACTCGTTGAAGTCGTAGGTCCTGTTATCCTGCCAGAACTTCTGCCATTTCTGTTCAATGGTTTTATCGTAGGATTTTGGTAACATAAATATCACTGCTAGAAGCCGTAAGCTATAAGCTAGAGGCTAGATTGCATAATTAAGTTGTAGTACATCGAATTTAAAAAATTAGTTAACCCTATCATGTCTGCTTTTTTCTGGCATTAAAGGTATCGCGTGTTCGGTTTCCAATTGTTTAATCAAGTTTTCTATTTTAGGTGCAACCGCAAGAAAAACATCCATGAAATTCTTCCTTGCTTTTACCTGTTTGATTACTCCTACTGTAGTTGCGGCTATCATTCCCATAATGGCGAATGCAAGCGGAGCATTCTGATGACCTTCAACGTATCTCTTGACAGTGTCAAATAAATTGAATATTCCAAGATCTTTTGCTTGTTGTAATGCTGCAAGTGTTATTATGCTTACAACTGTTTCAATTGCAAATATTTCGGATACTTTGAAAAATAATTCTTTACGGTCATATATTTCTATAGCATTTTTGAGTTCTTTTGCGTCTTTATCTCCACTCATGACTAAACCATCGAGTACACCCCTTGCTGCCCCCGGACTTAATTTGTGTGTTAAGTTGTCGTTTTTATCATGCTCCAGAAGATGTTTATATTTGGCTACTTCTGCTGCTCTGGCGAATTGTTTAATGTCAGTATACTCTATTCTAGTTTGTTTCGTTTGTCCATCAGCTTTTCTGAAGAGTGTCATTTTCATAATCATCAATCCTTTGTTTTAGGAGTTACGTCTATTGTTCTTGGTTGTACACAATTCATCATTCCTTTACTAGTAAATGCTTGATTTAATGCAGGCGCTACATTCACTAAATTTTTGCGGAAATCATCAATTTTATTTCGAATTCCTTTGATTATTGCTCCGGATATAATCATGCATCCAGTTAGTACATATAATTTATTGATATTTGGGAAAGATATTAAAACAAGTAAAGGCACTAAAGGTCCTAAGATCATAAATTTAAATACGTTTCCGCTACTAGGAACTCGTACTCTTTTCATTTTCTCATTCGAATTATATAATGCCGAGGCTTCTGCTGAAACTTCTCTTGGCAGTATTCTAAGTATTTCTTCAACTTCTGGTTTTAGAGCTGGGACTCCAGTTATTATTGCAGAACTGTTATTATCAAGAAGATGTGCAAATCTTTCCAATTCTGCACGTCTATCTCTTCTTCCTCTGACATTGGTAATTTTACCGTCTCTATGGAATATTTGCATTCTGGGTTGGGTTGAGGACATTTTAATCATATATTATTGTGGTAAAAAGGATTTAAAAAGGTACATAATTGGGGGGAAGTAAGAAAATAATAAAAACATAAAACGAAACAAGAAAAAAATAGAAAATTAAAAGAAAAATACGAATAAAGAAAAGAAAACAAAAAAAAGAATAAAACCAAATTAAGGAAAAAATAATAAAATAAAAAAGTAGAAAATCTATAACTTCATCTTATCCTTAGTAGAATCATCAATTCGTCCCAAAGCTAAAACATAAGCTGCAGTTCTCATATCTACACTCTTTGACTTATGTATCTCAAACGTAGCATTGAACTCCTTAACCATCTTTTGTTCAAGTTTCTCATTTACATTATTTTCAGTCCAGTAGTGGCCATATAAGTTCTGCACCCATTCGAAATAAGATACACAAACACCGCCAGAATTTGCAAGTACATCAGGTATCAGGAACTGCCCGTTTTTGTGGAAAACGTCGTCAGCTTCTGGTGTTACTGGGCCATTTGCAAGCTCTACAATCATTTTTGCCTTGACTTTAGATACGTTATCTTTGGTAACCGTATTTTCAAGTGCTGCCAAAACCAGAATATCTACATCCAACTCAAGTAACTGTTCGTTAGTGATTTTTTTAGAACCAGGGTAAGCATCTACTCTACCATCCTTAGCTTTCACATCTTCAAGTTTCTTGAAATCAAAACCAGAATCTAGATGTGCTCCACCTTTAGAGTCTGACACTGCAACTATAGTGAAACCGTCCTGTGCCATTAATCTTGCCATATGTGCTCCGGCGTTACCGAAACCTTGGACAGCAACTTTTTTGCCCACATGAACTTTTTTAACTGCTTCTCTTACTGAGAAGTAACCGCCTAGTGCAGTTGAGTAACCTCTACCTAATGAACCGCCTACGGACAGTGGTTTTCCAGTAATTACTGCTGGGGAATATTGGCCTACAATTGTTGAGTATTCATCCATCATCCATGCCATTATTTGTGGAGTAGTATATACATCAGGTGCTGGAATATCTCGTTGAGGGCCTACGATTCTTGATGCAGCTCTCATCCATCCTCTTGACAATCGTTCGAGTTCAGCTTTGGATAATTTGTGCGGGTCTACAATAATTCCTCCCTTTCCTCCGCCGTATGGAATATCAATGACTGCGCATTTTATTGTCATCCAGAATGCGAGTGCTGTTACTTCGTCTAGTGTAACTCCGGGGTGGTATCTAATCCCACCTTTTGTCGGACCACGAGCATCATTGTATCTTACTCTGAATCCCTGATAAACATTCAAATGGCCATTATCCATTCTGACCGGAATAGAGAATGCAAATGATTCTTTTGGTAATTTCAAAGTTTCTTCGGTTTCCTGTGCTAGTTTAATGTGCTTCTTTGCTTTGTCCAATTGTTTCTCTGCGTTTTCAAATACCATATTTTACACCTCAATCTATAGCTCGGTCTAATTAGAATTTTATTGAATGTGAATAGGAATGCTTAAAAAGCTTTTTTCATGTTATTCGTTAACTATCGTATTTTGAGGTGTTATTAATGAAAGCGAGTCATATATTAGTATCAAGTGAGCCAGAAGCAAAACGAATTTTAGATGATATCAAGAACGGAAAAATGTCTTTCGAAGATGCAGCAAGAAGCTTTTCCATGTGTCCAAGTAAAAGGCAAGGCGGAGATTTAGGCAATTTCGAGAAAGGCCAGATGGTAAAGCCATTTGAGGATGCTTGTCTGAAAGGTAAAAAAGGAGATCTCGTTGGTCCAGTTAAGACTGAGTTTGGATTTCATCTGATTAAGGTTACTGGGTGAGACACTGTTTCGGGTCTAGAGTTTTGAGTCCAGGGTTCTGAGTTTTGTTGCTCATCATAGTTTTTAACATCTTTGTTTCAAGAAATAGTGTTGAGTGTACTTATGGTTTCAACAACAGTTCAAGCTAATCCAAGACCAAAATACGAAAGAACAACTGATCCAAGACGGATGTTGACTCACGCAGTACTTAGTGAAGTCATTCGTACTGATTGGGAAAATGTCAAAGGAGTCTTACCTGCCAGAACAGCAACTTCTATAAGATACGATAAAGGTGCAACCAAGGCAGTAGCATGGGATGAAGGCGGAAGAGAAACAAAAATACATTTGCCTCTTCAAGATGGCTGGCATATATCAGATGGTAATCCATTTGCTATTCCGAATGGTCAAAGATCTAATGCTCAAAATCCAGATGCTCTTTATTTATATCGTAGTCAAGACAGAAGTTTTAGCGGCCCTGTTGGTCGTGGCGGCTTCGTCGGCGACTACAGGGGGCGTGTCGTCGATGCCGTCGACGGTTGGTCTGATGTTTCTGGGGTGGCGTTGATTGGTCGTGAGTCTCGAGTTTCCAGTCCAGGGTCTCCGAAGGGTTCTAACTTACATATTAATGCAGACTATAGCTCTGGAAAATTAGTTTTTACGGGTAGTTCAGATGATATCGGTTTAGCTAATTGTCTGTTGACTAATATTTTGATAAATAACAGACTGGGATTAACTGAGTTTAATGCTTTGGTCTCTGGTGCGGACGCTAATCTGGTTGAGCTTGCAAAAACTCTTCCTCAAGAAAAATTGACAGCGCTAAGGCAGTTATTGGAATTGGTAGATATACGAATCAAATAATTATCTTTTTATCTGTTTATACGTTCCAGTTGATGGAATGGTTTTAAGTAATTTCATTCCAGTTACCGGAATGCTATTTATGTTTAGGATTTCGTTATAATTATGCGTTTGTTATTTGCTACTAGAGTTTCGGAGCCTCAGAATAACCTCTAAGTAGTGCTTTACAAGCCTCAATTTTATTCGGCAATCCGCCTTTCAAAAGCCACCCTCTTCTTTTAGCAATTTTTTCCAATAATTCTTCAGGCGTGTCCCTATCTAATTTAATATAAAAATAAGTTTCTAACCATTTGCTCAATCGTTCATCATTGAGGCATTTTTTTGCTAATTTAAGACCATAAAATTCAAAATCCTCGAGTCTATCAACGTTTATCGATCCTTTTCTGAGTAATTCCGTTCTCTCCTCTCTTTCAGGAAATACTCCGGGGGTATCCATTAATAATATGTCATAGGGTAATCGTATCCACTGGATATTGGTAGTAGTTCCAGCAATGGGTGCAGCTCGTGCAGCTTCTTTTCCTGCAAGTAAATTTATCACAGAACTTTTGCCCACATTTGGATAACCAATAACTAGTACACGCGGTTCTGTTTTTTTCATTGCAAGAATTGCATCAAGTATTTTCTTTCTTTCCTTTTCCCTGTTGCTCGCTTTGGAATTTACACGCAAGAATTCTTTCTTATCTATGGCATCCAATACGGACTTATCCAGTAAATCGCATTTATTAGCTATTTTTATCAGGCGTTCTCTGCCAGCCCAATGCTCCAGTCGTTTCATTCTTGTTCCATCTAAATCTCGTGCGTCAAGTATCTCTAGTACTATCTCGCATTTTCTGAGTAATTTTCTTAGGGCAGTCCATCTTTCATTAAGTCTTTTACCAAATGACATGCCTCTTTTGCTTTTTGACATCAAATAATAGTGTACCAATGAGTTTTTTATTACCTTATATCTAATATCTATACATGGAAAAGATACTTGAAAGCATTAAGTCAAAAGGATTAGACTTTTTATTTGAAACAATTCAGAGTGATGAGGGGTTCCATAAACTATCAAATTCCAAAGCAACTACGGAATTCGAGGAAGTTGTTACAGCAGCTATTATAAACGCAGGAAAATCAGCACAGGCTGGGGACAAACTACATTCACATTACATCCTTCACATACTTAGCATGCTAAAAGACGAAGAATATTCCAAGCGTTTGCAGGTTTTGATAAAAACTCAAACTGGGGGAAATATTATGTTAAAAGTTGCTGAACATCCAGACGGAGCTTTTATCATATTTGGTACCATGACTGCAAATTACCCTCTTGGGCACGGATTCGTAAGTCAATTATTAAAGAATAGGGAAGGAAGATTAGTTGTTATTGGAACTGTAGATGCTTCTTGTAAGTTGCAACTGCCAAATTTATCTTTATTACCTGTAATTAAAGAAACTGATAAGGGCAAGGAGCTAACTGCTAGACTTCAGAGTGATGCGGAATCAGACAAATTTATCGTACTTCTAAAAAATGAACAATATTCAGATCAACTTGTTCAGTATATGGTGGAAAATTCCTCAGAAGCAGCAAACATAATACGAAACATTCTATCAACAAAAGAAGGAATTTCAAGAATTGCAAAAATAATGTGCAGTGAATCTGGAAAAAGTCTTTGTTCTCTACTTGGTAAGGGGAGTTTTGGGAAGAAAATAGGTTCCAATTATCTTTGGCTTACAAAAGAAGGCCGTGCTTTGGTTCATGAATTGTTCAAAACAGGGGACGGAGTGTATGCAGTTTATGCAATAGCTACTGGTATGACTGCTGCAGAATTCATAGCCTATACTGTATCATTGGAAAATAAGGACTAAACCAAGAATTAATATTTTTTTAATATTGGTAAAACGTCCGATGGTTTTTCTACTCTATAATTTGCCAGTGAAAAATCATTATTCATAGTATATCTACAAGGTATGGCTATGCAGATCATCCCTGCTCTTTTAGCTGCCACAACTCCTTTTTCAGCGTCTTCCACTACTATACAATTACGAGGTTCTATTTCTAATAATTTCGCTGCAAGCAAAAAAGATTCCGGTTCTGGTTTTACTTTTTTTACATCGTCCTTTGCTATGATTACATCAAAATATTTTCCTATGTTAGTTAATTTAACTATCAAATCGATGTCTACTCTGTAAGAAGAGGAAACCAGTGCTGTCTTGTAAGCCAGTTTTGATTTCTCTAGTAATGTCTTTATTCCTGGCATCAACATTAGTTGCTTTTTGAGCATCTGGTGATAAATTGCTCTTTTTACCGAGCGTATTTCTTCAGCATCTAATTTTATTTTCTTTTCTTTGAGGTAATCCTTAATTCCCTTCCCTTTCTGTGTCCATTCTTCAAAATATTCTTCTTCAGTTAATTTTATCTCATATCTTTTTAGTGCAGAAATATAGCTTTTACAATGAAGGTCCTCAGTATCAACGAGTACTCCGTCCATATCAAACAATATTGCTTTAATATTTTTCATCATAAACTCATTCTTTAACCCAATCTTTATTAATCTTATTTGCAATTCTTAGAATATGCCTCCAGTGCAAAAACTAAAACAAGTGATTAAGAAAAAACCATTGCCAGCAGAAGAAGTACCCTTTTTTCCTCCATGGAAAATGCTTGCCACGGATCTTTTTAATGCATTCAAAAAACGAGATCAGAAAACACTTAGAAAGCTCAATGATCATATTCTCAGAGAAACTGTTACTAACTTTGGGAAACCTTTGTTTGATTTAGCAGTAGTTTCTTATGTTCTATCAAAAATAGTTTCGAAGCCTAGATTTTTAAGACCAGAAAATGAAGATCGAATGTTGGAAATAGAATTTAGACTTGAAAAAATAGTAGAATCATTAAATGGTACGTTTTCGGAAAAAGAAGTAGCGAAAAGGTTAGAAGCAGTTGCAGAAGCGATTAGGCAATTGGAACGTGACGATCAAAGATTTTTAGTTGATCTAATGTCTAAGGGAAAACTAAAGGTAGCAGCTACAATGTATGCTCAAGGTATATCTCTAGGTGTGGCAAGTGAGATGACTGATACAGATAAGCATGAAATTCTTGATTATGCAGGAAAAACGATGATGTTTGATCGTGTGAAAGATGAAAAATCAATACATGAAAGATTGAAAATAGCACGGCAATTTATAACTGGTTGATTAAATGGAAAAAAGCATTTTGTGTGATTCGAGTGCACTGATTTCTCTTACGGAAGCTTCCTTAGAAGATGCATTTTATTTTCTTAAAGAGAAGTTTAATATTAAATTCATAATTCCACCTTCAGTAGAGTATGAAACAATACTGCGTCCATTGGAAGGAATGTTCAAATCACATTCTTTTTCAGCCATGCGTCTTAAACGTGCAATGAACGATGGTGCAATAATTAAGATAGAAAGCAATGGATCAGTTAAACGTACAACCAATGAAGTACTCAGATTGACAAATAATTTATTTTTTATGAAGGGTAATCCGCTTCGTCTGGTGCAAATGGGTGAAGCAGAGATGGTTGCTTTGGCTAAGGAACTGGATGTAAATCATATTTTAATAGATGAAAGAACTACCAGGATGCTTATAGAATCTCCATTCCGGATGAAGGAACATCTAGAAAAGGAATTCGGGGTTTCAATAATGGTGAATAGGGAAAATCTTGCCAAGTTTTCAGAATTAACCAAAGGAATGGAGCCCATGCGAAGTAGTGAACTACTTGTCATTGCCTACGAGAATGGGTTTCTGGATAAATTTAATGAGTTTAAGAAACAGGCGTTTGAAGCTGCCATGTATAAGATAAAATTCTCAGGTTGCGCCATAAGGTTTGACGAGATAGCTGAAGTAGTGAAGGCGGAAAGATAATCGCTAGATGCTCGAGGCTAGATGGTAGAGGGTAGAACGTAGACCTTAGGTGTTGGGAGTTGCGTTTTAAGCTATGGGGTAGATGGTAATACTATGCAACCACAACCATTTTTGGAAACAGAGAAATCCACCAAGGCAAAGATATTTATTGATAATCGAGAGAGCGAAGCTTTTGACGGACTATTTAGAAGTTATAATGCTGATGTTGAGCGAAAGCAGTTGGAAGTTGGAGATTTCGTTTGCTCGGATAGATGCGTTGTAGAAAGAAAGACAAGAGACGATTTTGAAGCTTCAATAATCGACGGAAGACTATTTAGACAATTGCCAAATTTGACAGCTAATTATTTGCGTGTTGTAATCATAGTTGAAGGAGAGATAAACGCAGAAAGAATAAGAAAAGAAGCTCTGCTAGGTGCCTACGCATCTCTCATAACCGATTTTGGAGTAGGCTTATTCTTCACAAGAAACGTTGAAAAAACCGCAGAGTTGGTCTATGCTATTGCAAAACATGAACAGTTGGCAGAGAAAAGACCAACGAGTATATTCGCAAAAAGAAAAACACATACCTTGTCTCAGACACAACGTGCAATTGTGGAAACATTCCCGATGATTGGTCCAAAACATGCGAAAGCACTTTTAGAACATTTTGGGAATCTTGAAAACATGGTTAATGCAAGTGAACAAGAGCTTAAGGAAGTTGAAGGAATGGGAGAAAAGAGAGCAAAAGCGATGAGAAAAATAATTGATGAGAAGTATGACTCAGAAGAAGACAAACCTGATATGTTTTAAAACCTTATTTTCGTACTACTTTTGGTGATTTTAGTATGGTAGTCAAAAAAAGAAACCCATTGGTCGTAATCGTATTGACCTTTATTACGTTAGGTATTTATGCATTGTATTGGCTTTATCAGACCAAGCAAGAAATGGATGAATTGAACGGAGAATCCAAGAGCGGTATAATGTTCTTAATAATGCTACTTATTCCATTGGTAAACTTTTATGCACTTTGGAAATATTCAAGTTCTGTTCAAAAGGCAACCAAGGGAGCACAAGGTGGAGTTTTAGTATTCATACTATTCCTCGTCTTCTTCCCGATTGCACAATTCTTAGTACAGTCTGAATTGAACAAGTTTGCAAAGTAAACGCAACTATTCAATTCTTTCTTTATTTTCTTCTTTTTCTGTTTTCTTATCTGTTTTTCTTACCCTACAACTGTTTTCCTTTTTTCCAGTTCATCTCAAAGAACATTAGAAATCGTTTCACTGTTTCCTTATCAATAATTCTTATCAGTGTTGGTTCTTCACCAAATGTAATTACGGTCCTATCTCCATACATTTCTATAGATATACTGAAGTTATCATTAACAACTCTCACTTCAGTTAATTTATGTTTTGCAGCTTTTTTAGCCCACAGGCTATCATCTTTTCCGTACAATATCTTCATTACCATGTTTTGTGCTACTCTTCTGTGTCTTGATATTTCTAAGTATGTCCCAGCTTTGCTATCTATAGTTTGGGAAGACTGCATTACATAAAGAGTTTCACCCACTTCCAATTCATCATCTAACATCGTCTTTATTCCTTCTTTACCGTAGAGTATGTCTATCGTTGGCCGTTGCTTACCCTTTATCATTTCCATGAGTTCTGGAAGTACACTGTCAAGTCGTTTTGCCTTTTCATCCAGTAGCCATTTCAGTCTTTCTGGGCTAACTGCATTATACGTCTTTCTTTTACCGGAAAAACTAGTGCTTACTAAGCTTTTTTTACTAAGTTTGTCCAGTGCTTCATAAGTATTTGCTCTATAGAGTCCAGTTGTTTTTGTTAAATCTTTAAGTCCCATGGAGCCATATCTAATGAGTGCTAGGTAAATCTTCGCCTCGTTTGGAGTTAGGCCCAGTTCATTAAGTATCTCTATCATTACTATATTTATATAGATAAATTTTAAAAAGGTAGTAGTTGTCACTACTCTATTGTTATTTATATATGGGTTGTAGAAAATGGTTTATGAAGTTCGCATGTAAAACTAACAAAGAAATTCAGAGTTTGAAAGTTATGGTAAAATAATCAAAAAACAAGGAGGTACTTGGTATGCAATTTACAAAACTTAGATTATCTGAACGTGTCTCTGAGGTACTTACTAAAAGAAGATCTTTAGGTAGTTTTACATCTGCTGTTCTGCTAGGTGGACTTATTGTCACGGCTATTAAGTTGCCCTACGTGCATAGTATTCTAATAGAAACAGCAAAACCAAAGGAAGTGAACTATCAGACGTCTTTAGCACAGACAACTTTATTACGAGAAGATCACAATTCTGCTTTAATCGAGTTCTCTGTAGATCGTCAAACTACAATTCTCGGTTTGAGAGTTGTTAAAATAGATAGTAATGGGATCGTCATAGCTCGTGTAAGTGATACTGAAAAAGAAACATACCTGCGGCATAACTTTGGAGAGAAAAAAACTTACTATTTTGAAGGAAGTTGGAAATATAAAGACCCAGGAGAGCCATTAATCTTCAAGGTGAATGTTGAACGCGGACCTGAAAATGGCACGGCAATTGTAACTACAACTATGCTAAAACCACCAGATCAAGCCTAGAACATATTTTAATCTTAACCTGCAAACTAAGTTATGCATGCACTCCTCAATGGAACAAAAATATCTTTCGACAACGGCAAAGGCGACATCGCATTTGTTTCCCATGCTCATAGCGATCATTTAAACGGAGTAAGAAAAAAAGAACAAATAATTGCAAGCGCTGCGACAATTGCATTAGCAGACCTCTATGCAGAAAATGTTCTTCCAAAAGGAGTAAAGCTCTACGATGCCGGACATATTTTAGGTGCCAGGCAAATCTCAGTAGAAGATGACGGTTTCACAACTGTTTACACTGGGGATATTTGTATGAGGCCAAGTCTGACAACA
>JAUSHJ010000047.1 GCA_030648615.1 Microcaldota archaeon | reverse complement strand
GCTTTAGCAGGGATCAAAGGATCCATGAGTTTCATTTCTTTGTTGATTGACATGTTAATCAGTTACATTTGTTCCTCTTCGATTAATTTTCTTTCTGCTTCAAGATCCGCGATTGCTTCATCTGCCTGTTCCTTTGTAGGTGTTTTTCCATGCCACTCACTAAGGTATTCCATGAACGGGATTCCCTTGCCTGGTACTGTATGTGCAATTATTACAGTTGGACGTTCGAATACCGCTTTGCTTTCTTCACAGGCATCAATGACTTTTTTTATGTTGTGACCATCGACTTCTATCACATGCCATCCGAATGCCTTGTATTTTTCAGCAAATGGCTCAAGTGGTAATATGTCTTCAGTATTTCCGTCTATTTGAATATTGTTTCTGTCTATTATTGCAGTGAGGTTGCCTAGCTTGTATTTTGCTGCTAATAGTGCTGCCTCCCAGGTTTGGCCTTCATTGTGCTCACCATCACTAAGTACACAGTAAACTCGCCATCTTTTTCTTTCTCTCTTAGCAACTAGCGCCATTCCGACTGCTTGGCTTAGTCCTTGTCCTAACGGACCACTGGAATTTTCGATGCCAGGTAACGTGCCTCTATGCGGGTGACCCTGAAGTCTCGAACCCATTTTTCTCAGAGTCATCAATTCTTCTTTAGGGAAATAGCCTGCATTTGCCATTGTAGCATAAAGTACTGGGCAAACATGGCCATTTGAAAGTATCATTCTGTCTCTGTCTTGCCACTGCGAATTTTGCGGATCATGATATAAAATATTGAAATATAAGGCTGTAAAAATATCTGCTAAACCAACGGAACCTGCACTATGTCCGGATTTTGCTTCGTAGAGCATTCTTATTACGTCCTGACGTATTGTGTTGGCAATAAGTTTGAGATCTTTTATCTTAGTTGTCTTGTTCTTTTTCATGAGCTTGCCTCTGCTGCTTTTTTAAGTTCCGTTATCGCTTTCCCTATATCGGGTTTTGAGAATATTGCGCTTGCTGCAACAAGTTTATTTGCGCCTGCCTTTACTGCACCGCCTATAGTTTCGATATTTATCCCACCATCTACTTCTATATCGAATTCAGGGTATCGAAGTTTTATTTTTTCTATTTTCTTTTCAACTTCTTTGATGTAAGATTGTCCATCAAATCCAGGACGAACCGTCATAGCTAGTACATATTTAACGTCTTTTTCATACGGGAATATATAGTTTACAGATGTTTCTGGATTAAGAGCAATGCCTAATCGTCCACCATTTTCTCTTACAACTAATTTTACATTTTCCCAGTTCATTTCTGCTTCTATATGGACAATGTGGAGATGATTTCCTTTTATTTGTTTTATCCAAAATTCTGGATTATGAACCATCCAGTGAAATTCATACTGTACTCCTTTTGGTAAATCTCGCAGGGATTCAAGTCCAATCGTTTTATTCGGAACGAATTCGTTGTCCATAATGTCTATCTGAACTGTTTTAACATATTTTTTTACAAGTTCTATGCGTTCCACTAGGTCTTCTCTTGTTTTAACTAGTATCGCTGGTATTAGCTCTAGTTGCATAAAACGCACCGTCACAAACTATGTTTGTGAGAATTGACCGTAAGGTTGATTTAATCAGGAACTCTCTCTAAACCTGACACTCTCCACCTATAATTTTATTTAGTTTGGATTATTATAAAAATGTTTCTTATTTTACGTTCACCAGAACGTTTTTTACATTGACTTCAGCTACTGCATTAGGCATGGAATTAGTGGAAAATACTTCATCAGCAACTTGTCTTAGTTTGCCCAAACAGTCTTTTATAAAAAATCCATGGGTAGCTGCACACACTATTTTTTTTGCTTCACCATTGCGTACATTTTCAGCAGCTTTTATCATAGTTGCTCCTGTAGATATCATGTCATCAAGTATCAAAACGTTTTTCCCTTTGAAATTAAAATCTCCTTCTAAACTCTCTATGACTCTGTACGTTTCATCTGAACCCATGTAGCCGCCACGTACTTTCTTCATGCTTTTGCCACCCACGTCTTTTACTAAATAATTTGCACCTTGGTCAGGAGAAATCACATCAAATTTTTCCCCTCCAAATTTACTTTTAGCATGTTCCAGCATTTCGGTGTTCATTGAAATATTTTTTATATCCAATCCTGCATATTTCGCTTCTCCTTCTTTTTTGAGGAAATGACAATCCAAAGTAATTAGTCGTTTAACTCCTGCTCTTGAAAGTAGACTACAAACTAATTCTGCACTTTTAACTTCTCCATCAAGAAATATTTTATCTTGTCTGGAGTAAGGTAAATAAGGTGCTATGAGTGTTATGCTTTTTGTAACTGCTCTTAATGCTTCTAAAATAAATAAAGTTTGTACTATGCTGCTATCTTGTTCAGGATATAATCTATGGAAAAGTCTTACATCTTTTCCTTTGCATTCGTTTATCTGCAGAATATGGATGTAACTATCTCCATCGGGGAACTTTTTTAGTTCTACGTTCGGTTTTAGCATGTCTTCAAAATTTTGAGATATTAAATCCATGACAATACTACACACGAAAGTAATTTAATTAGTTGCAGGGCTATATCTTGATTATGGACGTTTTTTGTGATATCTGTGGAAGAGGGGAGCCTGCGGCAATGGTGCTTATAGAAGGTGCACGTTTAGCTGCATGCAGAAGCTGTGCTGGGCATGGAAAACTTCTTCATAGGATCGAAAGTAAGTTAATGCCTACTCAGGAAAAACAGGAAAAACCCATGCCACGTTCCATTGGTGAAGATGAGATTGTTGAGGATTATGCTGCTAGGGTCAAGAGCAAAAGAGAGCAGATCGGGTTGCCGTTGGCAGTAATAGCAGAAAAAATAAATGAGAAGGAAAGTTACTTAGATCATATTGAGACTGGAAAACTAATGCCTACAATTGCTGTTGCAAGGAAACTTGAGAAGGAACTAGGTATAAAACTTATAGAGAAAGTTTACACTGAAGTTAGTTCTAGCATTGCTAAAAGTATTGCGAGCAGGGATGCTACTCTTGGGGAATTCATTGTACAGAAGAAAAAGTGATGCTGGTAGACAAGCTTGTCGCTTAGAGCGACAAGATGCCCATTGTCGAAAAACGACAATTGGGAGCTAGAACGACTGCTAGAGGGTAGAGGCTAAATTGAGGGTAGAAAAGATAGCATATTAGTGATTTTTATGACGAAGTTGGCGTTTGTAGATAAGGCAAGGGTTCATGTAAAAACTGCTGTTGCATTTACCTATGGGTTATTTCGATGGGGTGCACCATTGACGGAATTAGCAATAGTTAGAGGAGACATTAAAAAAATAATTCAGTCAGCAAGTTACGAAAGAGTTTATAGATTACTAAAGGAAGAACAGCTTTCCGAAACATTGCAGGAAAACCTTACTTATCTTATGTTATCGCTACATATGAGGTGTTTTGGAAACCCACCGAACCTCAAAGATGCTGTAAAATTAGAGAGATACACAGACGAACTATTGTCTGCATACGATAGAAATTTTAAGAAATGCATAACAAACGAGACCGCGCAAATGAATTTAGTCATGCTTAGAAAAAATAGGAGTTTAGGGGAATTAATCGATTTAATGAGACGCAAACATTTAACTCATCCAAAAGTTAGAGATGCTGTGCGGGATGATATATTGCGAATGATTAAAGGAGCGGATAAACCTAGGGCTACTATTGCAGATATTAAAACTGTTGAAAATTTGGTTGGCAAATGGGAAACTCAACAAGTTCCTGGTTTAGCGCTTGTAGGGTAGATGTTAGGAAAATAAAATAAATTTTTTCCTCTGCAATTTATACTAATATTAGGTCTCCATGATATTGACATAAGTATATTCTTTTCCGTTAAGAACCCGATAACATTCCTAGAATATTTGCCTAAGCTATTTGAGATAAACTGGTAGCTGTCGATCGAGCCGATATTTTTCGTGCCATAGTCCTTTACGTTGAAATAGGGCGGACTGCTAATTATTTAAAATACGTCCAAGTAAATGTTAATATCAAACAAATTAATGTTCAAAACACAAGACTGAAAACCGGAGACATATCTTATGGGTGTAGATTTAGGAGACCTTGCAGTAAAACGTCCTATAACTCTACAATCTCTTTCTGGTAAGGTAGTAGCAATAGATGCATTTAACACACTCTATCAATTCCTAGCTAGTATCCGTCAGGAAGATGGTCAGCCTCTCATGGATTTCAAAGGAAGGATTACTGCACATCTGTCCGGTTTATTCTATCGAACTGCGAGATTAGTTGAAAATGGCATAAAGCCAGTCTATGTATTCGATGGTAAGCCACCAGCATTCAAGAAACGAACTACACAGGAGCGTGCACAGAACAAAAAAGAAGCAGAAGAAAAATGGAAAAAAGCTCTGGAAGAAGAGCGCTACGATGATGCAAAAAAATATGCTCAAGCTACTTCACGTTTAACACAGGAAATGGTTGAAGAAAGTAAACTGCTTCTTAAGGCAATCGGAATTCCACATATTCAGGCACCGAGTGAAGGAGAAGCCCAGGCATGCTGGATGGTCAAGAATGATTTAGCAGATATTGCAGCTTCCCAGGACTACGATGCACTTTTGTTTGGGGCACCAATGCTTGTGCGAAACCTTTCTATCACTGGAAGAAGAAAAATTCCTCGCCAAGATAAATATATCCTGATTGAACCAGAACAAATAAATCTACAGGAGACACTGAAAACTTTAGAAGTAAGTCAAGAACAACTAATTATTATGGGTATACTGACTGGTACAGATTTCAATGAAGGTGTAAAAGGTGTTGGCCCTAAGACCGCATTGAAAATTTTGAAAGAGCATAAGACTCTGGACAAAGTAATGCTCTACGTGGCAGATAAGTACAAATATACGTTTGAAGCAGACCCACAGGATGTTTTAGATTTCTTCCTTAATCCTCCCTATGTAGAATTAAAAGAGAAATTAGTCTGGGGCAAAATATCCAAGGAAGATGTTGATAGGATACTAGTTAGAGATCATGACTTCAGCGAAGAACGGATAGTCGGCACAATTGAGCGAATGCATAAATCGTTTGATGAGAAAGGAAATCAGAGTAAACTGGACAAATGGTTCTGATTTTTTAATCTTCCGTGCATTATTGTTCACATGGCTAAAAAGAAAATAGTTGACAAGATCATCGCGCAAACAACAGTAGAAAAATCGAACAACGTTCTTCCCTATATTTTTATCTTACTTATTGTGGTGTCACTATTTCTATTTTATACAGCCTACGATAAAACTTCAAAGTCTCTGGTTTTTGAAACTCTCGTGAAAGTTTTATCTTTTGAAGATTTTAACAAATCTCTCAGAGAAATAAACAAGGTATTCGCACTTGCAGCAATAGGTCTCATTGCTATTTCTTTTATTCTAGGTCCGTTATCTCGTTTCTGGCCTAACTTATTTGCGAAATACCTATACTTCAGAAAACCAGTTGGTCTTGCAGGTTTTGTCCTTGGCATAGTTCACGGTGCATATTCTGCAATGGCTTTCTATAATTTAGACGTATCAATTCTGTTGCTTCAAAATGAGAAATCACTGGCTTTAATTTTTGGAGTGCTAGGGACAATTGTTTTCATAGTAATGAGTGCAACATCCAACAAAACAATGATGGAAAAACTTGGTTATAAAACCTGGAAAGCAATTCAGACGTTTGGATATTTTGGTCTGCTTTTTATCATTCTTCATTTCTTATTGATAGAAACAAAGCCAGATAAAGGATTTGACGTTAGGCCATACGGTTTGGTATTCTTTTATCTTGCAATAGCAGCTTTAATCCTAAGAATAATAGTAATATTTGTCAGCAATGAGCCGAGAAAGGTATACGAACATCATTTTGGGGAGAAATAGTCTAGCCACAAGTTCTATTTTCTATCAATGCAACAAATGTTTCATTCTTTGCAGTTCCACCATTAGTATAAGTCGTCCCGGTATTCAAGCAAGTTAAGTCTATCCCACCTAATTCTATATTTCCCTGACTCATCAAATAGAATTTCAGTCTAGCTTTTTCATTGCTTATTATTACAATGCCATTTCTTTCATCTCCTCCGTAAGTAAAGATAGAACTAGGGTACGTTTCATTGAACGCAATATACTCCGGTTGCAATACTGCAAAGTCATAGGAATTTTTGTTGTCTATGCATATTGTGGGGAAGCATTTTCCAAAAATTTCCATGCCAAGAAGGAAAATATTATAAGCTCCCCAAATTCCTATTCCTAAGGCAAGGACAATTACTAATAACGGTAAGATTTTTTTCATTTTTCCAACTCCTTTTTGTTCATCATTCATTATAGTGCCAGCAAAAATATCAACTAATCTAAATTATGCTAATTAAATAGAACAAAATCCCAATATTTATAAACTGTAAAAATAGACTCTTATGTTATGCATAATTTTATAGATAAAGAGACTGCTCAAATATTAAATAATGAAATAAGAAAAACAACTCTAAAAGAGCTTACAAAAAGGCCATTTACACTTAGCGAATTATCCATTAACCTAAAGACATCAAAAACTAATATGAATACACATCTAAGAAAATTAGAAAGCATAGGTTTGATTATTAAAACCGAAGGAGGTAGAAAGTGGAAATATTATAGTATTACTGAGAAGGGGAAGAAATTATCATCAAAAGATATGAAAATTGTCTATATGCTTCTTAGTAGCTCCATTATTTGCACTGTAGTTTTGAGTTATGTACTTTTTTTAGAAACAACATATGCGATTCAAAATTCCATTACTGATTCAGAAGTTCATAGTCTGCCTTATGGCATTTATTTAATTTTTATACCTGTTTTTGTTTTATTTGGTATTAAATTTTTATGGTCTGTTAGGGAGTTAATCCTTGAAAAAATTTCTTCGCAAACTTTACAACAAGTGTTGATCCTCTCACAAAAATAGGTGCTTTTCTAGTATGCATTTTTGCTTGCTTGGATTTTAGTGCCTTGACTAGTTCCTTAGGATTATTCAAATCAAAATTAGGAACGTCAACCCAGTTATTTCCAAATTCAAACAGGAAATGATTATCTCCGCCTACACCAAAAATCTTCTTATTTTTATTGGCAAATTCCATTGCCATATCATTATACTTTTGGAATGGGCAACGAGCGTTAAATATCTCAATAATATCTACTTTCTTAGCTAGTTCAGTAATGCCAACACCATGCCTGGTCTTATCATACATGTGTGGCAAGTAACTAATGCCGCCTTGCTCTTTTATGCTATCAATTGCTTCCAAGAAAGGAGTATATTTAGGGATTATTTCGTTCAAATAAAGTCCAATCAAATCTCCTTTATTAGTACGTATCTCTTCCGAAGGGATAAATTGCATTTTTAGTTTTCTTAGTTCCTTGTGTACTGCTATTGAATTATGATCGGTAATTGCAGGAATTATGCCTAGTTTTTTTGCCTTTGCTGCTAATTCACGTGGTACTATTATGGAATCGGGGGAATGATTTGTGTGACAGTGGAAGTCAATCTTCAGATTGACTGATTTGTCCGATTTTTTTGGCAATGAGGACAAACGGAAGTCAATCTTCATAATATCGCCTTTCCTTTTTCTAGTGCATCAATTAATTTATTCCCTATTTTATCTGCTTCTTTTCTAGTACACTCTTTTATCATTACCCTTCCACTGGCATACACTGTCACGGGTTTAGCGTCTAGCGTTCCGAGTAATACGACTTCAGTGGCAGCAGCTACTCTGCCAATTTTATCTATAATTTTCTCTGCTTTCCTAATATCTATTTTTTTATCTTTAATCACGATGTCAAATGCTTTTGCGCTTGCACAAGGTTCAATAGTTATTGTATTCATATGCAATAATCGACTTCAGTATTTATAAGATTGGCTAGAAGCTGGCAGCGAAATAAAATTCGCGGTAGAAGCTAGAAGTTCGCTACGTTCACGCTAGAATCAATTCTACCATCTAGCCTCTACCAGTCATTCTAGCTTCTGGCAATCATTTTAACTTCTTAATATAAAACGGTTCTTTTGCAAATAAATCAAAGAATAAAACCTCAGGTGCCTTGATGGAATTCCTCTTTAAAATAAAATTTATCGCTTGCTGTGCTGCAAGACTACCAGAAACTGCAGTTGCAGTAGATAATACACTTGTACACGTATTATACTTCTTCAATAGTTGTTTATTCTTCGGCAGTTGAAACATCTTTGCCAGATCAGTTTTCTCAATAACTGTTACCATGCCAACGGCAAAGCTGGCAGTGCACAATATCATCGGTTTCTTCAGTTTCCTACAAACTGTTGCTATCAATAAATGTGATTCAACATTGTCAGTGCAATCTATTACTACTTCACAATTTTCTATCTTATCGCTATCGGCATCCTCGAACATCTTGTAATAATTTTCAATTTTAGCATCCTTGTTTATTGCTCTTGCATGGGCAACAGCAATTTCAACTTTAGGGACATCTACTCCGTAATCATTTGCCAACATTTGTCTATTGAAATTGCTCAATTCAAATCTGTCTCTGTCAAAAAGTATA
>JAUSHJ010000029.1 GCA_030648615.1 Microcaldota archaeon | reverse complement strand
GATCCAGTAACTACTAATGCATAACCACTCTGTCCGCCCAAACGCCAATCTCCTTCAACAAGTTTTACATCAGCAAGGTGAATACCTTCGTAATTTGGTTTTTTGAATATTATTGTTGCATCTTCTGAATATTTTCTGAATGAATCTGGATCATGGAATGGGAATGGAGGTACAGCTACTACGACACCTACCTGAAAACCTCGCTTAGTCCTTAGTTCGGGTGTTTCTTTTTTTGCTATACCATATAGAAATGTGCCCCACTCACTAAGTACACCTTCCATAGCTATGCTTAACCACGGATAACCGAAACGACTGGTAGATTCTAGTGGATATATCCCTCTGGAATTGACAATGCAGTTGATATCAATATAACCAACATACCCACATGCTGCAAGCTTCTCCTTCATTTTTACAAGAGTAGCATCGAATATTGGGTTCTCGTTGGAGAAGTACATAAGTGTCCCCATTTCTCCAGTATTAGGACCTATATCACCCGGAAACATTTTTTTGTGTTCGAAATTAACATTTATAGGACCGACAAATGTTTCGCCGTTGAAGAACGCACCTACTGCAATTTCTACACCAGAAACATATTTTTGTATCTGAAATTCCTTGATTTTAACTCCCCAGTTTTTCTTGTAGCGCGCTAACATTTCCAATATATCATTACCGTCTTCTTCCTGGCCTACAAATAAGAGTTCCTTTTCGTTTTGAGCCTTGCCGCTTGGTTTTATTACATATCGATCTTGATTTTCTCTTATAAATTTTATTGCTGCATCAAAATCAGTGAAATTCCATCTTGGGATTATATTTATACCGCAGGATTTCATTTCTGCCTGGCCAAACTCTCGGTCATCTTCAAGCTTATCTGTGTAGACTGCACCGCCCACAACTGGCTTGCCTTGTTTTCTTAATTTTTCAGCTTCTTCACCGAAACCTATATCGTCAAAAATGATTATGTCACTCCAATCAACTTCTGCTTTCCAGTCATCACACTTATCTACAAAACCATCACAGACATTTTTCTCTGGTTTATCTTGTATATAGTATTTAACTTCGTGGCCTTCTTTTTTTATCTGCCACGCTAAATCACCAATCAGACCCTCAATTGATACAAATAGAAA
Organism: Microcaldota archaeon; assembly: GCA_030648615.1. Taxonomy (GTDB): domain Archaea; phylum Micrarchaeota; class Micrarchaeia; order Anstonellales; family Bilamarchaeaceae; genus JAUSHJ01. Next base: position 14,873 of record JAUSHJ010000029.1, on the reverse strand, counting down.
CTTCAATTTTTGTTTTTCGTAATGACCATTGCCATTTTTTCCGTTCATCAATTGAATTAGTCAGGGAAAAAATATAAAGCTACTTCTGTTTTTCAACGGTTTTAATAGCAAATGAAAGAAAATCTTCCAATGTGCCAACATGTTTTGCATTCCATTCATCAACTATTTTTTTATAATAATCGATTTGACCATAGTAAATAGCAAGATCTTTCAGATATTTTTCTTTATTTTCTCCTTTTGGATACCAAAGAGCTTCGCAAGCTCGATTCTGCACATCACTAAGCAATCCATTTTTTAGAACAAATGGATAGGTCCTGCAAAGATACGGTCGAAAATCGTAGATAGAGCAGCCACCATTCTTAAAAAAACTACAAACTCGCGTTTCACTATGCTTCAAAACAAGAATTTTCATTTCCCTGTTTATTTTTACCGCAGATTCTGTTCTTTCTCTTGGCTGATAGTCATCAATTAAAACTATGAATTCCGCTGGATTTTTTCCTGTTTCGTTACAAATTCTTATTATATCAAATATAGTAAGACAAACACCAAAACTAGTACAACATTTATTACAACGTTGACAAGCAGTTAGAGACATTTGAAAAACCAATTAACTAGAACCCTTGTAAAGCCCAAGAGTAGTTTGTATTCTCTTAAAGATAACAGTTGTAAGTTCTTTGTCTTCACTATGAACTCCACCAATTACAATGAGAGATAGAATATAAACCATTGAAATAAATATAAAAATAACTCCCAACACTGCAAGTTTATAAACTTTTTGAAAAATTAATTGTAGGATTTCGTTTTCAACTGATGGAATTGGAGATGCTGAAGAAAGTATAGCTATGAAATAAGCTTTCAAATAAAAGAAAAATATAAATGCCATAACTCCTGCTGCCAATGGTTTAATAATCTCTTTAGAAAATCCGAAACCTGCAAGTTTTTTACAATAATAATTCATCAGAATAGTAATGGTAAATGATGAAATGATAAATGCGACTGCTGCTCCAGATATACCATATTTGGGTATGAGAAATATACATATGATAATATTTATGATCGTAGATATTACAGAAGCGGATAATTCAACTTTCAATAAATTATATGAAGTGAGTATCGTGGTTTGTATGTTACCGAGCATACGCATTAGTGTGGCAACAGTAAACATTGAAAGTACAATTGCGCCAGATGCATAGGCAGTTCCATAAAACATAGTTAACATTTCACCTGGAAAAATAAGAAGCGTGATTGCAGTAGGAGCGCTTAGAAATACCATCCAACGAAGAGTTGATGATGATACCTTTTTCATTTGGTCATGGGATCCTTTACCAAAAAGTTCTGATATAATAGGACCAATAATACCGCCTAAAGCACCTGCAAATACCGTAACAATGCCAGAAAGAGCTATGGCGATCGTATATATAGATATATTAACTGCGGCATCTTGAGCTGGCAAATATATACCAAGAAGAATGCGATCTACATATGTAGCTATGACCCAAAAAGAAGCTATAAGAGATACTGTTAAACCAAATGGAATAATTTCCGAAAGAAGTGTAAATTGTTCCTTAAATGACAGATGAGTTTCTTTGATGTCTAGTTCATCATTAGCTTTTTTAATGAATATAAATGAAATTAATGTAGCAATCACAAATGATACTATAAAAGAAATTGGAATAACTGCTTCGTTGGAACCCAAATAGAAAAACATTAGCAACAAAATGATCAATTTAAGCAAATTTTGGAGGTTAAAGATAAATTGATTTTCCCTGAATTTTTTTAATCCGTTTATAAATGCACTATTAATCCCAAAAAAAGGATTAATAAAAAGAAATATAGATATATATTGCACTGCTCGTTCAAGATCCGGATTCTTAAAATAAACTGCTAGAAATCCAGCTGAAATAAACAGACCGATTGAAAGAATGGCACTTAGTATGGCAGTATACAGATAGGATGCCTTGAGAAGTGAGAACACCTTTTGTTTTTCACCTTTTCCCATGAAATATGGAACAAAACGACCCATAGCATTGCCAATACCAAGATCTCCAAATATTGCTATAAGATACATTAAACTTAAAGACAAATAGAATGTCCCAACTTGTTCTGGAAGAAAAAATCTAGCTATAATTATAGTATAAACAAAAGAAATTAATTTAAGAGCTGTGGCACCCGCTATCCCCCAAAAAGTACCCTTTACAATAGTTTTATGATCAGAATTTAATTCCACCATGGAATTTCCCAACAAATTAATTTATTTTTCTTATAATTATTCTAAATATTAAGGTCTTGCCTGCAAGAGGGTGATTAAAATCGATGGTTATGGTGGCATTATCTAATGCAGTAACTACTCCGATTGCACCGTTGGACGCTTGTAATTGTGATCCAACAGTTATCTGATCCCCAGAAAGATCTAATTTGTCTCTGGAAATGTTAACCATTGCAGTTGGATTAAATGTGCCGTAAGCATCCGCTGATTTTATAATAATTATTTTTTCCTGACCTAACTTCATGCCTATTACTCCGTCCTCAAAACCTTTTATGACCTGATGTTCCCCTACCGTAAGTGTAAGTGGAGCATAGTTATCTCTAAGAGTAAGACCAGCCCTGGCTGCTTCTTCTTTTATACTAGTATCAAATAATGTTCCGTTCTCGAATGTTCCAACATAGTCTACCTGAACAATATCTCCTTGTTTTATTGTTATTTCATTCATAACGTCAACCTTTTTTGTTTCATTTTTCTGATCAGTTCCAGGCGCAGTGCAACCTAGCATTAAAACTGTTAATAATATAAGTACAAAGAATTTTTTCATTATAGATAGTCTGACTATTGATTTATAAATCTAGAGATTTCCATCCGTCAAACTACTCCTCAGGACAAGAAGTAGAATAATACTACCATGGTACTGATTTGTGATTTGTAAACGATTAATAGATCTCCAATTAGTTTGACAAATAATATAAAATAGTATTTTAAAGATTACTCAACATAGGTTATCACTAATTCTGATATAGAACTAAACAAAATGGAGATGTTTTTGTCATGCACGGCTGACAAATATCTCCGGTATAAAGATAAAATGGAGATGATGAGATGACTAATTTTATGAAAAGCAGATTAGTAAGAAATTTGGCTGTACCTTCATCGAAACCAGGAATTGCAAAAGAACTGGAAAGACATGCTGATATAATTCTTAAACCAACAATAACAAACGTTGGAAATTCTAGTAGTAGCAATAGTAAAGTAAAGATATTAGGCGTATTCCAAGAGGATGTAGATGATAGAGTAAAGGCGAAAATAGGTCCACAATTCGAAGGAAAACCAGGACAACGAACAATTGTTTACGATGTAGATTACGTACTAGGCAGACATGGAAGAAGAATATTGTACGGACGTGATGAACCAAAGTGTTATTTCGTATATGTCGGATTAGGACCGAAAAACAAATTTGACGCAGAAGCAGCGAGAAAATTTGGAGCTGTTGCAGTCAGAACTGCTGAAGAATTGAAAAGTGCAGAAGTAGATATACTTCTACCAACACTTGAAAGAAAATTAGCAGAAACTGCTGAAAATATCGTATTGGGTGCGGGTTTAGCTTCATATAGATTTAATAGAAAAATAGGTACGCCAAAAAATGAAGAACCGACCCAAGTCAATTCACTAACTTTGATGATGCCTGAACCAGGTATATTTGATGCGATAGAACGAGGATTAATACGAGCTGACTGTCAGAACACCTCAAGATACCTTACAGATATGCCTTCGAATGAATTGAATACTGGAAGATATGTAAGTTTATTGCAATTACTTGCATGGAAATACGAGTTACAGTTTGGAATTTTAACACCGGAGCAACTTCTCGAAATGGGAAGAGGTGGAATATATACTGTAGGAAGGGGAGCTGCAGTACCTGGAGCAATGGTAATTTTAGGAAGATTCACCGATGAAAAAGCACCTTTAGATGTATTAGTAGGGAAAGGAATTGTATTTGATACTGGTGGTTACTCGCTCAAAACGCCTTCAGAACACATGAATGGGATGCATATGGATATGCAAGGTTCAGCTTCAGTAGCTGGTGCAATTGCCGCTGCAGCAAAACTTAGTGTTGGCGGCAATGTACTTGGATTATTGTGTATAGCTCAAAATGCAGTAGGACCAGAGGCTGTAATGCCAACTGCGATAGCAAAGATCGGCGATAGAACCGTCCAAATAATGAATACCGATGCAGAAGGAAGACTAGTGATGGGAGATGGAGTAAGCGTTGGTTCAGAACTAAGACCGAGGTCAATAACTACATTGTCTACATTAACAGGTGCATGCATACTTGCTTGTGGAGAAGGTATGAGAGCGGGACTAATGACTACCGATGATAAACTTAGAGAATTGTATCTCAGAGCAGGAGAGGTTACAGGTGAAAAAATCCAGCCATTTTTTATGGACCATCCATTCTTAACCGGAGTATTAGGCAAAGGCGGACCTGCAGATTTATTGAATCTTGGCCCAAGACCTGGAGGACACTTGACAGCACAGGCATTCCTAAAAGCGTTTGCACATCATACCAATAGTAAAGGAAAAGAGGTAGAAGTACCTTACGCTGGTTTGGATATGGCTCCAGTGATGACAGCGGACGGAGCACTTGCAGAAGACCCACGCTTTAGAGGCGCAAAGTATGCGACAGGTTGGGGAGTACAACTTCTTACTGAAGCCCTGGCACGAAAGTGACGGGTTTTGTTTCTTTTTTTATTATATTAGAAACAAGAAGCCGTAGTTTCAATGATTGATTATGACACTCGCAACCAAACCAACTTTTGAAGCATTTACTGAAAGAAATAGAAGGCAAATAACTACAGATATAGAAAAGCTAGCTAGAGTTTTAAAAAGGGATAGAGATGAAGTTGAAAGTGTATATATGGAAAGTTTAGCAGAATTATTTCGAGGTGCTAAAATTTTAGATTCATTACTTAGTTTAACTGAAAGTGCAATAAGATTAAAGTTTCGGGACATGATACCATCTGCACAACCTTTAACAGAGCCTTGCGAAAAAAGTAGCTAGTTTTATTTCTTTTGTTTCCACTATTAGATAGGTGATAAAATGGCAATTGTAGATTATGGAGAATATAAAGGAAATAAATTAATCATACTAAAAAGAGATGAAAATGACCAGTACGCGTTTAGTTTCGGCAAGGGAAAGGCAAAACTAATTGTAGAAAACTTTGAAGCAATAAAGAAGTTTGCTGAAGAGGAATAAACTAGTGCATCTTACTCTAGTTATTTTACTTTTTTTATTTTAACTCCTTTTAGAAACTCGTTTATCTCAGTGTGGGAATCGCCCAGACCTAAAACCATAAACATTGGATCTGGAGATACTACATTGTATGATACCCCGGTTATTTTTCCTTCCCGATTCAAATCATAGAAAGTTTGTAAACTCGGTGAAGATGGAGCATACAAACGTGCGTCCCAGACTCTTGATAACAGTGCACCGATTGATTTTTGGTTTTCGCCGGTAGAACAGGAAACCAGGATTACTGTTGGTGCACTAACTAAATACCTACGAATACTTTGCATATCTTCCTCATCAGTTAAATTTAGATAGGCCTCGTCTTTTGTAAGTTTTCCCCCTTCTTCCTTAGTTTTGCCTAGCTTTATTAGATCAGGTTTTCCGTGACCTCCGATTACCAAAGTATTTATTTTTCCAAAAGTACTTGAAAGATTACTGACTTTTCCATAGAAATCTTTTTCAGAATCAACCTCAACAATAAATAAACGATAATATTTTCCAAGATCTTTTAGGCGCATGCCTTCGAAATAAAATGCACCGTTGTGATCATTCTTATTAAACGCTACGAGTAACACGGGTTTCTGATTCTCCTTTGAAGAAGTCAGATTGGTATAAACAATCTCCAAAGTTTCTGGCTTGTATCTCATAAAGTATTCTATACCTAGCTTAGCATACAGCTCGCGCGTTTTAGATTCACCAATGGTTGCAATAGCATAGGCAAAATTCATGTACATTAAAGGATCACGATAAGCATGAAACGCGTTGAATGAATTGTGGGAAAGTTCATTTGCTAATTTTTTACCTTCTGAATAATGCGCATTTACGCTTTGGATAAGCCAAAGGTTTTCATTGGCAGCTAATACTACACCCAATTTATCGTAATTATCTGGCGCCTCATTTCTATCTAAACCAGACAGTACATTCTTAGCCAACTTACGCAGTTCCACAAGAAAACTCTCATTTAGCATTTCTACTCTAAAATTAGGATTAATCAGAACAAACTGAAAAATACGTCCGCCGATGTCCTTAGTAAATTTAACAGCTGCACATAATTTTTCAACAAAAGAAGCATCGAGCATCTCTGATTTAAAAGCAGGACTTTCTACTATCAATACCTTCAATGCACCCAGTGATTTTATACCGCCATTTTGTGCAACGAACAAAATCAGATCAATTTTCTCAGGATTAAATCTCTCATTCACCAAGATTTGGTTGAGTTTAGAAAATACATCTATATCTCTGTCATCTCTCCGATTATCTCTGGAAAGAAGTTTTATCGTATCTAATAATTTTGCTATGAACTGTTCGGTTAGCATTTCTGATTTAAAATTTGGGTTTTCGAACAAACTGCCTATGGCAGACAGGACATCATTGCTTCTTGCATGAAACTCGTTGAATGAATCGTGGGAATCTTGTGCATTTACAAAAATAAACTGAAATTTCCCGATCATTTCTGGTTTAAAACTTAAATGCTTAACAATATTTTTCAACTGAATTAGTGTATGATCATCAATGCTATTATTACTAATTATTTTAACTAACTTGACAAACTCCAATTTTTGATCTATGGTGGGTTTTTTCTTTTCAAATTCCTTAAAGACTTGAATTACAGAAGAATCATATGACAAACTAGAAAGTAATTGTTTTAGAAATTCTTCCTTAGTAGTAAACGCTACTGGTGTTGGTCCTGCCATGATGATGTTTCGTATATTATGTTTTAAAACATGAAGCAAAATTTAGGAATTTCTTTATAAAGATAACTTGGAATGAACTAACTATGTTTTCCATAGAGGTAAAAAACCTGACAAAAAAATTTGGTCAGTTCACTGCAGTAGATAATATCTCATTCACTGTTAAGAAGGGCAGCATATTCGCATTTCTTGGTCCAAACGGAGCTGGAAAGACAACTACGATCAAAATGTTGACCACGCTAATGGATCAGACAAGCGGAGAAATGCTTCTGAATGGATTTAATCCAAGAACCCAATCAAACGAAGTACGAAAAACTTTTGGTATAGTTTTCCAGGACCCAAGCGTTGATGACGAGTTAACTGCATATGAAAATATGGAGATCCATGGAGTACTCTATAAAGTACCAAATAGTATACTTAAACCTAGAATAGAACAACTTATGAAATTCGTGGAATTATGGGATAGAAAAGATGAATTGGTAAGGAATTTTTCTGGTGGAATGAAAAGAAGATTAGAAATTGCACGCGGCTTTCTCCACCACCCTAAAATATTATTTCTAGATGAACCTACATTGGGACTCGATCCTCAAACCAGAAACCATGTGTGGAATTACATAAAGAAACTTAATCAGGAAGAAGAAACAACTGTATTTTTTACTACTCACTATATGGCAGAAGCTGAAAAATCTGCCACAGAAATTGCAATAATAGATAAGGGGAAAATAATTATCCAGGGAACTCCGGATGAACTGGTGAAAAAAACTGGATCAGAAAATCTTGAAGATGCTTTCATAGCAATAACCGGCCATGAGATCAGAGAGGAGGAAGCTAATTCTGTAGATGGTATGAGACTTCAAAGAAGGATGTGGACGAGGAAATAATATGAATGCGATTTACATTTTGTGGCTTAGACAGATAAAAAGATATTTTCGTTCACGAGCACGAATTGTTGGGTCACTTGGACAGCCATTGTTATTTTTAGTTGCACTTGGTTTTGGTTTCGGACCGATATTTGAAAAAGCTGGAGGCGGCAATTATATTCAATTCCTAGCTCCAGGAATTATAGCCATGGGTATACTTTTTACAGCAGTTTTCTCAGGTATAGAAGTTATTTGGGATAAACAATTTGGTTTTCTAAAGGAAACTCTAGTTGCTCCAGTTTCACGTTTTGAGATAATGCTTGGCAGAACTCTGGGTGGAGCTACTGTTGCAATTTTCCAAGGAGTATTGGTATTTTTACTTTCCTTATTGATAGGATTTAGACCTGAACTTTCTCTTTTACCAGTAGCAATAGTTTTTGCAGCTTTGATTGCGATATTTTTCACGGCCTTGGGAACTGCGCTGGCATCGATGCTAGATGATATGCAAGGATTTCAACTAATTATGAATTTTCTTGTAATGCCTACGTTTTTCCTTTCCGGTGCATTATTTCCGATGCAAGGGCTACCGCCAGCAGTTGCAGCAATAGCTGCTATAAATCCACTATCCTACGGTGTTGATGGACTAAGGGGAACCTTAGTTGGTGGAGCACACTTTGGATTATTCACAGATTTAGGAATCCTTAGCATTGTAACAATACTTTCCATTGCATTCGGAAGCTACATGTTTTCCAAAATTAGAGTTTAGTAATTCTAATCTTTTTGAGTAACCTACTTTTCTTGGTAAAATATAAAATCTTTATTTTCTAAGGCGATCTTCTCCTTTACGCTAAGGTATAATGCAACATACATTTCATGACTTATTATTGAACCTATCATCTTTCCTTTTTTGTAGAATGAAGGATCTTCGAATCCGTAGAAACTATCATTTTTAGGTGGCATCACCCACCAGAATAACGTCTCTTTATCTAACATTTTTTTAATATTCGCAGATAATTTGTAAAAGTAGTGTTGATATTTGCTGTTTTTGCCTTGCGGTAAATCATTGAATCGTTTATTGTTTATAACTTTCTTTAGAAAATCTTTTTCAAGATTTTTTACTACAGCTAAAAAGAAAGGATCGTCATCTTCTACCAGTTTTTTTATGTAGAACAAACCTAAAGTGGTTTGTTCCATCCGTGTTAGACGTAATGCATCTGAATTTTTTAGCAAATATAAACGTATTAATTCCTCTTTTGTTTTATCTGTATCTACCCAGTACTCTTTAGTTGTGTTTTTCATGATAATCTTATTCATCTAGGTATAGTAAAAATATTTAAATTTATAGTTGCATTCTTAGATTGATTTTAATGACACTCAAAGATATCAATATGAAGTTGGTTAAGAAAGCCAGAATACTGATTTATGTAATTGCATTTCTATTAGTAGTTGCCACATGGTTAGTCTATTCCAAAGAAGGGACTATGACCACAGACATGTCTAATGCTTTCGGATATTTAGCATTTTCATTCCTAAGTCTTGCACTTATTGTTACGCCCATAAGAGTTATTTGGCCAAAATTTGAATTAAACACAACCTTTCTAATGGCAAGAAGAGCATTGGGTGTAAGTGCATTTATATTTGCTTTATTTCACTCATCGATACAATTTTTTGTTAATTTTGCAGGTGACATTAACATATTGTCCACATACGCGTCTGCAAATATATTTTTATTGTTTGGATCTATTTCGCTAACCATACTTTTTTTATTATTTATTACATCAACAGATTATGCAGTAAGGAAACTTGGGAAAACTTGGTTTTCATTACATAAACTAGTATATCTCGCATATCCAGTAATAATTTTGCACGCATACAAAATAGGGTTAGATTTCTTGGATGGAAAAATAGATTTGTACTCAGGTTCATTTCTTGTAATAGCAGCAATTACAATTTTACTTGAAATAATAAGAATTTGTTTTAGTTTATCCAAACCCAAAATAACTAGTTCTGACAGCTTATAAGATATCCGCCAAATGCAATTGCCCAGAGTAAAGTTGGGTATGCAATCATTCTTTCTATTCCACCTATTCCGAGACCTAGATGAATACCAGAAACAAACAAAACCAGAGAGGCTAAAGAAATCAAACCTAGAACTACAGATAGGTAAGACAGTGGTGGCTTCTCAAGTTTATATGTAACGATTGCAACAGTAGCTCCAAAGAAAAATGCAATAAACGAGGCAATAAAATGCCACAGTTTTATATTTTCTGGGAATATACCTACACCAATTACTCCAAGACTAGTTACCAATAGTAAGATAGTTACCGGCAGATATTTGAACAAACGATTTATAAAAAAACTTGATGCCAGTAATGAAATGCCGAATAGAATTATCGATGAATTGAATAACGGTGCGGTTGGTCCGACACCAAGATCACTTATAAAGTTTTTCGAAACGCTGTAACCAGGATAAATAGATTCTGCAATTAACATGCAGAGTATGAATTGCAGTGAACCTAGGATGAAAAGTGTTCCTGCGATTTGGTTATCTCCGAATTTCAAATACTAACACCTGACTAGATTTCCGTAATAACTTCAGATTTTGGAAATCTGACTTTCTTATCTTTTGCAGCTTCATCTGCACCACGATAACCAACTGCGCAAACTACAGTTGCAGTAAGTCCTTTCTGAGCCAAACCAAGTATCTTATCATAGGCAGTAGCATCAAAACCTTCCATTGGACAGGCATCTATACGTTTAACTGCACATGCTGTAAGTAGAGTACCGAGAGAGATGTATACTTGTTTCTTGGACCAATTAAGAAGATCTTCCTGTGATCTTCCAGTTACGGAACCAAGCATCATACCTTGATAATCCTTGAGTGCATCTACTGGAATACCTCTAGTTTCAGCAATAGACTTAACGAATTTGTGCACATATGCTTCGTTCATATCCGTTCTTGCACAGAGTACAATAAGTTGAGAAGCATCGGTAACTTTTGGTTGATCCCAGGAGTTTTTCCTTAATTCTGCACGAATTTTACTGTCAGTTATTAATAGGAATTTCCATGGTTGTAAACCGAATGAGGATGGTGATAATCTCAATACTTCCAGAAGCTCATCAAGATCTTTTTGCGGGACTTTTTTAGCCGAATCAAATACTTTTACTGCATATCTCCAATTCATATCTTCGATTACTGTCATAAAATCAACTCAAAAATATTATAGTTGGTGCGATTTATAAGTGTAAGCCAGAAATTGTTATTCTTTTTTACCTTCTTTCAGAAGAAATTTTGACCGTTATGCCTAAGGGCACAAGAAAGTGGAGGATCCTACTTAATTATTAATATAAATGACACATTACGCTATAAGTTGGTTAATATGACACCTAAACAAGAGTCTGAAGATCTAATGAATGATTTGCCCATTCGGCCACCACAGCCTAAAGGCTGTGGTTTCATTAAGGCCGAAGGGCAAAGTTGTGTAAATTCGGCACTTCCTCCCAAGGTTAAAACCATGAGTTTCCGTGCCGAATTGACACATGAAATGCTAGACTTTGCCAAGAAGATGCTGAGTAAATATGGAGAATTCCACCCTTTTGGAGGAGTTATAAAGAAGGACGGAGATATAGCACATGTTGGTGCATATGCTGGGAAAGAATTTCCGTTGGGACAAAACTTGGTAGATATAATGCTCGATTCGTTCAAAGAAGATGCTAGAAAAGAAAAAATAAAGGCAGCTGCAATAGTTGCCAATGTTACCATAACACCTCCCGGAAAAAGCAAAATTGATGCAATTCGAATTTGTCTGGACCATAAAGATAACTACTCTATGCAAGTTTTCTTTCCCTACATTCTCACTAAAGATTTAGTAGTTGATAACCCATTTGCAACAAAAGGATTACGATTTGCATTTGGAAACTATAAATACTGACACCACCTAAAGTGTGTTATTTTCTCGTGTGCCCTTACTAAATTTGCTACTTGATAATTTCGTGATAAATTCTTGGGGTTTCAATTTTATTTTCTTTGAAATCAAAACGATTAATTCCTCTTAATTCAAACGTGAACGGTTCTTTTATTCTTACGTTGCCTACGACTGTGCCTTTTCGCCTATGCCCATTCTGGACTCAAAACTCGGAACGTTTATCTTTCATAAATTATTGCGTTATCATCAAAACTCGCATCGGTTTGATTCGGGAACAGTTCAACCTTTAGTTTCCTATCGGAAATCATTTGAACAAGTGCAACGCCTTTTACATCATTCCCACTTATCGCATGAACATCATTTACATATGAAAGATGATCCCAACGACCTCCATTCAAAAGAATATACTCGGTATCAACCAGCTGGTATTTCACAAGTCCTGTTGAAACTGAAACATCTTTCGGATCAGGAGAATTATCTTCCACACTGAATTGCCTTGGCTGGCCATCAAAATTTCCAAATGAGATAATTATATGTGCCGGATCTATATGATTGTAAGCAAAACTCGCATGATTTTTCCAAGAATCAGGAACGTACTGTGCAGGAAATCCTCCGCTTCCTTCAACGAACCAATTTCCAACGAGCTTACCATCAATATCATAATCTATTTTTCCGCCACGGGGGGAAACTTGACGCACATTTTTTGCAAGAAGTTGTGAGCGCCACGGCTCAGAAAAATAATCAAATGGGTCAACAGTGTGAATCTTCCATGATTCGCCCTCGTAATGTTCTGGTACCAAAAAGCCTGGAAGAATTACTTTGTCATAATTAACACTTAAATCAAGAGTCTGCCCACCTATTTTACCCAGCAGATCACCTGCTTTTACCTGAATTGGTTTTTGATAATATTGTCCTGGACCTAACGGGCCAGTAATATTCAAAATTTTTGGAGAAAGACTTGTTAGTAGATTGTAGATAGAATAGAACTTGCATGTATGAAAAATTGTTAATCTTATCTTCGGATATTTATTATCAGGATTCAATGATTCGACACCAATTCCTTCAATGACCCCGTCTGCATCTGCGTAAACGTTGTATGTATCTGGTTGCGAATGAAATATAACCGGTTGGAGATACATGTGATCGATCGGAGTGACATGGCCACCAACCATAAGTCCCATAGGAACTACCAAACCAACATCATCAGGATTCATAGGAGAAACCGTTAGATTAACCGTACCATTTCCAACGCATGGATTTTGTGATCCGAAACTTTTATTTCCAGAAATTTCCAGAGGTTTTGTTATTCCCTCAACTATTCTGCAGTTTGTAGCACTTGCACTAATACATATTGGAAGATCAGATGAAGAATTTTGATAACTATTATTTATTGAAGTGTTTTGCAACTTCGTATTTCCATAATTGTCTTGGGTTGCATTCTTTATTGAATAAGTATTATTGGTAGAAGTTATACAACCAACTAACAGAATAATTCCTAATATGATAGTAAAAATCAGGGTTCTACTCATGCTATTCTTCTCATGGGAAACTTTTTGAGTGTTTCTATATCTGTTCTAGACTCAAAACTCGATACCTTTTCCGTCGAGACACTAGACCCAGGACACGAAACATTGTTGATACTCAGACCGCACGTCAAGCCTTCGGCAGTCCTGGGTTCTGAGTCTTGGGTTTTGCCGACGTTAAAATACTGGTTTTCAGTCCTGAGTTCAGGGTTCTGGTTGTGTTGTTTTTTGACAGGCATTTGGAAACACCTCACCCATAATAGACTAGCTCACTGCAAACACTTCTTAGTTGCCAGTCTTTTATTTTACTACAATATTGATTGCCCTCATCTGAAGACGAATAATTTCCATTATCGACAAGATCAAAATAACAAGCATCTTTATCAAACCCAGTAGGTTGGTTTTCACAAACCTCTGTTTTGGGATTATTTACACCAGTACAGCCAGCTACAAACAGTACAGCCACCAAAATAACGCTAAAGAACAACTTAATACGTTCAACAGCTTCGAAGCAGACTTGTTTTTTACATTGTTTTTCAGTAGACATTTGGAAGCACCCTGGTTTTAAATTGAAATTCAATCGAACATAGATAAAATCATGATACCTTGTATCTGAGCAATATGATGTCATCAGCTCTAAGAAAATCAAATCCATAATGATCCTCAGAACTAACAACTTTTACAGAGCTCATGCCCGCAGCAGTGTTCGTAGTAATACAATATGGATATCCTACGTTGTATCCATAATTCCCATCTAATTCTGCAATTGAAATATAAACATATAAATCTCCTTCAGATAGACGATCAGATAGATGAGCTGGTACTTGGAAGATACATGTGGGGATTTCATTGAAAGTGCAAATGTCTCCGTAGTCCATATAATTTTTATTTCCCCAATAATAATACATTCTGCCAGTGATGTTTTTCCCACCACTATCCAGGTTAACGGAGATAGAAATATTCTCCCCGTTAGATATAGTTTTTGTTTCCCCATTAGATATGTAATTATTATTAAGCGCTAAATTACAGATTCGTGAAACAGTATTATCTGAGAAGCTACCTTTATCATCTGACACACTTTTTATTCTAGGAAACTCGGGATATGAATAAGCATAGAGATTATCATACAATTTGATGTTGTTAGCGTAATTTACATCCTCATCGTTGGGGCACTCTACATAAAATGAGAAGTCTTTCAACTCTGGAGTCACTTGGTATACATAGCCTTTATCCAAGCTAGAAAACGATATTGTAACTCCGGTATTTAATTGCACATAGAAATCAATTACTCGAACGCCATTTATTTTTACTCCAGTATGACAATTATTTGAACCTTGAATAGGATAGCCATATGAATTACTTGCATTCCATTCGAAAGATAGGTATGTTCCAACGGTCAAATGTAAAAGCGCAAAAATTGGTTTTCCACTAAAATCGGTTGGATCAGATGAAATTTTATAACCAGAATTCTTAACAAAAACATCAACTTTCTTTCTTATAATTATTGTTTGATCTGACGAATTATTAGTCGTATTATTTTGTACTGATGAATTAGATGAAATGATCGGTTCTTGATTAGTTAATACTTTCACAC
>JAUSHJ010000026.1 GCA_030648615.1 Microcaldota archaeon | reverse complement strand
CCTAAAATTTATTCTTTCGGAAATTTCCCTAATTTCCTCAATCCCATAAATTTTCACCTAAAATTTATTCTGTCGAAAACTTTGAGTTTTCTCCATCCCATAACTACACCAAAAGACCAAATTATACTTTCAAGTATAATAGATCTTAAACACTAATATTTCTAACTTCTCTTCGATAAAAAATTATACTCTTAAGTATAATACTCCTGAGTATAATATTTTTAACTTGATCAACCTAAATCGTCCGGAGCCCAGTCCTTTTTCTTTCCTTTGGGTTTTGGTTTTGGCGTTTCATCTATCCGCACATCTTCCGAACGAATTATTTTTGGTTTTCCAACTTTCGGCATGCCAACATCACCAGCACTGCCACTATCATCGCCACGTTCGCTCTTGACGATATTTTCATCTATCTTTCTCAAACGATCTTTTTGTTTTGCCAAATCAGGTAAATCTGAAGAAAAAATATCAGAAGAAGCAACTCTTTCCTGTCCGCCTAATCCTCTTGATTCGTAAAGTTTTGCAGCTGCAGTAATACGTTTTTGCTCTTCGTCCTCTCTTGCATCAGCAAGTTGCGTCCAACCCTTCAACGCTTGCTTACTGGCAATGGCAGAAGCATTTTGATCGTAAGCAGTGGATTGTCCTATCTCAAGATTTTTATAATCTATTAGCTCTTTCGTAGTCTTCGCAAGATGAATATCATACATACTTAAAGGATCTCCAAGTGAAGCTAAAGATGCCGAATAAACATTGATTTTTTCAGATGTTGATGATGGTTTAATTATCATACTATCTTCTAGTTTAGCTGTAAGTTCTTTCACTTCATCTCTTAATCTGGTTTTAGTGTATTCTTCAGCATGCACTTCCACACCTAATTTAGGAGAACGGTTGCTCACCGCTTCTGTTGCTTTTCCTTCTAAATATTCTGGAGTTTGAGTTCTGATAATCTCTGTGCTCCTTTCCATCTTCCTGGCATCCAATTCCGTAGCCTGCTTTTCATCTATAAATATCTGGTACTCTTTTGGATTTGTATATTTCGTATCATTTGCAATTGTAACAAATATTTCGCCAGTAGCAATTGATCTTGCAAATACTGGAGTATTCGAATCCAGTTTAGTTTTACTTGTATCTACAACATAGCAATTACGTTCTATTAGATTACGATTAAAGTTTCCGCTTGCAATAGAGCCCATTATAGCAGTACTTGTATCAAAATCTCTCATTATGGCTTCTGCAGCTGCAGGCGGTATGTCTATATTCTTACTAGCACATTCGACCGCCTTTTCAGATCTTCCGAAATTTATGTAAGTTGCATGCGCTGTTTCTAAAGAAGTACGAACAGCTTCCATCGAATTCACATTTCCTACAAGTACCTTGGCAACTTCCCTAGATTCCTCCAAAGTCGGAGGTTTTATCGAATCTTTAAGTCTGACTGAAATAGCAATGGCATCGTTATTGGATGCTGCCGCGATATTGAGATTGAATGTATTTGAGCCACCTACTCGAGTTAACGCATCGCCATATTGTGCAGAAAGTGAAGCAATATTCTCACTTTCTTTTACCAAAGAAGCCTGCATAACTACAATCCCTTTCTGAAGAGCAACTGATTCTTTAGCATACTCTGGACTCGAACCGGCTCTTGCAGCTTCCTGCAAAACTTTCGCAAGTTGTTCATTCATCGTATCAAGCTTTGCAGTATAATCGTTTATTTTATTGGTCACTACAAAAACCTGAGCAACACCCTTTCTCTCCTCTTCGGTAAGATCACGGTTTTGCATTCTTAAATCCCTTGCGACAGCTTCCACCATCCTTTCTTGAGTTGTCCTATTACCTACTCCTCCGATATCTATCTTAGCTTGCTCATCAATCATAGAATTTCGTGCATTTTGAACATTTTCAGTAGTAAGTCCACCAACTTTTTCAAAAGAAGAGCGAGAGCTATATGTCAGATTAGATAAGTTATCACTTGTAAGTTCAATTGATCTTTCTGCTGATTTTATCTGAACCTGAACAGGAAGTGCATCGGCAACTACTTTGGCTTGTTCATCAGTCAATTTTGCTCTTGTCTTAATCAAATCTATAAGCTCAGAAGAAGGAGCATTTTCTGCAATCTTGATGAGCTTAGGATCACCGATAGCATCCAGAACTTTCTGAGGCTGATTTCTTTCTATAATAACAAGCTGTTCCTCCTTTTGCCGTTTCTCACCTAATGATTCTGCCAGACTAGCCTGAGTAGTAATAATAGTATATACGACTCTTGCAGATTTATCATCCAATCCTTTTTCCTTAAGTTCGTTTAACATAACATTCTGTGTATCAGCAAGTTTCTCTGCCAACTTGAATGTTTTTTTATCATCAATATCTATCATTTTAAAAACAGCGGGATTTCCTTTTATCAAAGAATTTAATTCTGTAGCCCTTTCAGTTACAGAATTATTCAGTCCCACTATCTCCTTCTCGTGTATAATTACTGCAGCAACCACTTTCGCCTCTTTAGCATCCATGCCACGACCGATAAGTTCAACAACCAGGTCTTTCTGCTGTTTTGCAGTAAATCTCTCTCCGAGATCAATATTATTAGATGCTAATTCTCTGGCACCGTCAACTTTCATTCCTGATGCATTAATAATATCTTTCAACTCTCCTGTTTTTTCTTTAATTTCTGCCTGTGTTCTAGTAATATCGTATTTACTTATCAATGCTTCGCGAGCTATATTTGCCTGCTCAGGAGTGAATCCGTTTAATTCTGCCAATTGAACTTCATGTTTTTTCATAAGTTCATTTTGTTCTCTTCCTTTTTCTAAAAGCGAAGGAGTCATGCCACCTATCTGATCTGTTGGTGATGCCGCTGATTTCTGAATTCTTTCTTGCAAACGATCTTCAGCAGCCATAGTGTTCTGTATCTTTGTTAATTTTTCCCCCAGGTCAACCATGCTCTGCCTTTCTTTATCCTGTATTGCGTATGCATAGACAAAATTATCCATATTAGTATTGCCAAGCATTGACCTGAAACCACTAGCAGTGGCGGTTGTTTCTGAAGGTCTTAATCGTAAAGATTCTATTTCTGCACCTTTCACGATCATCCTGGCAGCGATTTTTGCAGATTCATCATCTACTCCGTTTCCGCCAAGACGTTTTAACTCTGCAACTATTGCACCCTCATTATTGCCAAAACGGGAAGAAAACTCAAGATTGGCGGTACTGCCAGAATTCAGGAGTTCTTTTTGACTCACTAATAACCCTTTTTCGTGGTTTACCTGCAATATTTCTGAAAGTGTTTTTGCCAGTGGACTATCATCTGGCAATTTTGCAATTAAAACAAGAGCAGCTGTATGTTCTGCTACAACAATGTTTTGTTTTTCTGCTTTCGCACCAACTAAAATAATCTGTGCACCTCGCTGAGCATCTTCATTGCTAAGTGTTACACCTGATTTCTTTGCTTCTGCCACCAGTGCTTTTGAAAGATCATCAGCATTACCATTGAATTTCTTAACAAAGTTGCTGTTCTTTTCATTTTCAGGTTCTACGCCTAACAAATTCATTCTAACTAATAATTTTCCAAGACCTTCTTTTTCATTGAGTGAACTAGTATATCCTTTATAGTCCCTGTTACTGTCAACTGATGCACCGACACCACTCATCTGAGATGCATGATGCATCATGCCCTGTTCAGTAGGATTACGATACTCGTCCACATTTCTTCTGACTTCGGCAAGAGCATAGCTTTGCCTCGCTAGTTTAGATAAATCAGTAACACTATTTTCTGATAGTGCCTTGGCATCTGAAGTTTTAGCAATATACGCATTTAACTTATCAGGATTTATGTTAAGATTAGAATCTACAATTCCCCTTCTTTGTAATGCACCAAGCTTCTCTGGATCAATACCATCTTTTGTTATCCCTATTGTTTCCAATGCAATTTTGATATTCTTATCTGAAGCTGCAACTTTGAATGCGTCGTTATATTTAGATTCTAATTTATCCAGATGTTTTTCTGCATCAGGCAATGAGCTCTTGCAACCATCCTTATACTTATCCATTGCAACATCAAAATCTTTTTCCTTGCCAACTATCTTAGCAAATTCACGAGGACCTAGTTTTGAAGCAATGTTCGCCAGACTATTAGATAATGGAATTATTGCAGATGCGTACTCATTCCATGCCTGTTTTATTTCTTTTGAATACCCATCAGGGTTTGCCACTGGAGTTATAATTTCTTTGCCATCTTTTTTTGTAATTTCTGATATGACCATGACATTATTTACGATTTTTACCTCAATTTCTTTTCCGTTTGCAGCAACAACCCGTTTCCCATTTTCAAATTCTTGTGTCTTGGATTTTATTTTTTTCTCTTGATCAGCATAGGTAGAACGCATCAGTGCTCTGCTCAGTGAATCGATACCTGCTATCCCAAATATCACACCAATTGATGAAGATCTAAGCAGGTCTACAAAGAAAGCACCGATTGTAAGACGGCTAACTCCAAACTCCAAAAATCTTCCTATGGAACCTGCAATTGGTGGTGCAGAACCTCCACCAACCTGCACTTGCCTCCCTCCAGGTAAAATAAGAGTCTGTTGACCTCCTGCTCTTGATTCGGAAGACTGGAATATGCCACGAAGTGCAATGCCCATTCCCGCCAAACCACCTGGAGTTCCTTTATTTATTACTGGTTTTCCTTTGTCAGATATGTGAGTACCGAATACTTCTTTCTTAAATGCCTTACGCAATGAATCCGAGCCTAAAAGACCTCCAATACCCTTACCAACAAGCTTGACACCATGACCTGCTTTCCCTACAGCACCTACAAGAGGATTTGCCTTGGCGAAATCACCTAAAGAAGCCTTTTGTTCCTGACTGCCTGAATAAATAGAAGCTATGGGCGCAACGACATCAAAACTAACACCTCTCCCATGTGCCATATACTTATAAGGTTTAGGTAAACGAGGGCTGGAAAAATCGAACATGTGCAAAGGATTCCTTCCTGAAAGATACATTGCACCTAATAGAAAAGATATGATTAGTCCAAGCGGAAGGCAAAATACTGGAAGTTCATTGAATTGTTCTTTTGGTTTAGCTGGACATTTTGTAATTTTAGCAATAGTTGGCATAACATCTGCAGGAACCTGAGGATTAGGATTAAATATCAACAGAGCAGGCATAATTGCAAGCTGCTCCGGTGTAAGAGAAGCACCTTGTAAACAACTTTGCAATCCGCAACCAGAACCAGCATGACAGTATATAAAAGTGTAATCATAGCAATCAACGGTATTGGGAGCATTAAATATCGCTACTCCCTTATTATTCGTTCTGATAAAAGTATAAGAAGGATTTTGAAAACCTTTAGTTTTCTTGCCAAAAACCATTATATTAGCATTTTTTACTCCTA
>JAUSHJ010000021.1 GCA_030648615.1 Microcaldota archaeon | reverse complement strand
TTCAAGCAAAGAATAGAGCACGCCCAGCACTGCGGAAAACATACCTAATCCAAGTATCAGAAGAGCCCACCATAATTCCGAGCCTCCACGCGTAATTCCAAGGAAATCAAAAAGTACTCGTACGATACCGTAAATTGCAGTTTTGAGCATTACACCAGACATTAGTGAAGATACGTTACTTGGTGCTCGTGGATGTGCAAGCGGCAGCCAGGTGTGAAGTGGTATGATACCGCATTTGGAACCGAAACCTATGAGCGCAAGAATAAAGATAGCACTTGCAAACATTGATGAGTAATTGGCAGTGTGGAATGAACTAAAATCTAAAGATCCTGAACCACCTGCCAGTATAAGAAACATAATAGTAAGTGCAACTGCTCCAACGTGAGTTATAATAAGATAATTGAATCCTGCAGATTTCACACCTTCCTCTTTGTGCTCATAGGTAACAAGGAAAAATGAGCTTATGGCCATGGTTTCCCAAAGTACTAGAAATAACAAAACATTTTGAGCTGTGACAACAAGAATCATTGAAAGCAGAAATATATTATAGAGGAAAGCAAAACGACCTATGCTGTATCCTTTTTCCTCATATTCTTTTACATAGCTTATAGAATAAATAGAAACTGCAAGTCCTACGAATGAAATGATTGTTACGAAAAGACCAGAAAGAGCGTCAATGGATAGGGAAAGTGTACCGAGTTGATTACCTAACTGTGCTAGAACTATGCTCTCAGAATTCGTTCCAAATAATGCAAAAATACCAACGATAAGTGCAATAGTACTTCCAACAAATCCAAGACCAAATCCTAGAATTGAGCTAATGCGTGAATTTCTTGAGAAAAAAAGTGGTAAAAATGCGCCTGCTAGAAAAACGATTACAGATACAATCAGCATGGGCTGACCGAAAATATTTAAATCGGGTATCATTTCAACGCCTATTTCTAATACAATTCGTAACAATTTCATAGTAAGAGTTTAAAAAGGTTTTGAAAATAAAATCTGCCAACGCCTTTAAACGACGTAAAAATTATTTTGAATAGAATAGAGACTACTTGTGTGCACTAAAGGTAGCATTTATAATTTAAAACAACGATTAAGTATGATGAATGAAATTCCTCAGCATATTCCGATAAAAATTTACAGCATTCTAAAAAAATATAAGGCTAAGATACTCAAAATTGCCGCTGAAGATTATCCTGATTTTATAATAACCCCAGAAACTACGGTGACTGATTTTCATAAACATCTGAGAAATGAAGCAATGAAAACCAGGGTCAATGAAAAGAAAATCAAAGAAGCAGAAAGCATGGTAATGGCGATTCACCAGCTAGTATATAGGAGTGAAACAAAAGGGCGATCTAGAGAAGTAGAAAAAACTAAAGAAATTGTTAGAATTGATAGAGACTGGCAGTTATTACGAGAGCATGTTTCAGAACACCACCTTAGAAAAGTATTGAGTGCGAAACAGGCAAAAAAACTTCTGCTTGAAGGCAATGAACGATATGTAGAAGAAATTCACGGTTACCAATCGCATCATGAAAAAATAGAAAAACCAAAAGAGTACGATGTAGTAATAATAGCATGTGGTGATGGCAGAAACGTATTCCCGTTATTTAGAGATTTTATAAATCAACGAATTCTCGTGATTCAGATTGCGGGAAATATCTACGACCAAGATTCCGCAGTAATAAAAGATACGATAAAAAAGGTTAAAAATGGTGGAGAAATTTTATTCGTAGGCCATAACAACTGCGGAGCTGTGGAAGCGAAACAACATGTTGCTAAGTATACAGCTGAAGCTCAGTACACAGGCAAATTGCTTGAAGGTGTCGATATCAGCCATAACTCACATTTAGCCCATGACGATTACGAAGCCAATACATTCAACCAGGCAGCAAAAATGAAAAAAAATAGAACAATCGTAGAACGAAGCATAAAAGTCATACCATGCCTTTTTGATTTTAAAAACAAAGGAGATAACTGTTTCAAATACCTTGGTGAAGGCAAGGAACCTGAAATTGTTACCGACTTCAGGTCAAGTGCCATAGCTAGAATTGCCGCAGCAAGAAACGCTGGAAAAGATTTAACAGTGCAATCAGTCCACAGTATTGTGGTAGCCGTTTCAACAGATTTGGGAGCATTCACTGACCCAAGAGTTATTTTAGATGCTGGATTAAATGACATTTTTGTAGTTTCTATTAAAGGAAAGCGCATCGATCAGACTGCAATAGAATCAATAAATTTTCCACTACGTCATGTTGACAATGTAAAAGATAACGGAAACATTGTAATTCTCGCAACCAGCAAAGAAGTGGCAGATGAAATTTCCAAGCAACTAAAATTAAAAAGTGCGATAATTCGTGAAAAGGGAATGATTTCTATTGCATTGTATAATCAGGAAACTGGCAGAATCGAATTCTTATCTTAACGGATATTTAGAGATTTAGGAGTTCAAAGAAAGATATACATATATATATATATATATTGGCTTAGAAAAAATATCCGCCATGTTTTGGCAGAAATATGTTACTATGGAGATGAGTATCTTATGAATTTTGATATGAAAAAAATATTATTATTGTTTTCGATTTTTTTAGTGGTTTTAACTTCAGTGTCATTTGCTCCTAATACAATCTACAACGTAACTGGACGAATTACATATAGCAATGGCACTGGAGTCAACAATACAAATATTTCTATGTATATGGATAATGGAATGGGTACTTTAATAGATATAGGTAATAGTACGACTTCTAATAACAGTGGAGATTATACCGTAAGATTCAATACAACATCACCATTCAACTCCTTTCAGATTGTATTTAAATTAAGAAATAGTACTTCTAGTGCAATAACACATATGGGACCTACACTCCCCCAATTCCCAGCACAGATGTTTGCTGAACGATTTAGTCAAATGAATGTAACGCTCTACCCTGCAACTACGTTATATATAAATGCCACGAGGAGATATAATAATACGAATTCAACCGAAACGATGGTTAATTTCAGCGGTTCTTTAGTAGATTCTAAATATGGATTTATGATTACTAATTTTTTCCCCACACAACAAGGGGGGGATACCACAACTAATATAAGCGTAGACATTCTCAGTGGCAGAAATTATACACTTTCTGTAATGAAAATGGGTAATTACCAGGCTGGAGAGAAAGGAGCGGCCCCAAGAAGCATATCAGTAACAAATACTAATCTTACTATCAATGTAAATTCTAATAATACATATGGACTTACACTGAATCTAACTGATATCCCAGTAGAGATTACTGGTAACTTTACAATAAATGCCACCGGCATTGATCCAAATAACAATCAGGTCAATATCTCTAGCATAATTCTTTACCCTTACTCAAATGGAAAAGTTATGCTGGGTAGTTTTGGAGGTATAAACTTATTGTCCTTTGGCAACCAGCCAGGAGGTCAAGATTTTGGAGGATGGGTACGATCCACTAATAATAGCGGATCCTCAGGATATAATATGACTGTCATGGGTACTTCTACAGGTATGGATTACCTAATGGCAGTTTACGGCTATAATGGAAGCCCGAATCTGGACAGCTCAAACCGATATTTTGCAGCATTCCAAAACATTACTGTAACTAATAATAATATGACTAATTTTAATCTTACATTATATGAATTGGGAGGTAGTTTTACTGGAACCACCAGCCCTATGGATGTGAATGGCAGCAGATTTATATTAACGCTTAAAAACAACGATACTACCAATGCATTCACAAGAAACATCGGAAGTGCATCTGCTGAAGGTGAAATTAATTACAGTTCTGCAAATGGATACGATGTAGGTCCTAATAGCGGACCTAACGGCCACGGTGCAGTAGCTATAAAATTCGTGGCTACATCTAATGGCAGCGGTTCTTCTGCAATACCAGTACTGACAAATGCTAAATTTAACATAAGAATATTTAACCAGCAATTCGCACCTGTAAAAAAGAAATTGAATGCTAGTTCAAACAGCACAACTATAGAAATGACTGGTCAGAGCTTCCGTAAGCCAAATTCTACTGAATCGTATAGTGCAATTAGTATGATGTTCTTAACCAGTAATTCTACTTGCAACGTCCAAGAACCAGATTTAAGATCGGACACCTCAGGCGGATGTTTAATATCTAATTTCACTGCTGGATCTGAGGGTAATTTCAACCCAATGAAAATGATGATGAGCGGAGGACTTGTCAACATAATGGTAAAAGATCCTGCAACTGGGGTAACTGGATTATTTATAGGCACAGATTTATTTGCCTCCGGACCACCTGATATGCAAATGCCAAGTGCTGCAACTTCTTCGACCACTGCAGGTTCTTCACTAAGTCAGACATGGAAATTTGGAAGTACTGCTCCAGAAGTATTTCAATATGCTTATGTAGGCATACCATATTCGGACTCAACTTTAGATGAAAGCGGAACTACAAAAGTATTGCTATCTAATGTTTATGATGAAGACTGGAACAGCCAATGGACATCTTCTCAGGGAACCGGAGCAGTACCTACAGATTTTGCAGATTATAATCAATCTTTCTTTAATCAATCTTCTGGAGGAATAGAATGTACAACGAATACTGGTAACGATTGCCACATAAATAAAACTACAAACAAAATCTGGTTGAAAATGCCTCACTTCTCAGGTTCAGACCCGCAGATAAGTGGTGCTAGTTTCGCTTCAAGTGGTAGCTCACCTAGTAGCGGCGATAGTAACAAAGGATCACTCCAAATAGTTATAAACAACATGATATGTCCTGGGGACAAGGTCGATATCAACGTAAATGATAGATATTCTACAGGCATTAGCGATGTTTATACCAGGTTAATAATATATGAACCATACTTGGGAGAAATAGCATCTAAATTAACTGATACGAATGGTAATGTAGTATTTTCTTTGCCAAAAACTGCAACTTATCAAGTATACGCAGACAAAATAAGTTATAACCCTAATGATAAAAAATTCTTGTTCGATGGCTGCCCTACATCAGTGGAAAATAACGGTAATGAATCTAATAATATGACAATTACCAATACCACTATAATTACAGATAACAGAGGTAATGAAAAAACACCAACTACAGTTAATGTTACAGAAGAACAAAAAACTAACGCAACAATAGCAATAAACAATGCAGATAGTGAAATAACAGCAATGGCAAATGAAGGAAAAGACGTTTCTGCTGCTAGAAGCAAGCTGGAAGAAGCAAATTCAGCATTTGCAGCGGGTAATTACGAACAAGCAGCAACATTGGCCAACGAAGCTAAATCATTGGCTAGCACAGCACAACCATTGCCAAAGGTAGAACCTCCCAAAAATGCTACGGTAGCCCCAAAGAAAACTACGGAACAACCAGCAACACCAAAACAGGAATTCCCTGTGATTCCAGTAATTGTTGTAATTGTGATTATAGGACTAATTGCAGCCTATTTCCTCTTTATGAACAAAGGGGACTCTTCGGAGGGTTACAAAAAAACCTGATTTTCTTTTTTTTATCATTCTTTTCAATTTTAGTCTCTTCTTTTTCTAATTTTACGTTTACAATACAATAAAAATCTTTCAGTACACAAATAGAATTATGAAAACCCAACATTTGTTATATTTAGGACTGATTGTATTTATAGTTTTGTTAGCAGGTTGCGCAGGCAGCAGCACAGTTTCTTGTACCACTGATACACAGTGTAAAGATTACCAAATTTGCAATACTCAGAAAAATATCTGTGAAGCGAAACCTGGAAATTGTGACAACGATATTGATTGTAGTACCAAAGATAACAGAACAATGTGTGACGTTACACAAAATGCATGTACTTTTAAAGAAGGATTATGTGACGTTGACAGAGATTGTAAAAATTGGCAAGTTTGCGGCATAGCTGGAGCATGCGAAACTGCATCAGGTTTTTGTGATAAAAACGAACAGTGTACTAATCCAATAGAATATTGCAGCCCAACGACTAATAAGTGCTCACCAAAAGCAGGTTTTTGCTACACCAATAAAGATTGCAATGGATGGGAAAATTGCGATGGGAGCAGGAACAAATGCATTGTAAGACAAGGCAGCTGCAATATTGAAGCTGATTGTAAAGCCTACCAGACCTGTGAATTAGAAGGAAATACTTGCGTACCAAAAACAGGATTTTGTAATAATGACATAGATTGCGGAGAATGGGCAACCTGTGACATTACTAATAAGGTATGCATAGCCCGACAAGGTCATTGTGCACAGGATAACGAATGTGCAAGCTGGGAATACTGCGATACTGAGAATGGCAATATGTGTTTTGCAAGAAATGGATATTGTGGCCTGAATAACGATTGTGCAGATTGGGAAATATGCAACAGTAACAATCACTACTGTGAAGCACAGGTTGGCAGATGCACTACACACAAGGATTGTGTTACAGGAGAAGCCTGTGACCAGAACGCGCATGTGTGCAGGTAATCTTTGATTTTTATGACAAATGTCTTCATCATCCATGGGACAGGTGGTCATCCAGAAGAGAACTGGTTTCCGTGGCTGAAGAAGGAACTTGAAACACTTGGTTGCAAAGTAATTATACCTCAGTTTCCAACTCCTGAAAACCAAACTCCGGAAACCTGGTTTGCTGTTTTTGATAAGTATAAAGAACATTTTACTTCTGACACTATTTTGATCGCACATAGTTTAGGTGGTGCATTTGCACTTAGAATCCTGGAAAGAAGCAAGATTACCATAAAGGCAGCTTTTTTCGTAGGTACACCTGTAGGAGTTAGACCCATAAAAAACTGGGATGGAGACCTGCCATTTATTGGGAAACCGTTTGACTGGAATAAAATCAAATCCCATACCCATAGATCCATAGTATTCCATTCGAACAATGACCCATACGTTTCCTTAGGTAACGGAGAATTATTGGCTGAGAAATTAGATGTACAATTAACTTTCATAAAAAATGCAGGTCATTTCAACAGGACTTCAGGATACGAGAAGTTTGAAGAATTATTAAAAAAAGTAAAGATAGAATTGTAGAATTTATTGAATTAGATAATTTTGAATCAGATAGCCTTCATCTTAGTCTTCCATTCTAAAATTTGAGTACTAAATTCAATTGCCAGAAGAAAATTTTCAGCCGATCGTAGCTTTCTTATTACCTAAAACAACTCTTATTGTCTTATTCCATAAGAGCCACGGAATTATATGCGAAGCAAGGAAACTATCATTAGTCATAAGTCTCTGGATTTCCTTTTCCAATTTTATATCCGCCTTTTCAACTGCCTCTTCCACTGTATTTCCTTTAAGAATTGCTATAGGTATCTGATTGGAAACCTCAAAGAAAGGCTTAGCCCGTTCATCATCTAAAGGACGGGAAACCATATTCTTGCTTTTAATTAATGCAAACTTCTCCTTATAGCCGATAAATGATTTACAATTTGCTGTTATGCATGCATTTCCAAGTTCAGAACCACAGCCACATGCACGAATATATGTGATCTTATCTTTAGACAGTCTCTCGTTCTTTACGGATTCATCGCAACTTAGAATAGCCTCATTTGCATGTCCGGTAACTGATTTGGAATTTCCATGTCCATTAAGCACCACAAAACTCGGATTAAAATTCGTCATCTTAGACTCAAAATTCTTTCTGTTTGCTTCTGAACCTTCCAGCTTTTTCGTTTGATGCAATGATTCCTGAGCAGTTTTTAAAATTTCAGTGCTCCATTTTGAGCAATAGTCAGTCAAATCATCGTGATTGGGAAGGGTTATCAAAAATACTGCCATTTAACGCACCCTCTGTTTAAAGGAGCGCAGATAATTCATGTATACCGTTATCACGAGATCTCCGACTTTCGTCTCGTTTTCTACTTCATGAATAAGCTGTTCTCTGTCAAAAGAACCGGTGTCCCCTAATGAAAGCTCCATGTCCAAAGGCATCGTAGCAAGTCTTGCAAGAACAAGTTTTTTTTCTTCTTCAGATGCCATGGCAACCAACCCTTAACTTTATAATATTTTAAGTTTTATTAACGCTTCTGAGATTTTATTTCCCAATGCAGTCTTGTTATTTATCTCCCTGTAAGCCATCTCCCAGCTTATGGGCTGATCCACTATTACGACTACTGTCTGGAATCTTTCATTCATGGGCAGATTCGCATATATTAAATTAAAACTGGAAATTGAATCTTTACCGACAGACGAAATGGTTTCATTAGCCACAACAACACCAACTCAATATATGTCCATTCAATCTTAAAAACTTTCCTTATTTCAACAAATTAAACACTCTTCATCTTACTTTTCCATTCGTCCATCGCTTCTTTGAACTTCTCTTTTTCTATAATAAGTAAACTATCAGTTGTTCCTTGCTTCACCAGCACTAAAACGTATTTCTCCCCTATGGTAGCCAAACTCGTAAGTTCGTGCTGACCCAACTCACGTGGCACAGATTTGAGGTAGTTTAGAAGTTTCACAGTGAGTGCACCAATTAAAGTTGAATTTCCTTTAGAAATCTTAGTTGCAACGATCTTCCCGTTCTTTGAAACTACGGCACCAATTAATAATTTCTTGTCGACCATCTGCTTTACTGACATATCCAAAGTAACTTCCTTTCTTTTCAGCAAATTGCCCTCCATGACAACGCCGGTGTTGCCATATTCCTTAAGAAAGCGTTGAAGCGCCCAGCTTCGTAGTGATGCAGGAATAATGAGAAGATTATTAGGATGAACTTCTCCATTTTCATCAAGTATCCTATATATAGTATCTTTCCATTTGTCCCAATTTTGTTCAGTTTGATTTTTTCGTTCGTGAAGCCGTTCTATCGCTTCTTCAACTTTCGTAAGTTCATCATCAACTATTTTACGTGATGAATTATCTGCTTTTTTTACATACTCGTCTATTTTTTCAACTGAAATGGAACTAAGTACATCATATTCCTGGCCCACATCAAAATTTTCTTTTGAATATTCTTCTATAAGTTTTTTTAACTCTGCAAGCATAACTTTGAGCTGAGTAACTCTAGCTCCAAACATGTCTTTGTCTTCCCTGAGCTCCTTACCATAAATAGATTCAAGCACTGAGACTTTGATTTTATTATCTAGGGCAAGATAAATTAGTATAAAACCAAACAAGAATGATAATACTGGAACCAAAATCGCAGGTTCATTTATAAGTAAATCCGGAGCAGCAAAAAACTCTGGAATTTTTACTATAACTGGCACAAATGTATTTAGAGACACGAATCCAATAATTACCAAAATTATACCAAATAGTATATCCGACTTCCACTTAACTCCAGTTCTCCCAAGAGCTCTCCTTACCCATGTGGAAGTACTCTCCTTGGATATGCTAGCACGAATCAAATTGTAAATGAGGTTTAGTATAGTCATGAATACCATGAAGATAATTATTGTCATTGAAAATGAAAGGGCAAATGAAAGAGAGAAATTATTAGTCACTGATTTAAGAAGATTATATAGGGAAACTACAGGAACTAGAAATGCGAAATTAAATGTTTTAATATTTGCAGATGGAGCATTAAATTTAGAAGATATTTCTTCTGGAGATTGTTTTGAATTAAAAGAATAAAATATAATTGTTTTTGGTTTTGAAGCTGGTCTGATGCCTTGCCAGCTAAGCAAAGTTGAACGATTAGATTCTACGGTAGAAGGTTGAGAAACTGACAGACTGTCTGCCTCCAATTCTATTGAATCGCTCAGTGCATCACTCAAAGTAATATCACTGTATTTTAACTTCTCATTCTTTTCAAGATCTCCGAAATCTACGAATAAAGTTACTCTATATCTATAGCTACCATCAGAAACTTTAGTGGTACCTATTTGATCAGTTATATTAATCAATTTAGAAGCATCATAGGAAACCGGTTCGCATAGTCCTAATTCTTTTTGAGATATTAAAGGATTTGAATTGAGGGAAGAAATTTTTCCCATTATTTTATAGATTGATGAAACAAAGTTTCCTTTCCTTGTGGAGCTTATACTCATAAGATTTGGAGTATCACGACGAATATCTGAACTAATATCTCTAATTTCATTTACATCATTTACATAAGACAGTATTGAATTTGAAACTGAATCCCCGTATAGTTGTGCACTGTTCTTGCATTTTACAGAATTTGAAGTACATAATTTCAAACAGGTTGTAGCATCTGCACAACTAACTGATTTTACACCGATGTTTTTAAGACAAGATGAAATGGAATCTTCATAATCTCGCATAAAATCTGAAAAATGATTATCAATTTGAATAACATCTGAATCAGTTAACTCTTGCTCAGAAACTAAAGAAACTGAAGGTTCAGAACTTACAGATATTGTCCTTCTAACAATTATACCACTACCTAGAGAAATTGGAGAAAATGAGTATGTACTATGATCAAATACGTCCGTATTGTCTATTTTTACTACATCTGACTGAATAATTTGCTCTGATTTATTCTGTTTAATTACTTCTTCAGAGGTACAGCCAGCTAATAGTAATACTAATAATAATGATAGTAAAATTAGCCTATGATTTCGAATCAGCATAGGAACAATTTAATAGTTTTTATTTTAAAGACTTACCATGCACGATTTATCAACCAAAAAACTACTTTTTGAGGTTTTAGAAGGAATTCAACCTGGAAAAGATGAAATTTATTCTGAAAAAAGGTTTACTAATGAACTAGTGCTAAAATTGCAAAAATGCGCTGGCAGTAAAGTTTTTGTAGTACTAGCAGGGAGCATGGCAAAGGGCACATTCCTAAAACAGGATAATGATGTGGATATATTTTTATTATTTCCCGTTACTGTAAAAAAAGAAAACTTTGTTGAACGTGTAAAAAAAATAGTAAACGGTGCATTTCCTAGAGCGAAATATGAAATAAAATATGCAGAACATCCTTATTTACGCGTACGGTTAGATGGAAGAAGGATAGATGTTGTACCTGCATATAAAATTGATAAGGCAGAAAATTTGAAAAGTGCTGTAGACAGAAGTGTTTTTCATACAAAATTTATTAAAGGAAATTTAAAAAAGGAACAAGTTGCAGAAGTGTTACTACTAAAAAAGTTCCTCAAATGTAACGAGCTCTATGGTGCGGAAATAAAAATAGGTGGATTCTCCGGATACCTTTGTGAACTATTAATTGTGAATTTTGGTACTTTCCTTAATTTCGTTAGAACTACTGCAAAATGGAAAACGGATGACAGTATGTTTGTAGATCTCAAAGAGTACTACAAAGATGATGAACTCATTGAAAAAATAATGAAGAAATTCAATACAAGATTTGTTGTAATTGACCCCACAGACAGGAATAGAAATGTTGCTGCAGCAGTAAGCGAGGAAAATATAACTAAAATGATTAGAATCTTTAAGGTATTCATAAAGAAACCGACACGGAAATATTTTTCACCTCCTAAAAGTTTCAAAGAGAAACTAAAAGCTATAGAAAAGAAACATGGTAGTTGTTATCTAATCAAATTAGCAAGGGAAGAACTAGCAGATGATATAGTATGGGGTCAAATAAGAAAAATCACCAGTGCTCTCGTAACGTATTTGAAGAAAAATGAATTTAAAGTAAAAGAAATAATAATGGAAAGTGAAGGAAAAGATGCATTCATATGCCTAAGAATAGGTAGTGAAAGATTAGCAAATAAGAAAGAAATCGTGGGACCTGAAGTAAAAATGAAAGAACACATAATAGCTTTTAGAAAGGCACATGAAACTGCAATATTTAAAAGAAAAGGAAAGAGAATAACTGCAATTGTACCTAGGGAAAATATATATGCTGAAAAAACCATTGAAAAATTCTTCGCCAAAGTTAGCATGCCATCACATATTTCATTTAAAAATTTACGATTGCAGGTACATGATTAAATGTTAGAAATTCTTTTTGTACTGGGAACTGCCCTGTGTTTTGGCATTGCAGATGTAGTAACCAAAAAATCTATAACTGATGCTGGAATGTATAAATCAGCAGCCTATGGTTATGTGATACTTGTAGCACTGATACTTCTAGGTGCATTAGTTATTGGCATTGAAGTACCATTTCCTAAAAATGTCATCACTTACTTAGTACAAATAATAATAGGTGCAACTGCTGTTCTGGCGCTTTTTAAAGCTTTTGAAGAAGGAAAGGCTAGTATTCTTGCTCCTCTTACGAAACTAAATGTATTGATAGTATTAATTTTCGGAACTGTAATATTAGGTGAAAAATTAACTGGAATTCAGTTTACAGCATCGGTCCTAATAGTAGGATCGGCATTTATTCTCTCATTTTCAGATCTAAAAAATTTTAAACTAGAAAAAGGAGTGATGTATATCCTTATTACAATATTTGGATGGGGATATTACTATAGTTTCTTCAAAACATTTGTAGCAGAACTAGGTGCATATCAGGCAATATTTTTACTTGAGATAGGAGTTGCCACAGTGGTAATTTTATACTGTATTTTAATGAAAAAAGATCTGAGTCTGCCACCTCTCGGAGACTGGAAATATATTGGAGCTAGAAGTGCAACCCTATTTATCGGCACCGTATTATATAGTGTTTCAGTAAACGTAATCGGAGCAGGGGTTTCAGCTGCAATAATTGCCGGAAGTCCTGTAATCACTGCAATCCTGGCATATCAGCTACTTGGTGAAAAATTGGATAACTACAAGTATGCGGCAATTGTAGTGATGGTAACTGGACTAGTTTTAATGTTCCTTTTTGGTTAAAGAATAGTTATAAAATAAATGGAGCATTTTGTGTATATGCGAATTACAAAATTGGTAGGAACTGCCCTTTGTACAATTGCATTATGTTCAGCACCAGCTAAAATTTGCCGTGCAGATCTGGATAGAATTCTTTTTATCAGAGAACTAAGACAAGAAAAAGAAAGAGCTGAAAAAGAAAATACATTGAATCTTGATCGAGCTACTTCATCAGCAACTGGAGAAGAGATGATGAAAACATGGAGCAGACTAAAACTAGGACATATGATTATCAGTTCGCCCCCAGTTGTTTCGTGCTCTGTTTCCATAACCGGAGTTAAAACGTCATTTAGATCTTTTGATCTTCCGAGAGTGTATAAAATTGAAGAATCCGGAGTTACCTTGTTTTTGTCTTTGGATAGACCCGAATCAAAAGGAGACAAAAAAGATGAGCTTTCCGTGCCATATCAATCTGAATTTTTCGTAGGCTGTAATTGTTTGACTAAAGATGGAGTACATTTAATCGGAGTAAGACGCGGAGAATTTATGAATCCTACAGAAGAAGAAATGAGAAATGGTCAAGTAAGAATAAGATAACGATTACTTATCCATTGGAGTAACTATAACTAATCTTACAACTTTAGCCTTAGTATCATTTGGTGTCTGAGGTTTGAACGTCCCATTTATAGAATCTTGATGGGCACCAACAACAGTAAGACAAGTTACATCTGTATGGAACGACTTTTCGTATGGAATTAGAACGCGCTCACTTTGAGGTGGATTGGATTCCGTAGCCTTAAGTGCCACAATTACACCTTTATCTCCGATTGCTTCGACGGTAGGTAATGCCATTGTCTTAAGTGAGTATTTCATACCAGTCATTCTTACTTGACAGATAGTAGGTATTGAAGGGGCTTCTCTAAGTAATGTGTCACCAGCGGCGAATTTCTTCGTTGTTTCTTCTCTCCTCGATGCCAATGATTCGTGCCCTGCTAGCGAAAAAGCAAATGCCGCTGCGGCAAAAGCAACTACTGCAGTTCTTCTGGAATTACTGAAAAAACTAGATGCTACTTTTAATGCCATAATGTCCACCCGTATAAAATATTGTCGCGAGAGTATTAAAAATGTTCCTCGAAAGGAAGTTAAAGCAAAGTATCACTATGGCAATTAAAAACGATAATATTAAATATGTTAAACTTCTTAAATGTTTATGCTCATAAAATATACTAGGCATGCAATTACAGAATCGATGCCTGATGAGAAAATTACTACTGCAGAAGTAGAAGAAACATTGAAAAAATCAAGTCATACCGTAAAGATATCGTTAATCAAATATAAGTTCTATTACCAAGGTTTGGAAGTAGTAGCACAGAAAGAACAGGGTTATTGGTTAGTAATAACCTGCTATAGAAAATAAGGTGATTATTATGATATGCCCCATGTGTGAAAAAGGAAAAATGACAAAACAAATCGTCGATACCATTAGATATGGAATATTTATAGGTCATTTCAAAGCAGAAACGTGCAGCAACTGTAATGAACAAATATTTGGTTCAAAAGAAGCAAAAAAAATAGAACAACGAATGCTAGAACTGGGGTTATTTGGTAGAGAGAAAGCTGCAATATATAAGATAGGTGGAAATCTTGCCATTGGTCTTAAAGCAAATTTAGTTAAAGCACTTGGCCTAACAAAGAATTCTAAGCCAATTATTATTACACAAGCAAAAGAAAAACGATTCATTGTAGAATTTGGTTGATTGCTATGGAAAATGTGAAAGATTTAACTTTTGATTCT
The DNA here is from genome assembly GCA_030648615.1 of Microcaldota archaeon. Classification (GTDB taxonomy): domain Archaea; phylum Micrarchaeota; class Micrarchaeia; order Anstonellales; family Bilamarchaeaceae; genus JAUSHJ01. Next base: position 4,383 of record JAUSHJ010000021.1, on the reverse strand, counting down.
AATTTATCTTATAATACTGGATTCCAGGCAACTCAGTTAGCAAAAGCAGTTGAGATAATTAAACGAATGAAGAAAGAGAAAGCGACTGTATTTCTTTCCTTCACTTCAAACATGGTTGCCAGCGGTTTGCGTGGACTATTTGTTGAACTTTGTAAAAGAAAATTCGTGGACGTAGTAATAACAGCAGGTGGAAGCATTGACCACGACCTTATTCGTACTTATAAAAATTATCATATTGGAGATTTCTCCATGGATGATAAAGCGTTGCACAAGAAAGGAATTAACAGAATCGGAAATATCCTTGTACCAAATGACTGCTATGTAGAACTAGAGAAAAGAATGAAACTGATTTTTGAAACATGTTATTCTAAATATAATAAAGTTGTTGCTCCGAGTGAATTAACTTACGAGATTGGTAAAACACTTGATGAAAAATCGTTTCTTTATTGGTGTTCTAAAAATGAAATACCAGTTTATAGTCCAGGGATAACTGACTCTGCAATTGGACTACAGACATACTTCTTCAAACAAAAGAAAAAGGATTTTGGAATTGATGTAACCAAAGATATGAATAAGCTTGCACAGATAGTTTTGACTGCTGATAAAACTGGCGGCATAATTCTTGGTGGCGGAATTTCCAAGCACCATGCCATAGCTGTGAACATATTACGTGGCGGACTTGATTATGCAGTTTATGTTACTACATCATCACCTTGGGATGGCTCGCTTTCCGGAGCACGAACACAGGAAGCAGTAAGCTGGGGTAAAATAAAAGAAGAAGCGAATTATATTACTGTGGATTGTGATGCGACAATTGCGTTTCCACTAATTGTGAAAGGAGTTTTGTAGAACTAAAAATCGAAACGGCGCCGTTCTCCACGACGACTAGTTATCCATGCTTTATATTCTACATCTATCCCTAAGGCAACCGCTGCTTCAAGTTCTTTTTTCACTGCTATTTCATGAGAACCGGTCTGACCTTCTACATGCTCATGGTATGCGATTATAGAACGAAAACGCTCGGGTACTGCATATGAAACTGCGCATGCTTCTTCATGTACTTTTCCGAAGTCACCGATACGCGTATGTGGCACTAATACGTAGCTGAATGTCGTACCGCACATCGTTACATCAACCAATCTGTTTTCACATGCTGCTTTGAAATATTCATAAGAAAGGACATAAGCTACATGCCTAATACCTATTTTTGGAGGATCTGTAAGCAGCACTTCTTTTTCTCTATCAGACAGTCTACTTACAAAACCTCGGATATCCTTGATAACACATATTCCAGAGTCGAACAGATGAGATAGTTGACTTTGAGAAAACTCATTTATATGCGCTCTTATTGTACGTAGCAGGGCATCGACAAATGCAGTTGTACCCATAATATCATGAACAAACCTCGATTCGTGAACCAAACTCTCAAAAAGGCAGTCACGAACTAATGGATCTTTTTCCCTCTCGAGCATGTTCCAGGCAATGACAACAGATTTACGTGTTCGAATATTGCATAATAATGCTGCTATTTCACATCTTATTTCTGGATTTTCGTCAGTTGTGCGAGGTAGAAGTATTGATACGATTCGAGGGTTTTTTCTCGGAGTTCTGTTTGTAATATTTCTCAATGCATTACATATATTATAAATGGTAAGTAAGTTAGTTTCCTTAGATACACGATCCAATAGAAAATCAAGCGCCTGTGGAAAATCAAAATAGCCAAGTGATCTGTACGCACCGTTTCGTACATTATCATTATCGGTAGTATCAACTGCAGCGATAAGCAAATCACATAGTGCCTCACGCGTCCTTCCTTCATAGCCAGTAAATGTGAATACTCGATTTAAGGTTACATCGTCAATAATGACACTTTTTTGCCCGACTTCAAACACAAACATGTCGTCCGTATTAAAGGTATTGCTATCACCAGGAATTGCATAAATCGCTCTAAGCAAGTAAGCCAATGATTTGATGATGGGTGTAAAACTATCTACTTCGGCCACTATTTCTGGACTTTTAAATGACTGACAGTTATTTAAAATAGCAGGCAAAATTGGAGACTCGATGTTTGCAAGCACATCAGCTATGTTCTGCAATCTTGGCAGTGCACTGTGTTGTATATCTTCGTAGTGCACGGCATTTCTACGAACAGAAGGATTTTTAGCACGCTCTTTAGCGTTATGGAGTTGTCGTATCATTTCACCAAACACCTTCTCTAAATAATCGTTCCAATTTAGACAACGGCTCACCCGTATAGGAAAGCAATGCTAGTGCACCTGGATGCAACAAAACTCTTTCACTGTCCATTCTATCATACTTGTTAGCTGCAACTCCTTTGTAATGTTGCTCTATAAATGCCATAACTTTTCCTTTTGAAATTGAAACTAAACGCGTATGCTCTCCTTTATCTTGATCTTTGTTACCTTCATATTTAGCTTGAAGCTGCTCGAATGTTAAATTAACACGCACCAAAAAATTATACATGGGACCATTCTCAATGGAAAAATCAGCAATACGAGAGAGTATGACTGCAGAAGATATATCTTCATTTTTAACTCCAAATTCTGCAAGAAGCTCGTTACGTTTATAAAAATCATAGATTGAGATGTCTCCAGATATTATTTCAGGTAATAAACCCAACGCACCCGCATTAACATGATAAGTATTCGGATATGCTGCTCCTCCCCTCAAGCCTATTGCAACTAAACCATCACTAGTTTCTACGATTCCACTAACCGAAACGCTCTGAATCGAAACGTCGATACCTTGTCTCACTAACTGTGTCTCAAGAGCATGTCTTGGACCTAATGTAATTAAAGCTCCACCATCAACTATTTGATGACTGATTTCTGTCGCTGCAAGTACGTTCCACCATGGTAAAGATGCTTTCCTTACATGTTGTTCGTCTAAATTCAATAGTACAAATGCTTCAATAAAACGAGCATCTTGCCAAAACCACTCTCTTACGGTTTCGATCATATCTCCAAGCTGGTAATTATTGAATTCATTTCCTGTTTCTCGCTTGTACCTGGATGCTACATCTGTTTTAACACTATCAATAAGCATAATTGCATTTCCGAATGGCATTGGTTTTCCGTCTTTTCCAGTTCGATCCTTCTTGTAAATGTGCCTCAGCTTATCCGGAGCCATACCCTTAGAATATCTTAGTATTGCATCTGAAGTAAATAGTTTTCTCTGAATCGACATGAAGAGATTATACTGAATACTCTTTTTAAATGTTATTATTATTGAATTAATATGCTTTTAATCACTAACAGCAGTCATTTTAAATCTCAGATAAAAAAGAGAAGCATGGTGTTCCAATATTTACTTGCTTTGGTTTCAGGAATTCTTGTTAAAGCAGTAGATTTTATCGAAGATTCGAAACCCAAGACCCTGGACTCAAGACTTGTATTACTTTCCTGGCCTCTGGCAATCGCATATGGAGTAACAATTGGTTATCTGATTTCACAGACACCATTCAGCATGATTCTGCTTGCTGCATTATTCGCACAGCTAGTAATAGGAAAAATAGATAACACTGCTCACGGACTAGGATTTACTTTAGCTATAGTAAGCACTGCATACTTCGGAGTACCGCAATTTGAATTGTTCCCATTCTCCATATTCATGATATTTGCAATTTTGGATGAAACTGAATTCTTCAAGGGCACGTTAGATTTCATGCACCATAACAGATTATTCCTGCCATTATCTGCTTTGATATTTGCAGTTGCAGGAAAACCAGATTACCTGCTTGGAATTGTGCCGTTTGATGTTGGATATGTACTAAGCGATAAAGGTATGGGTAAGTTTAAACAATCTCCGAGACAAAAGTAAGTTATGGACGATATCAAGTTCGCTACTAATTATCCTTTTACTTCACTAGCAAAACAACTAATGGAAAAAGAAGCAGTGCAAATAAATGAAAACATAATTAACTTAGCATTAGAAAGAATAAAAACTGCGCTAAAGGAAGGAAAATTACCAAGAAGTTCTGCAATCCACAAATCACAAATGGTAGAGGAAATAGCAAGCTACGCAGCAGCAAGAATGATACTTGGCTATATGAGGAATAGATATTTGACAAATAAGTATGCAGTAGCTGAATCCAAACGCACTAACTCACTTCTTCAATCAGGAGATCAGAAGGAAGTAGATAAACTTGCTGAAGAATTCAAAATAAGAACGCAAGAACAAGACAACGCACTTGTAGTACCTATTTATACTTACATAAAAGTCTGTCCGAAATCAATTGACTATAAGCTGATGAACAGGCAGGTAAACAAAGGATATGTAATAATCAAACCCTATGAAAAAATAAGATTCATAGAGGAAGCAGTGAGAAAACACATAGAAAAAATACCACTTTTGAAAGCTGCT
>JAUSHJ010000020.1 GCA_030648615.1 Microcaldota archaeon | reverse complement strand
CGCAGCTTTGCTACCAGTTAGAAAATTTTCTTTATATTCTTGTCCAGGTTCCCTTAGGTGTACATGTGGATCAATTAGTCCGGGCATAGCAAATAAACCAGTGCAATCTATTTTTTCCTCACTATTGTGAGGTATGTTGCCGATTTTTTTAATTATGCCATTGGCTATACCAATTGAGTTAGTTTTACCTTTAATCAAAACGTTTTGCAGTAGCAAATCATACTCCATTATTGCACCTCTGTTATAGCTCGGTTACTAGTAATTTAAATCTAACGAATTCCGTTAGGAATTCATTATCTGTCAAAATAACGTTTTGACATGTCGTGTTCTAGCAGTTTTAGATAAAAAATGGCTTTGAATATCAAATCACACTGTAGACAGTATTTTTAATCTAAACTTTCCAATCCTGATATATGAAAGGCAAAATAAGTGAACTAGTTTGGTTGTACGTAAAGAAGAGGCCATTCCTAAAAGAGATCATACGGGAAAAAACAGTCAACTATAGTGCTTTAGCAAGAAAAATTTCTACAGAAGCTCTCGGAAATAAGAAGTACGTTAATGCTGTAAAGATGGCACTTCAAAGGTTATCTAGTAAACTAGATAAGAAAGAAGAAAATCTCGAAAATGATATTCTATCAGTATTAAAAAATAGTTCCATAACTCTCATGAGTAAAATCGCCGTTGTAGTGTCATCGAGTATCTTGGAAAACATAAGGCCAATATCATTTGTTAAAAGTCGTGATACGATAACTTACATTATCCATCAGCAGGATCTTGAAAAAGTTAAGAAATCCAGAAGTATAAGACTTATTCAGGATACGTTAAACTTAATAACTATTCATAGCCCAGAAGAATTAGAAGACACTCCAGGTGTTATATCTATGATCCTAGGCTTACTTGCAAGTGAAGGTATAAACGTGGTAGAATTCATATCTTGCTATACTGATACGCTGCTAATAGTAAAAGAATCAGATACTTCTAGAACCTATGAAATTATTTCTGAATTGATGGTCTAGTTTTTTTGTGTTTCTTATTTCCAGTAATTCTTGAACCAATCGCAGTAAATAATACTATCAATAGTATAATCATAATGTATGGGAATGCTACTAAAAGTTTATTTGGTAACTTATTCTTTACACTCTTTCCAAGAGAATACGCTTTATCAAGAATTGCACTTTTAAATTGGTCTTCTTCTAATTTATTTTCTATAACATCTACATACTCTTTAGCATAAGAATGGTCTGGCTGAAGTTTAAGGACCGTTTTGAATTTGTCCAGAGCTTCACTTTCATTGCCTTGTTTGTATAGCTCTACCCCACTTTCATAATCTTTTTTATAATCTGGTTCTTTTTTTATAATCCCATTCTCTTCCATTATTTCGTCTATTAAAACATTATCAATAATTTTATCCCCACTAATCAATGCAGTAGATTCTCCATTGCCATTTGAAAGAAACGTGGCACTATTTCCTTGAGGGGTTTGAATGATTAGATTATTGTTATTAGTTTGACTACTAACAAGTGAAATTACCGGTAAATTATCATCATCAATTTTAAGGAGTACGATTCCATTTTTGGCACCTATAACCTTTCCATATTTTTTTTGTCCACCAAGGTAATTTACTTCAAATATCTCTGTAGAAATAGAAATTTTTATTTTTCCATCCTGATATGCTTTGGTAAAAATATCTACCAATTTAGTTTCTCCACCTACACCCTCGCTAACCTGTTTTCTATAGTTATCTAATTGTTCTTTGCTTGCGTTTTCCAGATATTTGTTAGCATGTAGTGTATTGCCAGCATCGTAAATTATGCTATCTTTTGTATTTAGCAAAGCAGATTTTGCTACGGATTCATTATCTAAATTCTCACCACTTAAGACTACGTATCCGTCACTGCTTACTATAGCTCCTTGAACATTATTTTCTACTGTTGCGCTATAGTTTTCACCTATCAGGGGCTGACTATCATCTATAAAATTTTCTTCTATAGTAACAACTGCACTCACATTCATCGTTACATTAACAATTGCTGGTTTATTTGTTTCTGAATTACTGGCTGCAAATAGAACTCCGACAATTAGAAATGAAAAAAAGACTAATTTAAGCATGTTATAGCCACCCTGCATATACTTTTAATATTTTGCTGAATCAACTAATTGTATGAATCGTCCCACAGGACAAATATTTTGACATAATTGTTGTGTAATGCAACAATATGCCCATTGTTTATATCAAACAATTGGGAATCAAAAGGTGATTTCTCGATGAAAAAACCGGTTTTAGGCAACAAATCGTTTTCAAGGTGTGTAGGAAGGACATTCGATCTCCTAGAAGCCAACGGGCTGGCCAAACAGTTTGAAGCTCAAGGCTATGAGACTCACATAATGGAAAATACTCAAGGAGTTATGACTATTTATGAGATTTGGGCGTCGAAGAAAGCAGAGGGTTTGTCAGCAGGGCAGAAAAATGCTGACAAATCTTGACGCGACGTTACGCGTCAAGGGTTTCGAAATAAAATCTTCCGGAAGAATGGGAAATAAATTTGTAATTCGAGATTAATTTATCACAATCGTTTTTATATTTGTAAATTCTCTGATTCCATATTGTGATAATTCTCTTCCAATTCCCGATTTCTTTACGCCTCCGAAAGGAAGCTTGGGGTCAGATTTTACCATAGAATTTACGAATACCATGCCGGCTTCCACCTTTGATGCAAATTCTTCTGCCCTTTCACGATCTCTGCTCCAGACGCTCGCACCGAGGCCATATTGTGTGTTATTCGCAATCTCTAATTGTTCTTCTTCGTTGCTGCACACTACAATGCTTGCAACCGGGCCAAATATCTCTTCCTGAAGAACTGGGTTGTCCTTTTTCATTTCAATTACAGTTGGTTCGTAAAATGCGCCTTTTCCGGGAATTCTTTTTCCTCCAGTAATTATTTTTCCGCCATTTTCAACTGCTCTTTTTACCTGCTTTTCCAGTTCCTTAAGTAGATCTTCCCTTGCTAAGGGCCCCGCATTTGTGTTTCTATCCAATGGGTCTCCGATTTTCCATGATTTAAGAATTCTTAGGAAGTTTTTGGTGAATTCCTCAGCTATATCTACATGGAGTATGAATCTTTTTGCGGCGATGCAACTCTGTCCGTTATTTTGAAATCTTGCACTTACACCGGTTTCCCACGCAAGTTTCAAATCAGCGTCTTTTAAAACTATGAATGGGTCGCTTCCTCCAAGTTCGAGAACAATTTTCTTAATTTTTTTCCCTGCAATCTCCCCTACTTTTTCTCCTGCTTCGTTGCTTCCTGTAAGTGAAACTCCTTCCACAAGATCGGAGTTTATTATTTCACCGGCAACTTTTCCATTTATCAGCAGCGTTTTGAATGCATCTTTAGGGAATCCAGCATCCACAAATGCATCTTCAATTGCCAGTGCAGATCCAGGAACGTTGCTTGCGTGTTTCAACAGGCATACGTTTCCAGCTAGCATTGCAGGCACTGCATATCTTATGGCTTGCCAGAAAGGGTAATTCCAAGGCATAATTCCAAGTATTACTCCCAGGGGCTGGAATTTTACATAGCTTTTCTTTACACCGTCAATTTGTATGTTGTCGTTGGCTAGAAATTTTTCGCAATTTTCATAATAGTAATTACAGACCAATGCACATTTTTCAACTTCTGCAATTGCTTGAGTTATTGGTTTTCCCATTTCCTCAGTAATTATTTTCGCATATTTATCCTTATTCTTCTTTAGTGTCTCGCCTAGTTTCCGCACTAATTCTTTTCTTTCAGCCAGTGGCTTTAGACTCCAGTGTTTGAATTCTTTTCTGGCTTTTTTTACCTCTTCGAAAGCTTCATCACTTCCAAGACATTTGTATTTTGCGATTGTTTCTCCTGTTGCAGGATTAATAGAAATCATTTCGTTCATTTATTCACCAATAATTTAACTACTACAATGATTAAAAATTAATGTCAATACACAATTTTCTATGCTTCAACTTAGAAAACCAGTCTTAATATGTCAAAACAGTGGTAGAGAACGTCCCGGACATATTGAAACTTTGCTAGACAAGTATTTTTTGTCAAATGAAACAAGGCATGTTGGGAGCATGCCTAATAATGTAGATCCGAAAAGTTATTCCGGAGTAATCGTTCTTGGCGGACCTCAAAGTGCAAATGATCAAACAGAAGTTATGTTGAGGGAGTTGGATTTTGTTAAAAGAACGGTAGCTGCAGGAGTCCCATATTTTGGTATTTGTTTAGGCATGCAAGTGCTGATAAAAGCTACTGGGGGAATCGTACGGCCAAATCCTGTAAAAGAAATTGGTTTTAGAGATGAGGCTGGAGAACCTTATTTAGTGACTCTTGAAGCAGAAGGAACAGGAAGCAGACTTTTTCCTTATGTTCCACTTACTTTTTCAGTATTCCAGCTTCACGGAGAAACTGTTGATACAGTTGAAGGCCAGAAAGTTCTTGCTACCGGAAAACACTGTGTAGTTCAAGCGGTTCAAGTTGGCAGTAATGCGTTTGGCGTTCAATTTCATCCTGAATTAGGTGAACATATGCTGGGGATATGGTCAAAAGAAGATCCTGACTTAGCAAAAAAACCGTTGGCTATAGAAGATATACGTCATTTGAAAACCCATATTGGCATAAACGGAAGGAAAATTATAGAAAATTTTATTAACGTGATAATTAAGTCTATGCACCAATAAGGTTCTGACCTATCTTTTCTAATTTTCTTTTTTCATTTTCAGCAAAATCTGATTTTTGAAAAGTTATCTTAGTTTTTAGTCTTTCTCTAAGCAGTGAAGTTGTAGCAATCCATTCTTTTTCTGAGAGTTTGACGTTCATTATTTTATTTGCTTCAGTGGAGCTGGTCTGTCCAAACACCTTTCCTTTACTTTCGCAATACTGTATTAGTTCACCAACCAGTTTATGTGAATCTCGGAAAGGAATACCTTTCTTAACTAATAAATCAGCTATTTCAGTTGCCTGGGAAAATCCTTGTTCTAGTTCTTCCTTTACCTTGCTCTCGTTAATTTCTAGTTTTGGCAATACATCTGCCATTATTTGAATTGCTAATGTGGTAGTGTTAATAGCAGATAAAAGAGCATATTTAGTTTCTTGGCTATCTGAGTTATAGCCAGACGGTGTTCCCTTTAGTGTTATTAATATGTGCATTAGATTTCCATAAATTCTTGCAGTTCTGCCACGTATCAACTCGAGAAAATCAGCATTCTTTTTATTTGGCATCATACTGCTTCCAGTGCAATAGTCATCAGGTATTATTACAAGACCCTTCTGACTTAGCCAGATTAATTCCTCAGATATTTTTGATAGTTTCATCATTACCATTGATAGTGCAAAAACAAACTCAGCTTCCATTTCCCCTCTTGAACTTATAGTATCCAATGCATTTTCTTGTACTGATTCAAATCCAAGTAGTTCTGTAGTGTATTTTCTATCAATATTCCAGCTAGTTCCAGCAACTGCTCCTGCTCCCAATGGATTTTGATTTACTCGTTTGTAACAGTCCATTAGTCTTCCTTTGTCTCGGTCTAAGGATTTTACGTAACTGTCGCAATAGAACGAAAGAGTAATTGGTTGTGCAATTCGTGTATGCGTATACGCTGGAAAAACAGAATCTTTCTTTGAAAGTTTAGTAAGAGCCTCTTGCATCGAGCTTATTATTTCTAGCAGATTTATTATTTCATCTCGCATATACATTCGCATGTCAAGAAGTACCTGGTCATTACGGGATCGTGCAATATGCATATTTTTTCCGTTTGATGTAATCTTTGTGACAGCATTTTCTACAGCAGTATGTACATCCTCTAAATCTTTAGTTAGTTCGAATTCCCCGTTTTCAGATTTTTTGTAAATTTGTTTTAACGCATTTAATATCTCATCTGCTTCTTTAGCTTGCAAAATGCCTTGCTTTTTTAGCATTTTTACATGAGCTACACTACCTAGGATGTCGTAAGTAACGAGTCTTGAGTCTAGCGTTACGTTTTCTCCACTATTAAATTCAAGTAAAGCCTCCTTAGGCTTCTTAGAAAATCTTCCGCCCCAAAGCATTAAATCACGTTATTTCTTTTCATTTCTATTCTTTATCGCACTGTATGCCTTAAGTCTAATAGCATTTATCTTTATGAAACCATCAGAGTCCTGCTGGTTGAATCCACCTGCAATATCCATGCTGGAAAGTTCCTTATTGTAGAGTGAATTTGGAGAGGAACGTCCGTTGGTAGTTATGTTGCCCTTGTACAATGTAAGATGTACTTCACCGTCAACTAGTTCCTGGCTTTTATCTATAGCATGCATCACAAGTTCCATTTCAGGACTAAACCAGAAACCATAGTATGTCAAATCTGCAAATTTAAGCGATAGCATATCTCGTATACGCATAACTTCTCTATCCATGGCAACTCCTTCCAAGTCTCTATGGGCAGTATGCAATATGGTCACACCCGGAGTTTCATAAACGCCTCTCGATTTTATTCCTACGAATCGATTTTCCACCATGTCTAATCTTCCTATGGCGTTTTCAGCACCTACCTTGTTGAGATATTTTATAATATCTACTGGTGTTTCTACGTGTTCTCTGGTTTCTTTATTTACTACTTTAATAGGAATTCCTTTCTTGAAATGTATCTCTAATTTTGTTTCTTTATCTGGAGCATCTTTAGGAGATTTTGTCCACTCGAACATATCTGGTGATGGTGCATGCATCGGATCTTCAAGTACACCTGCCTCATAGCTTATGTGCATGATATTTGCATCTGTGCTGTAGGGTTTACTTGCAGTTGCCTTTACTGGAATACCATTAGCATTTGCATAGGCAATAAGATCGCTTCTTCCTTTGAACTTCTCTAAAAATTCCTTGTTTTTCCATGGCGCAATGACTTTTATCGATGGTTCCAATGCGTAGGCAGTCAATTCGAAACGTACCTGGTCATTACCTTTGCCAGTGGATCCATGTGCCACGTATTGTGCTCCTTCCTTCTTTGCAATTTCAACTTGCTTTTTAGCAATCACTGGTCTTGCCAGCGAAGTGCCCATCAAATATCTTCCTTCGTAAAGTGCATTCGCTTTAATTGCAGGAAATATAAAATCTCGTATAAACTCTTCTTTTATATCTTCCACATAAACCTTGGAAGCACCGCACATTATCGCTTTTTTTCTTGCTTCCTCAATATTCTCATTTTGTCCAAGATCTCCTATAAATGCAATCACATCGTATCCTTTATCCACTAGCCATTTCAGAATACACGAAGTATCTAAACCACCTGAATAAGCTAAAACTACTTTTTCTTTCATATGAATCCCCCTCTATAAATCTTTTTGTAACCAGAATAATAATGCTTTTTGTACATGTAATCGGTTCTCTGCCTGTTGATATACCACTGACTGCTTTCCGTGCAAAAGCTCTTCAGTTATTTCATAGCCAACGTAGGCAGGAAGGCAATGCATAACTATACAATCTTTCTTTGCTTTGTTAACAATAGCTTGATTTATTTGGTAAGCCTTAAAATCAGTTACTCTTGCTTCCTTTTCTTTTTCCATACCCATACTTATCCAAGTATCAGTATAAAGTATGTCTACATTTTCTGCAGCTTTTAATGGATCAGAAGTTATTGTGATAGTGCTAGTTGACTGTTCCTTTGCTTTTTGCAGGATGTTATTATTAGGCGAATACTCTTCGTTCTTGGGACAAGCAATGACCACATCCATGCCAACTTTTGAGCATGCGATTAAGAGAGAGTTAGCAATGTTATTGCCACCATCACCAAAATAAGCCAATTTTAACCCTGTTAATTCCCCTTTCTTTTCCTTAATGGTAAGTAAATCTGCAAGTATCTGGCAAGGGTGATATAAATCAGTTAATGCATTTATCACCGGAACCTTGGAAACTTCAGCCATTTCTTCCAAGTCTTTCTGGTGATTTAGTCTTGCCACTATGAAGTTCGTATATCCACTGAGTATTTTAGCAGTTTCTTTTAGTGATTCACCACGTCCGATTTGACTGTTATTATTGTCTAGATAGATTACATTTCCACCCATCTGGTAGGCAGCGGATTGAAAAGATGCATTAGTTCGTGTTGATGGCTTTTGGAATACCATTGCTAGGATTTTGCCTTTCAGTGCGGTTTCAAATTTCTTAGGATTGCTTTTGATTTCAATAGCCAGAGTTAAGATTTCATCGACATGTTCTTCTGTTAAATCAAAATCACTTAGTAAATGCTTCATAATTATCACTCTATGCATAACTTTTTATGAATTTATATACTGCTTCCTGTAATTTATATAACCCCTCAATACTAACCCATTCTCCTTCACCATGGTAATTACCACATTCAGTTTTTGGCATTATCACTTGCATTCCTGCTTCAGTATAATATGAAGCTTCAGATGATCCGCTTCCTATTTTTTTAGTTGGACGTTTTCCGAATACCTCTGCATGAATATTTTCAAAAAGTAAAAATGATTCTGAAGCAGGAGTTTCACCTATTAGTGGTACATTCCATGCAGGACACAAATCAATAATCTCATAAGAAACTCCAAACATCTTAGGAAGTTTTTTTATTTCTGCCATGAAATAGGTTTCATATTCTTTAGATGGAAAACGGAGGTCAACTTTAATTACTGCGTTTTTAGGTGTAATATTAAATGGACTTTCACTAGTTACTTCTCCAAATTGAGGTATTATGTTTGCCGGATATCCGAATGTATGTGCCAAATTATAAATATGTAGTCCAGCGTTTACAGCAGATGCGAATGCATTATCAATAACTCCAGATTTTGCAGTATGCATTGATTCTCCATGTATAGTAATCTGCACCCAGATATTACCGTTTTGTCCAAGTATCAGGTCAGCATCATGTCCGCCTTCAGGAAGTATCACTACCTCTCCTTCCAATTTTAGTAGCGTGCCTTTAGTTCCAGGACTCCCTATTTCTTCATCTGAAGTAAATACAAATCCTATGTCCGTTTTTCCTGATTCCAAGGCTGCATTGATTAAGAACATAAGTTTTCCTTTCATATCATTAGAGCCACGGCCAAATAACTTATCTCCATTAACCATAGGTTCGAATTGTTCATCCTCTGCAGGAACAACATCTACGTGTCCTGCAAGCCATATCTTGGCCTTAGGTTTTCCATCAGGAGTAGCTATCATAGTAGCATAGGGACCATTCTCAATAACTTGAACTACCAAACCTGCATTCTGTAATGGTTCTTTAAGCAGTTCAAATGATTTATCGAATTGGCTTTTTTTAGCTGCATGCACGTTTGCATTTGTACTACTAACTGTCTTGCATGCTATTAGTGATTTGGCAAGATTTAATGCATTCGGCATATTTTTGATTAAGTTCATACATCTATGACTGCAAAATATCTATTTAAATCCTTCATAGCATATGTTACATTTAGATACATATATGTTACAAATGGAACAAAGAACAAATTTCGTAAAATTTGTTCTGTTGTAAATTCACTGGAATTTACAGCAGAAAAATAAATTACACACTAACAAAATCTGCATCAGTTTCCTCAAGGGTTTTAGGTATTGCTGTAATTTTTGGTACCAGTAGGATTGCAGCTTCTGGTTGTAAACCATACCAGAAAATCGTCCACTCACCTATCCTAAAATGACCATCAGAATTTTTAAAATACCAGGTGTTAATTGGATTTGACTTTTTGGCACGCCAGATCATTTGTGGAAACTCTTCTTTTAGCTTATCCATCAGTTCTTTAGCTAATCCATTTCCTTGCAATTCAGGTACTACTGCTAGTTTATCCAAGTAAGGTACTCCGTCTACTTCCTTGATTATGGCAATGCCACGATAATTTTCCTCAAGAATTACTGATTTGGCAGGATTGGCAAAATAATCTGCCACCAGCTTCTTACCGAAGCTTGATTCAAGAAGACATTTTACTTTTGACTGATCTAATTCACTTAAGCTGGAATAAATCTTTAGCGTATATTTCTTACCGTGTCCACTGTAGCTATCAGTTGCAACATCTTTGTGAGCAGTTTTAAAACCAGAGTTACTTCCAGAAGTAGTTACGCTTTTTTTGTGTGTGAGTACAGTCATTTTATCCACCCAGAAGCCCAAGAGTTTCTTCAAAACCAAAAGCAAGATTCATATTCTGAACTGCCTGGGATGCTGCACCTTTTAGTAGATTGTCTATTGCTGAAACTACTACGATGCTATTGGGTTTTTTTACCACATGCATAAGACAATATGGAGTTCCGGCAACCTGTTTGAAAGTAGGTGGCTCATTCTGCAATTTCACAAGTTTTTTGCCTTGGAAATGTGCTTCATAAATTTCTTGCACCGTGTTTGGATCAGAAACGCCAAATATGTGGATTGTGGCAATTAACCCACGAAAAGCATTGACAACATGAGGAGCAAAAGAAAATGGTGTTGAGAGAAACTTAGCGATTTCAGGTTCATGGTAGTGCCCAGCCAGAGAATAAGGTATAACGTTTTCTTCATGGTCATAGGGATTACTTTTACCGCCTCCAGAATAGCCGCTTTTACAGTCAAAAGTTACTGCTTGAACTTGTTCACTTAGCAGTGGAAGTACTCCTAAAATACAGGCAGTAGCGTAGCAACCAGGATTAGCTATTTTATCAGCACCCTGAATCTGATCAGAATTTGCTTCTGGCAACCCATAAACAAACGAAGCGTCAAAACGATGAGCAGGACTCAGATCAATTATTTTTCCTTTAATCCCCTGCACCAGTAAAATTGCCTTATCTTTTGGAACTGCGAGAAAAATAACATCTGTACCAGTTGCATCAGTTGCTTCAAAATCAGATCCTTTGGCACATTTTACTTCTACCTTTGGATGTTTCGTAAGTATCTTGAGTAGTTCCTGACCAGCAAAGCCAGTGGATCCTGCCACTGCAATTTTGATTTTTGTATGTGCTAAGTTCATGCTTCTATCGCTGCAAATTTCCTATTTAAACGTTACGTAACAAGTGTTTCATTTAGATACAAATATGTTCTATTTAGAACAATCGAATCTCTTTGCCTATAATGAGACTAATTTCTCTGAAAGATATCTAATAAAACCTCTGGCATATCTTTTTAAAACGTAATTTCCTAATGTAATTAGGTGAAATTTATGGCAGAACATACAGTAATAGTTTACTCAACAGATTGGTGCCCATGGTGCACGAAAGCAAAAGACTGGCTTACTAAAAATAATGTAAAATTTGAAGTTCACGATCCTGAAAAAAATCCACAATACGGAGAAGAACTAGCTACTAAAAGTAAGCAAACTGGCATTCCGGTCATAGACATAGATGGTCACATTATCATAGGATATGATGAAGCATCCATGAAAAAGTATCTTGAAATAAAGTAGTCGATAAAATGACAGAAATTTTTGATACCATCATTATTGGTGGCGGCGTTACTGGTTTTTCAGCTGCGATGTACGCAGGACGACTAAAACTTAATACTCTAGTTATATCAGCAATACGTGGCGGTACAATTATTCTTACTAACGATATTGCTAATTGGCCAGGAATTAAGCAGACTGATGGAATTACACTTGCTAAACAGATAGAAGAACATGCGCTAGAGTATCCTGAGGTAAAAGTCAAGGATGCTAAAGTAGTTAAGGTAGTTAAAACTAAAGAAATCTACGAAGTGCAAATCGAAGACGGAGAGAAGTTTCAGTCGAAAACAATTATCTTTGCCACAGGTACTGAATGGAAAAAACTTAATGTTCCAGGTGAAAAAGAATACACTGGAAATGGCGTACACTACTGTGCTCTTTGCGATGGCTATGCATACAAAGGAAAAACAATTGCAGTAATCGGAGGTGCAGACAGTGCAGCCAAAGAAGCTGTACTTTTAACGCAATGGGCTTCCAAAGTTTACATTATCTATCGCGGTACTAAAATAAGACCTGAACCAGTCAATATGACTAGGGTTGAAAACAAGATTAAAGAAGGAAAGATGGAGATAGTACACAATACTAATGTAGTTGAGATAAAAGGAGATGGTAAGCGAGTAACGCACGCAATGCTAGATAAACCCTACAAAGGAAGTAAAGAATTCAAAATTGATGGATTGTTTGTAGAGATTGGTCACATCCCACAATCACAGTTAGCTATTTCTCTAGGTGTAAATGTTAATAAGAAAGGAGATATTATCATCGATCGCGGTGCAACTACCAACGTTCCAGGTATTTATGCAGCTGGAGACGTAGTAGATACTAAATTCAAACAGGCGATTACAGGTTCAGCAGAAGGTGTTTTAGCTGCATATTCTGTTTATGAATACGTAAGAAACGAAAAACTTTAAGTAGGATTTATAAACTGTTTTTATCTACATTTCCCATAAATTAATATTGATGAAATAGAAATTTCATCGAGAGATCTTGAAGTTCGAAGAACTTTGAGAGATGGCGAATGAAGTTCGCTAGATCGTGACCTACAAGTCACGGGATTGCGAGGTTAGATACCATGGTAACCACACAGGCAGTTTCAAGACCAACTAGTAATGGGAATGTCGGAGCAAAACCAAAAACAACTTTTAGATCAGCATTATTAGAAGAAGTACCTCATTTAACTAGAATATACGATTCTTCGTGGTGTAAACCAGAAAAACTAAGAAAAACTGGCCATAGTGATAGATCGATAGATCAAGCAATGGATAAATTAGCAATAG
Organism: Microcaldota archaeon; assembly: GCA_030648615.1. Classification (GTDB taxonomy): domain Archaea; phylum Micrarchaeota; class Micrarchaeia; order Anstonellales; family Bilamarchaeaceae; genus JAUSHJ01. The sequence continues at coordinate 1,188 of JAUSHJ010000020.1, read as the reverse complement.
CAGAGTGGCAGTTAGCAGCACAAATGAAAAACTTTTCTGAAGGGCAGATTGTTGCTAGTTTAGATGGATCTTCATCTGCAGCAGGAATGATAAACACTCTAGTTAGATTAATTGGAGACGTTTCGCATATACCTAGATATGTCCCTCTTACTGGTGATAGAACATTTAAAACGCACGTTCGAATTGAAGATGTATCAAGAATAGCAAGAGAAACGGCTCAGATTCCAGTAATATTTTGCGTTTCCATAGTTGTTGACCCTACGACTCAAGGTAGCGGAGTTGCATTAAGCATATTGCATCATGCAATAAGCGTCGGAGAAAGTAATGGATTCTATGTCGTTCCTTATAGTGCACCAAGAGATTTGGCAGAATTTGCATTTCTTTATCCTGAACATAAGTTTACCGTGGTTGATTATTTGAGCTATACGCGGTCTTCCAAAAGGTCTTACCTGGAGTATTATGCGAGATTGTTAGCTTTTAATAACGGACGCGGAAAGTTATTCTATAAAAATCCTCTAGAACCTAGTTCACAATCTAATTATGAACTAGATAACGATCCCAACGAAAACACGGATAGTATGAAATTAGCATTTGCTAGATTTAAATACTTATACGAAAGACGTTTTAACTTAAAAGAAGGTAGAGGTATAACAGTAGAAGATTACATTTTAATGACCGGAAGAAGTCACGTAGATTCAGTTTTAGACATGCACATAAGAAATGGTGCAAGATTCCTTAGAGATAGTTCTGGATCAATTACTGTTCGCTATAACTCAAGGTTAGGGGATTTACAAGCTCAGGAAATAAACGTTCCTTTAGCTTATACGCCTCATCCTTTATTGCTTGGGCCTGGTTTTGAATGGGTCAAAACTCTCGATTGATTACGTCATTGAAAAATTTGTTCACTTCTTCAAACAGTGCCACAGATACTAGTCTGTCAAAATCTTTCTTTTTAGTTGATTTAAGTGTACTAGCATCTACCTTCATATTTTTAGCTAGTCTTTCAACATCGTGATGCAAATAACTGTTTCTTACAAGGTGATTAAATTTCTTTAGCCATTCTGCTTCTTTTTCAGTTATTAAATTATCAGTTCTACAAATATTTATTGCCTTTCCAAAACTAGCACCATCTGGATATTTGTTTTTCTTTTTCTTTATTAATTCTTTCAAGGTCGCTTCAAGAAGTAC
>JAUSHJ010000016.1 GCA_030648615.1 Microcaldota archaeon | reverse complement strand
TCTAATTCCACTATGCACTGATACTGTGGGACAATGCGTCCAGGAGCAATGCAGTGCCCAGGTGTGCGGGGCATTCAATTATAACCCTCAGCCAAGTTTCAGTTATTCTGATTCTAAAAAAATCTTTAATGATATAAAATTCAATACTAAAATTATTACTCAATCCGAGTCTATAGAATCCTTAAACGTAAACCTATTAGGGGCAGCATGCAATGATATGACATTGGATAAGAAGGCACAAAATCTTTTCCAGAATACCAAAGGGACAGTTATAAATTCCTACAGATTTGGTGTAGGCACTAGTTTTGCAGAGTTTGAACAATTCCGTTATCTTATGCCTGCCAGCGATTTCTTCTGTGGCGTAGTAGAATCAAGAAATCAGAAGGACAGATATGTTAATTATTATACTGGCTCTCCTTCATTGGATGGAAATGCTGTTGTCAATGATATGAAAGAATTTAATTACTGTCCTCAGAAAACCAAGGTACCGTTTTTGGGTGTAACTGTTGATCAGATTACTCAATCATCTGCGTATAAAGACTATCCAAGGTATGTGACTTTAGATTCTAAAGGAGTCAATCAGATAGATACTACTTTCTATAATAATTTTTTGCGCATATTAAATCCGGGGGATCTTACCGAAGTTGATTTTAAAGGATCGGAATTTGAATGCGAGAATGCACTGAGTTGTGCTTCTAATTCATGTTCATTTGATAAATATAAGCGGTCACTCTGTCAGAAGACCGAAGCTGCTGGTGGAGGGTGGGCTGAATGTAGTTGTAATCCAATCTCGCGTTCCTGCGATGGAGTTAGTAGTTTTGTTGGTACTCTGGAAGGGAAAACTACTGATCAGTTGATTAGTGAATATAAAACTAATGACTATAGCTATTACCATGAGATACCAAGACAGGTCGACGTGACCTATTACTCCTATGATCCTAGCTGTGGTAGTGGGGAAGACGGCATAGACGACTCTCTTGGAATAACTCGTGAGATGGATCTTACTCAGATACACTATAGTAGTGATAATGGAGGAGATCGTACGCCTACCGAATCTCGTGTTAGTTGTATCAAAAACGGAGAGAAGTACGATTGTGAGTATCACTCTTCTCTTGTACCCGCTACTAGCTGTAGCAATGGTATCTGTTCGACAACCTATTCTAGTTCAGGTGCCGATACTCCGTTTACTTGTAAAGATAAAATAGGCGATAACGTAAATTGCGATTCAACCAAAACAGGTGTTTATGCTGCAAATATTCTTGATAATGAGCAAGATTTACAATACAAATTCGATCCTGAGAGTGCAATTAGTAGCGGGACATTCAGTGCAGATGTTCCAATTCCTGCAGAAGTACTCACACAGATGTTTCCAACTGACATTCGTTTCTTAGATGTGCCTCAAAAAGGATATCTTGGTGATATGTACATAGGTTACAGTTTAATAATTCCAGAGCAGTTTGAAAAAACCAATTTAGTTCAAGCATGTAATATGGAAAAAGGGACTGACTATATTGTTGTAGATGTTAGTCAGTTAGAAACCAAGAAAAAGACTGGTGGTAATTCCGATAAACAAGATAATGATTACGACAGTGAAGACACCTCAGGCGCATCGTGTTACCTTAGTTTCCAGAGCGGTGGTGCTGTTGTTCCTAATAATTGTAATGCACCAGCACCGATACCAGAAGGTATTGGCATGTATCAGATTACTCCAGCAATATGCAAGCCAGCTCTTAGTTCTGATGATAATGGAAAAGTTTTATTTAGTCAAACATATATTCTAATAAAATCTCTCGGAGACTGCCAGGTAGATAAAAGTTCTGGTAGTACCCAGACTACTCCGGTAGTGAAAACCTACGGATGGTGTGAATCATGCACATACGCGACATTTGCAAAACAGGAAATAAAATATCCCGATGACGTACGTACTAATAATGAAGAAAGAGCAGAAGACCTTAATTATCTTCAAACACAATATTTCAGGCAGGGTGTTCAGCCTATAATAGATTTAACCGATCGAAACAACTGGCTTAGTAATGATAATATACGGACGAGTTTGTTCTATAATACTATATCAGGCGGCGGATTTATTCCAGATATTCAACAATCCAGTGCAGTTAATACTAATGGTTCCTCAATTTTACTCACTGTTCGGATAAGTGAGGCAGATGCAGTAATATCTGGTTTTGAAGAGATGGTTTATAAACGAACTAAGAGTGCGAGTGAGCAGTGCGGCAAATGCAGAATTTCTGTTTTGTTGGACAATGGTCCTGCAGATTCACTAACTGGTTCTAAACGAATGGAGAAAGATTATTTCACTTTAGCTAACATGTTGCAGGACAAATCGAATGTCTTTCAGTATGTAGATGTAATTTCCTATGTATTTTATCCGTCAGAATTTACAAAACAAAATACTAATCTTTGTAATGGCAATGTAGGAGATGACGACGCAATAGCAAGCCTGATTTACGATAATGTACAGAAGGCAAGTTCAGATATTACAGCACAGACTGGAAAACCAACTTTGATAACGCACTTCTATATTAATCCAGCGACTGGCGGTACAACTGCTGGTGGAGGTAGTTGCTGGAGATCCGAAGTTCCAGCTGGAAGTACCACCCCTAAGTATGCGCCAACAATCAAGGTAATGGCAAAATTATTTGCGAAAGAATCAGGATTGACTGCAATAGGGTTAAGTGGTATTGTTTACTCAGATACTGGTTTCTTCAAAGATTCATCTACTTACCAATATACGCCTTTCTTCTGTAGGATTTCTTCAGGAACTAGAATTGCTGCAGATAGGCCATTCCTTCTTTATAATAAAGTCTATACTGTAGATCCGAGTGATGCAATGTGTCAGGAGTGTACTCCGGTAGATGAGGCAATGGGTTTGTGCACGAAGCAATGCGCTAACGGGGTAGAATGTACCACTCCTCCTTCAAATGGCAATCCAGATACCAAATACAGGTGTCCTGATAATCTGTTGCCGCAGGGAACTGGAACTAATGCATGTACTCCATGTTCAGAAAATCAAAGAAGGTTATCCTGCAGTTTCTTCTATGATACTGGGATAATGAATAATTTTATTTACAGGATTTCTGATCTCAATGAAAAATATCCAGATATAATATCAAGTATTCCATATGGCAGTCAGTGTTGTTTCGAAGATAGCAAAGGATATAATTTTTCATATTTCAAACAAAACAAATACAAAAATGGGGCAATACCTTTAATTTACTCCCCTATCGGAAATCTTGCGCAGGGTTGTGGCATAGGTGGTATTAGTACTGAAGATTCTCAGATATGCGGAGCTGATTTGCCAATTAAAAATTATAAAGTGAGTTGTAAAATTTATCTTCCTTCGGGAGAATGTGATTATCAATCTGATTGTAATGATGATTTCAAATGCAATGCTCAAGGCAAGTGTGTTGCTCTTACATCTCCGGAATGCAAACAAGATTCACAATGTGGTAGAGCAGACCAGTATTGCGATGGAGGAAGCGATAGTGCCATAGGTGTTTGTAGATTTAGTTCTACTTCTTCAGTTCCAGTTAGAGCATGTACATTAGATAGCGATTGTCGTGGTGGATTAGTTTGCGATAGTGCTACAAATACTTGCAAGACTATTCAGGAAATTGACGGATTAAAATTCATTATAGATCAGAATTACGGATGTAGAACGCAATTAAATTGTGTTAGTGGCAATACGGGAGGTTATATCTGTAGTCCAGATGCATTTGTTTGCGAAGCTCTGCAATGTACAGATGATTCATACTGTCCAACAGGTACTAAATGTGATCTAACTACTGAGATGTGTGAAGTTAAAAGTACTTTGGTTCCTGGTAATGTTTTTGCAACTCCGACCTGTCCTACTGGTTTGGTAGCAACTGACAAAGGTACATGTGTAAAAACTTGCAGTAATGACAATAATTGTGCAGCTGGTTTGATATGCGATCTGGGGCCACGATTGATACTTCCCGGAGGCAGCAGTGGAATGCCAATAAACGCTTGTCAGTTTCCTGCTTAATAAAGTTTAAAAAGTACGTTGACGAAGTGTTACTATGAGAATGCGTGCATTTGCTATTGTTGTTATTTTAATTTTTTTTATTTCTCTTGCTTTTGCACAGCTTACTCCTCAACTGATATCAGATATTATTAATCGTCTAGGATGTCCACAATGTCAGAATTTAGATGATTACAAACAATCGGAAATGTTTCTCAGTGACAATCCGGATGGGCAGGACGTTGAAGCAACTCTTTTTTATCGTAATGTCCAGGGACAACAAGATCGGCGCTTAGGAGTAAAAAATGCTAATATAATGGTTTTTGGTAAGAAAACCACAGGTTTTCAAAATCCTTCATATGCTCTTATTAAAACAAACAATAACGGAGTGGCAACATTCAATGCTCCTAATACTGTTGACTGCTACGATTATACTTTCATATTTTGTCATGCTAGTTCCGGTTGTGGATTGCAAAGTTGTTTACAAGGTGCTTCTCTTACTCCGGAACAGTTGGCAGTTATGCCCTCTTTATTAGTATTTAATCCTAATCCTCAGGTTCCTGCAGATGTTATGCCAACTATTGCTAAAATTACAAAATGTCCAGCTAAACCAAAAGAACAATTCGATGAGCTTCCAGTATTTTGCCTTCCGATTG
>JAUSHJ010000015.1 GCA_030648615.1 Microcaldota archaeon | reverse complement strand
AACAACAGTGGAAGAGGCAAGGAAACAAACCTACAATAGAATTAACAATATCATAATTCCAAACATGTTCTATCGTGTGGATATAGGTCAGAAATGGTTTGAAGATAGTGACAGGTTACAGAGCTGGGGTTATTTATGAGTGAACTAAGTATCGAAGCGATATTTTTCATACTGGGATGGATAATATTCATCGGCTATTTTGGGGAACTTATATCTAAAAAATACAATATTCCAAGTGCACTTTTCCTTTTGCTTCTAGGCCTTATTCTTAAGTTTACAAATTATATTGACCCTACACCATTAATAGGGATTCAGCCATTATTCGGTTCGCTTGCACTAATTCTGATAATGTTTGACGGAAGTTTATCGATGAATATCTATAATGTAATATTCAAAAGTGGAAAAAGTTTTATGATGTCTATTATCATTACTATACTCTCTATTATATCCTCAATTGTCCTGTTGCATTATGTCTTCGGCTTTGATATTCTTATCGGTGCGATAGTTGGGGCATTGGCGGGTGGAATAGGGTCTACTACAACAATTTCTATAATATCTGGTCTTAGCGTACCAAGAAAAATTATAGATTTTCTTACGCTGGAATCTTCAATTACAGACGTCTTTTCTATTATACTTACTTTGATATTGACCACTGCATTGGTAAGCGGAGTTATTGACATTCAAAAAATAGGTGCAGGAGTTTTAAGCACATTTTCCATAGGTGCATTTCTAGGTTTGATTATAGGTTTAATATTTATTGCAGTGCTCCACAAGGTCAGAAATGAATACGGCTACATGGTTACATTTGGTGTCATACTATTTCTATATGCACTTTCCGGGATATTCGGTGGCAGTGGGGCGATATCAATACTGGTATTCGGCATTCTTCTGGGTAATGAAAAAGAAGTAAAACGAATATTCAGGCTAAAAGGTGATGGTACAAAAACCCAAATAAAAAAATTACAGGCAGAAATATCATTTTTTGTTAGGACTTTCTTTTTCGTGTATCTTGGTGTTGTCGTTGCTCTTGGTGGTATCCAAAACTTTTTAATTGCGTTATCTTTAATTGTGGCATTTTTTGCAGTACGGTACATTTCCGTATACTGGGTTACTAGAAAGTCAGAATTTTTTGAATACAAGAATCTGCTTACTGCAGTTAATCCACGTGGTTTGGCTACTGCGGTTCTTGCAACTTATCCATTAGATCAGCTCAGAATTTATATAACACAAAACGGTACAACTCAATACTATGATAAAATCCTTTCAGAAGCAGGTGCTTTGCCAGAAATTGCATTCTATTTAATTTTGCTTAGCATAATTACAACTACTATTCTAGTTCCGTTTATAATGAATTCTTCGAAACAAAGAAGAATGAAGTCTTAATGTGCTCAGGGCATTTGCTTAAATTACTGTTTTTACTTATGTATCTAGGTTATTATGGGAATCCAGGAAAAAATCAAAGAATTAGATGACGAATTACATCGCACGCAGAAGAACAAGGCTACGGAGTATCACATTGGAATTATTAAATCGAAACTTGCGAAACTACGTAGAGAGCTAATTGCTCCAAGCAAAGGCGGTTCTAGTGGTGGAGGAGGTTTCGATGTAAAGAAAAATGGTGATGCCACAGTAGCAATGATTGGTATGCCTAGCGTCGGTAAGTCTACTCTTTTAACTAAACTCACTAATGCAGAAAGCAAGATTGCTGCCTATGCATTTACTACCTTGAAATGTATACCGGGTATGATGGTTTATAACGATGCAAAAATTCAGATTTTAGATTTACCAGGAATTATAGAAGGTGCAAAGGAAGGTCGTGGGAGAGGGCGGGAAGTTATCGCAGTTGCAAGAAGCGCTGATTTACTGCTGATTATGCTGGATGCTGCCTACACTAGGCAATACGAGTTGATTGTTGGGGAACTGGAAGGTTTTGGCATACGGGTAAATAAAAAACCTCCGGACATAACCGTTAAAAAAATCCCACGAGGCGGAATCAATATCAACAGCACAGTCAAACTCACAAAAATAAGTGAAAAGGAAATTCTTGCAGTAGCTAACGAATATGGCATGTTTAATGGTAATATTCTATTCAGGCATGATGCGACCGTTGATGATTTTATAGATGCGATGGATGGCAATAGAGTTTACATACAAGCACTGGTACTCATAAATAAGATCGATCTAGTCGGAGAAAAAAGTCTAAAGTCTTTGCCATTTGATTACATTCCAATTTCAGCAGAAAAGGGTACTAACATCGAGGCACTAAGAGAAAGAATTCATCGTTCCTTGAAATTTATTAAGCTATTCACTAAGAGAAGAGGAGAGAAAGCAGACCTGGAAGAACCGCTTATAGTGAAGAAAGGTATTACTGTTGGGGAAGTATGTGATAAACTTCACAGAGATCTTAGAAAAGAGTTCAAGTATGCGCTAGTTTGGGGCAAGAGTGTTAAGCATGCCGGACAGAGGATTGGTTTAGATCATATTTTAGAAGATGGGGATATTGTTAGTATTGTGAAGAAGTAGCGTCTGCTAAAGCGAGTTTCCAACCTAAACTAGGGGCATTATCTATAAATTCTAATTAAGCGACTACTTATTATATAGAAATAGAACTCTTAGTTATTCCTCTATTTTTACAATAGTCTGATTTGAGCCATGCCTCTAGACTTTTGGCACTCTTACTTGAATTACAAGAAGCACAACACAAAGCTATATTTGATTCAGTTATATTTTTGGAATTGTTATCTACATGTTCCCAAGTTGCTCTATCTTTAGAACTATTATTAAAGATTTTATGACAATAAACACATCGCGTGTCTCTCTTCCTTACTTTTTGTTCAAGCCAATCTGGAATACCCCAATCATTTGACATTTTCATCTTTCCACTTCAATTTAACTTTTTACGCCAATGCTGTTTTATACACAAACCTAAATTAAGGCAAACCTATTTAACTCTCTCTTTACAAATTAAAATAATGATTCCATTTTTATTAATCCTATTATCAACACTTTTAGTATTCTATGCTGTCTTAAACTCTCAGATAGCCGGAATGTATAAATTCATTTTAATCGTTGCAGAAATGGTAATCGTAGGGACAATTTTCATAAAAAGATACAAACTTACTGGAGAACACGGACTTATTCTTCTTAGAAGCAAACACGGTCTCAATCTTATCGACAAACTAGCCAAAAACGAAAATGCCTGGAAGTTCTTTGCTGATGTTGGAGCAGTAATGGGTTACGGGCTGCTCAGTTTCATAATAATGAAGAAAAACGTTTCCTGGAAAGCATTAGTTACCGGAATGGCTCTTCTTGGTCTTATCTCTATTATAGTAGCACCATACGCTTTCCTATTTCTTAGTACGGTTATAAAAGATATAAAAATAGAAAAACCAGTAGATCAAGTTAGTACTACTGCAATAGGAAATAATATGATAGTTTTCGTTGCCATGCTTCTATTTGGTGGCTTATTCCTTCTGCTTCTTACAAGTCTTCTTACTTATAGTACGGTAATAATTTCTGCTCTATTAAGTACAGTTCTCTATGGAACTACTGCTATTCAAAATACTACTCCAGGAGCTACTTTTCTTCTTCCAGGATTAAATCTCCCATTTTTCGAAGCAATAATTGCACTATTCATAATTCTAGTGGTTCATGAAGGTTCGCATGCCGTATTGGCAAGGGTAGCAAAAATACCAGTTCTTTCCTCAGGGATAGTTCTATTCGGAATCTTGCCAGTTGGTGCTTTCGTAGAGCCAGATGAAGCAAAACTAAACGGGCTGGAAAAAACGAAACAGACAAGAGTTTTAGTTGCAGGTTCTACTGCTAATTTACTTACTTCAATGCTATTCTTCATCTTATTTATGGGTTTCCTGTTTGTAGTAGATTCACTTGCTCTTAAGACATCTGCGTTTGCAGGTGCTGCCAAGTTTATTTATCTGGTTCTAGGTCTTACATTCTCACTTAACTTCATAATTGGAACTGTCAATCTTTTACCATTGCCATTCTTTGATGGTTATCGTATTTTAGAAGTAAATATACCACAGAAAAAGATAGTTGATGGTTTGATGGCAATTACTCTTGTTGCGTTTTTAGCCAATTTTATTCCTTGGTTGTTTAAGTAATTTTAAATACCTATACTTTGTTAATGTGTTTATGGTAGAGGGTGAATACTTAGAATTTGTTGTTGAAGACAAAAGTCGGTTTGGCATGCTGCAAAAGGTATTCTACGAATTAAAAAAAGCTAAGGAAGCAGATTCCATAGATTCTAATAACGAAGAACACTGGCTTAAATTTTTTGATAAAAAAGCTTTAGAACATTTTTGGTGGCCTACAGAAGAACAATTAAAAAGATGTCGAGACGCAGCTAAATTCAATATCTTGGGTTTTTTTAAAATGAGTGGTGGGCAATTGAGTGATTTAACACGTTCGATGAGCGGTGGCAAGTGGGAATTTGGTTCTATGATTTATTTGATAGACCAGTGTGAATACAATTTGGTTTCCTGCGAACTTATCTCAAATACAAATATAGCTCATTTAGAATTCTTTTCTCTGGCACATCCATATGGCGGTACTGCTTCACTTAGATGCTTAGTCGAAGCATTTGGATTTAATGTAACAAAGGATACTGGACTCTGATTCTCTGCATTGGTTAAATTGGCTATTCAGGTAATTTGCCTCGGAAAGGCATGAAGATGAACGTTTTTAATATTTCTGATGCTTCTGGATTAAGTTCTAATTCTTCTTTTCTATAGTATATCTCTTTTGCTAATAATGCGTTGTTTCCTCTGGCCATTGTTACTCGCAAATCTTCATGCCTAGATTCCGCAAGAGGATGAACATTTCGATCTAATTTACGTACAAAAAATCCATATGTAGCTTCGCTAAATGTTAGCACCGACAAGAACTCCAACTCCATAGCCAACCAGTGCAGCTGCAATACCTATAACTGCCATCTCAATTCCTGATTTCCACCATGATCCTAAAGTGGATTTTGCCTTGTAAGCTCCTGTTGCGAATAACGCTACTATAGAAACTGCGATTGCAGGGAGCATCATAGCTTTTGGTTCACCGGGTAAAAAGAATAGTGCCATTGGAATAAGCGAACCGATAATTGCAGAAAATCCTACTACGAACCCTTCGTTTACTGGTTTAATATCTTTGCTTTCTGATAGTCCCAGTTCCTCAGACATCATCGTTTCAAGCCATTGCTTCTCATCGCTACAAATTGTGTTAACAGCAGCATCAAGGTCTTTTCCTTTGAAACCTTTTTTCATATAGATTAGTCTTATCTCTTCTCGTTCAACATCAGGAAAATGCTTTATTTCGTATTTTTCTCTTTCAAGTTCTTTGTAGTAGTAATCTTTCTGTGCTTTACCTGAAGTATATGCAACCGCAGCCATGGAAATGCTTTCTGCGAATGTTGCAGCTAACCCACCTAGAATTACAATTCCCCTATCATTAGTGCCTGCAGCTAGTCCAAGAACTATCCCTAGAACATTAACTAGCCCGTCTTGCCCACCTAGAATTATCTGCCTTAGCACTGATCCTTTATCTGATTTTTCATGCTCTTCAGTGTGCATGATGTTTGCAAATGCTTGTTTCTTTGTTTTTGCCATATTATTTACCTTGGTAGTTGAGGTTTAAATTGTTTAGTTTATTGCATTGATTCTTGTGCATTGCAGATAGCAGCAATCAATTCTTCGGAACTTCTATAAAAAATAGTTCTTCTTCTGTAAAATCTTATCGCGCTTTCTATCTGTTTTCTTAGTGCGTAATCAGAATTTGAGCTTCCAAACATTAATTCGTCAGAAGTAATTACTCTGTATCCCTTTTCCAATGCGTCACTTACAGTTGCCAGTACACAAGCGATTCTATTGAAACCAGTTACAACTAGTGTGTCTCTATTAGTTCCGGTTAGCTCACTATCAAAATCCTCATTTGAAAAAACACTCGGTTCAGGCTTTACTATTCTAATAAATCTCCATTTAGCTTCTTCAAGCAGTATGCTCATCGTTCGGGACTGTTCTTGTACAACGGATTCTTGCTCAGAAAATATTATAGGTAATGATGCTTCTCTTGCGCATCTTATTAGCTTCTTCATTCTTTCAATTCCATTTACTGCAGTGCCATGCCTATAAGCTAAATGTTCTACGGATTCTCCTTGCATGTCAACTATTACTACTGCTATCTTTTGTGGTGGCGGGTTTGATTTTATTCTAGTTCCAGCAGTATGTAGACGTCTCATGTTTCTGTCACCGTACTTCATGTTCTCTGTGAATTGCAGCAATCAAACCTTCAGCAGCTTCATGAAATTCTGTTTTCTCACGTAAAAATCGTAACGTTTCTTCAACTCTCTCTTCAGTCTGCCCTCTTCCAGTAAATAGTAATTCTGGAGAAGTAATAATTCTTACTCTCCCTGTTTTTATTTTATATGTATCTTCAACTGCGTCTCTTATTGTTGCTAAAACACATTTCGAAATTTCGAATCCTGCTACTATTATTGATTTCAATTCTAATAATTCTATCCATCTTCTAAAGTTAGGAACTGAAAATGCACTGTCAAATGCTTTTTGAATAGGGACTACGTTAGCCGCTTCAATTATTCTAGGTATCGTTTCATGATCTCCTATTGATTCAGTAATTAATATCGGAATTCCTATATCTCGTGCTAAATTTAACAACTTACAAACTCTTTGAATACCTTGTTCGAGTGTTCCGTATTTGTACTCTGCCATTCTGCATTTTCTATAAATTTCTTCAGTAACTTTTTCAGCAACATAGTCTGGTGGAAGTTTTCCAAGTTTAAATGATTTTTCCTGCATATCAATAACTACTACTGCAGTTTTTGCTCGTATACGGTGCAAATACATCAATTCATCATCTCATCTTAAACTTCAGTAACGCAGCAATCTTTCCCATTCCCTTAAGTTTAAAACCAGCATCACTCTCACTTGAGAAAATTACTATTTCAGCCTTGTTTTTATCTGCTTGCTCAACGACTGCTTCAGCGTCCTTATCCGTTCTCAAATATTCATCTAAAACTAGTAATTGTTTCACTGCAAATGCTTCCACTGCTACTCTTACTTGCTTTAATCCATATTCACCAAGTCCACTGTCTTTATTTACTTCAATCATTAGTTTCTCAATTAATTGCATTTCCTTGGCTAATCTTTCTTCACCCATTACCTGGTCTATAACTCCTTTATTAAAAAGTTCATTTACACCATTTCTTTCAGCATAGCTACAGCTTTCGAAGATTATTCTAGATAAGATTTTTGGATTTTTTTGTGTAATAAACTTTTTTAAATTATCTTTTGTAAATCCAGGGCCAGCAACGATGTACTTTTCATCATGCTTTTCTATCTCAGAGGCAACCTGTCCAAAATACTCTTTTGTTTTCTCTTCATGCTTCTCATCTTTTTTGCTTGCATTATTGTAAAATTCTACACCATAATCTATACCAAAGCCTCGTACTATAGCAGTCAGTGCCTTTTCATCATCAAGAACAATTATTCTTAATTTTGGTCTCTTAGACTCTTTTTCAGCTTCTTTCAATCTAACGATCTGGTAATTCTTCCAGTTCTTGAATATTGCCAGTTTAGTGCCATTCTCAGCATCTATGGTATGGTACCGTCCAAGTTGTACAAACTCTTCAGGCTCTCCATAGACAATTTTACCAAGTAATCTTAATCTATTGAGGGATTTGGAGAACTCGACATTTTCTAACTTTATTCCCATTTTAACGTGTTTTTTCTCTTCTTTGGTGCCTACTTTTACAGTACGCATCGTATCCGCTTCTATTACGTCTCCTGGCTCCAAAATTCTTTCTACGTGCCAGAGGTCATCGAGGTTTTCTATAACTAGTTTAATAGAATTATTTTTTCTGTCAAAATTTATTAGCCTCATTTTATCCTCTCACTTCTCTTCAGTTGTTGCGTTTATCATCAGACTTTCAAGACTTGTATTTACCTGAACCATACCTATCAATCTAATCTCTTCCCAATAAATGATTGGTACTACTCTATTTTCTTGTGATAAATTATACTTGATTTGAAACTCATTATATTTTTCCAAATCTTTATTGTCAAGTACATTATATCTGATAATTTTTATTGAACTATTATACTTTTTTTCTAATTCCTCGACTTTAGGTTTTATTGCGTTACATGCAAAGCATATTGGTGAATAGAAGAAACCTATTTCAGTTCTTTGATCGGTAATACTCAGGAGCATATCTTCTAGTTTTTTATCATCTATTGAAGTATCATTTAATTCTTCTATATATGTTAAATTTGTTACTTCAGTTAAATCGGTGGAATTTATTTTTATTGAAGATGCTATTGTACTGTTAATCATAGTTGTATTTACTTCTAACTCCTGAGTTTTCTGACTGCAACCGAAAAGTAATAGTAAGCATAATAAGGCAATATATTTTTTCATAATTAATTTGTGGGACAAACGTTTTTAAATAGAAATGTAGTAATATGATTATGCAGTTAGTACCACATAATAGCGTAGTAGTCAAGAAACCCGTTGCGGGCAGTGTCGTTACTAAGTCTAGTGTTACACTAATGGAAGATGTCCGTTTGGCAAGGCGAACCTCTCCTGATGGTTTAGATGCAGATATAATTAATTATATTAAGAGAAAGGAAGATCGGCAGAGACGTGACAGGAGACCGCAGCCTACCGTGGAAGATATAAATGATGATTTAGGTCGTGAATGGCAGCGAAAACAAGATCAAGAACAGCCTCCTCCAAGAAGTGACCGAGGAGTAGCAATATTCCAGCTCTAATCTTTACATTTCAATAAAAATCTCTCATGAAACTTAGTAGTAGTAAGCTCCGGATGGAATGAAGTTGCAAGATAATATCTATCACCTATTTCTTCACATGCAATTATTTCTTTATTATTTTTAGCCAAAACTTCGATGTTTTTTCCAATCTTTGTTATTTTAGGTGCACGTATAAATATTGCATGAAATTTACCTAATTTAGTTTCAACATCTTGTTCAAAAGACTCAGTTTGAGGTCCGTAGGCATTTCTAGCTAGTTCAATATCCATTAATTCTAGAGTTTTCTGATCTGGTAAACCTTGGTTTACATTTTTAGCAAGCATTATTGCTCCTGCACACGTGCCGAAAATATTTTTTACTTTTTTTATTTCATCAAAAATTCCTTCTCGTTCACATAGTTTATGAAGTACAGTGCTTTCTCCACCAGGTATAATTAGTCCATCTAAATCGCTAAATTGTCCTTTGTATTTTACTGGAATTACTTTGCAATTTATACTTAAAATTTGTGTTGCTTTCTTAGTGACGTTAATATGTTCTATTACTCCACCTTGAAATGCTAGAATACCTATCTTCAATCAGAACACCTGTAAATTCAAATGCCTCGTTCTGCCATCTTCGTGTTTAAAGTAGCAATTTCCAGTCCTTTCATGGCATCTCCTAAACCCTCACTTATCTTTGCCAGAGTTTTTGGATCATCAAAATGAGCAACTGCATTTACGATCGCAGTAGCCATTTTAGTTGGATCTGAGCTTTTGAATATACCAGAACCTACAAATACTCCGTCACAACCTAGTTGCATGCATAGTGCTGCGTCAGCAGGTGTTGCAATTCCACCAGCAGCGAAATTAACAACTGGTAATCTACCAAGTTTTGCAACTTGTTCAATCAATGCATTAGGAACTCGATATTCTCTGACGAGGCTTTCGAATGAATTAGAATTTTTATTACCATTTTTGTTTATATTTTTCAGATTCTCGATTTCGAGACTAATAGTTTTGATATGTCGTACTGCTTCAACGATGTTTCCAGTGCCTGCTTCACCCTTGGTTCTTATCATGGCAGCACCTTCGTTTATTCTTCTAAGAGCTTCACCAAGATTACGGGCACCGCAGACAAAAGGAACTTTGAATTTTTTCTTATCAACATGAGAATCAGGATCAGCAGGAGTCAATACTTCGCTTTCATCTATGTAATCAATGCCAATTGCTTCAAGTATCTGGGCTTCAACAAAATGGCCTATCCTGCATTTTGCCATAATTGGAATTGTTACCGTTTTCTGTATTTCCTTTATCATTAGTGGATCGCTCATTCTTGCTACTCCACCCTGTGCGCGTATATCTGCAGGTACTCTTTCTAGTGCCATAACTGCCACTGCACCTGCTTTCTCAGCTATAGCTGCCTGGCTAGCGTTGGTAACATCCATTATTACGCCACCTTTGAGCATTTGGGCTAGTCCAGACTTTACAGTAAATGTTCCTTTTTCCATAATTTATACTCCCATAGTATTACTGTAAAAATAGTTTAATAAATAGTTCCCACACTGATTAAAAATATAAAAAAGATAAAAAAAAGAAAAATTAGCTGTAATTACAGCTTTGCGGAAAAGTCTTCTGCTAATTTACCCAATACAGGTAAACTAAAGTGTTCGAGCGTATATGCTTTCCATAAACCATAAAGCCAAATAAGTCCGTATACTGGGAAAATAACCAAAGTAACTAAACCGAACAGAACTGACAATATGCCGCCGATAACTGGGATTACCCCTATAATTAAGCTTGCAATTCCCAGTACTATATTTAATACAAATAGTCCTACTCCCAATAATGTGGATTGAACACCGTAAAACTTGAGTTCTTTATCTGTTTTTTTATCAGTAACTAATACCAATATCAAACCTAAAAGTCCAAGGCCCCATGCTATTGCAGCCCACATTTTTCTATCTCCTTCATCAGCCATAATCATAACCTCC
>JAUSHJ010000004.1 GCA_030648615.1 Microcaldota archaeon | reverse complement strand
AGGTGCATTCCAAAGTTTATTATCCGTAAGAAGTTGATCTGCTCTTTCGGCTATTTTTCTACTAGCCTCTTTCTTTACTTCTGCTTTTTTCGTTTCTTCACAATTTTCAAGAGCGAAATTATATGCATCTTGTATTGTACTTAAGTTTAACTGGGAATTGTCCCATATTCCATAACCAGCTAAGGCAGCTTCTGCTGCCCTTAACGAACAGAAGAATTTTTGTTCTTTTGTTTCTGACAACTCTGATGCTTTTTTGTAGCTTACGTGTGCCAATGGCAAGTTTCCATGTTTAACGCAAAGTTCACCAAGCTTTAAATGATAAGGCAATGATTTTTCAGGCTCAACTAATTTCAATATCGATTCGTAGCTCTCTATTGCTGAACCTAAACTATTTGCTTCAATAAAATGTTCTGCTGATTTTTCCAGAGCAGCTATTTTTTCATCCTTGGTTTCATATAATTTAACTATTTCAACATATGTGACTGCCCTTGCACTTGGAGAACTAGCATTTTTAAGAAGTTTCTGAACGACTTCGTCTCTCAGCTTATTTCTAGCAGATTCCGTTTCTAAAACATCTATTGCTTTTTTATATATCTCGGCTAAATCTCCGCTGCCCTTACTCTTTGAATACTCGGCAGCCAGCACAAAAAATCTGGATTTTTTATTGGAATTTTCTTCAGCCTCTGCAGCTATAAGATATGCAGAACCCATGCTACTGCGAAACAATTTGACAGAATCTCTCCAATTATTATTCCGATAATGATCATCTGGATTCCTGTCTTTTTCACGTTTTGTAATATCTGTGAGAGCCTGCCAGTTTTGGATTTCTATCAAACAATAATTTTTCTTCATTTCTTTGTCCTCGACCATGGATGCTGCCCCATAGTAAAGTATCGCAGCTAAACCATACTGACCGTTTAATTGACAGATTTCTGCTTCCTTGGCGAACATTCTAGCTGTTTTCCTGGCTAACTCGGTTTTTTCTTTAGGTTCTGAAATTAGTTCAATAGCTTTTTTATAAAAATTCAAACTCTTGTTTATTGCCTTGAATACTTGTTGCTCATCTTTTTCCTTTTTCCATTCTTCGAATGCGTCTCTGGCAGCTGCAAGATACAGTTCGATTTTCTTTTTCTTGTCTGTTTCGAGAGTTGCTGCTACTGATAACAAGTTCGAGGAAACATCAAAATTGCCAGTATCTCTTTGCGTTTTAGCTTCAACGATAAGCTTTACGATAGTAGTGTGAACAAGTTCTTTCCGATCTTCTTTCGTTAATTCGGCGACAGTATCGATAAACTGATTTAAAGAATGAACTCCGCCACCTGCTGCATGCAATGCCACAAGACTTATCCAAAAAGAATCCTTAATTTTTTTATCTGTGTCAAGCTCAGCAATTACGTCAAAAAGAGAAGAAACTCGATTAACGTCTTCATATTTAAAATACTTGAGAGTTGGGTCTGCACTAAGTAACTCAATTACGTGTGCAGATATGAGAGATGCAATTACTTCATCATTTTCTCGAGTTCCTTTTAGTTTTTTAAGATCCGCTATTATGAATCCCCTATATGATGCTTCTATTTTAGTCATGCATTCTAGCAGATACTCTGCTTTTTTCTCTATTTTGTCTTCGCATCTTACTGCTATCTGATAAACTTCCAGCATTTTCTTTGTATGCCCCCACCCTTTCTTCAAATATTGTCTTCCTGCATTTAACGCATAATCTAATTTTTTCTTCGGATCATTTTCCAACAGTGCGGCTTTGTGATATAATCCTGCCGGTTTTTTCTCGTTATCAGGATGATAATATCCAGTGTGAACTATACATACTGCGAACCGAACCAGCAGATCTGCAGATTGTTCAAGTTCTGGAGCTTGCTCATAATTTACCCTAGCACGCTGAAATAATCTCTGGGATTTTTCTAGATCTTTCCAGTTTTTGGTTTTCTTATAAACTTCTGCCATTAGTTCCGCAGCTTGCTGAAAAAAGAAACCTGCATCTGCGTACTCCTTCTTTTTAGAATGTAATTTTCCTGCTTTTTCATACATTTTTATTGATTCCAGCAGTTCACGCATTTCCTTCGCCATCTGAATTGTCTGTGCTGCTTTCTGAATTCCTTCAGACATCCCTTGCATAATAGCCCTTCCGAAAGTTTTACGTTCTGGCTTTTGCCGATGGCTGAGATTACTTCCTCCACCAACTAATGCATGTGCATCTAAAATAAGATTTTCAGCTTCCTGAAGTTGTTTTTTTGCGTTCTTCTCTTTTTTACTTTTTCTTGCAAGTTTAGCATGAATAGTTCCAAGAACTGCTAATGTCTTGTATTTTCCTTCTGTAATTAGCGTTGCCTCTGGGAATTTTTCAGGATCTAACTCCGAACAAAACTCCATCAGCTGATCGTGCAACTCGGGCTTCAGTAGTTTGATGTCTTTTAACCGTATGCGATTGATTTCCGGCAGCTTAGGCATGATTAAGATAATATTGGCGATTATTTAAAATCCTGCATCTACCTCCACCTTCTACCCTCAAGATTCTGCCTTCCACCCTCTAACTTCAGGCATCTACCAACACTTAGATATTCGTCGTATTTTTGATTAACAGCTGCAAAACGTTTAAATAGGCAACCGAAGACCTTTAGTTTAGATTTATATGATAGCCCAAGCTTTAAAATTTCAAACAGTCAATCCGAAGACTACTACACCACTAGATAGAACTTTTCTAAAATTAATACCTAAAATAGACCATATCCCCCCAGTAGATAGTAAATTAGGAAGAAGAAAAAGTTGGGGAACCGTAATTGGAAAATACAGAAACAGAGATGGTACAAAAGGATTGTATTACTATTGTAAACATGGAAGAAAATGGAATAAATGGTGGCAGGTAGTTGAAGGAAAAAAGAATTATTACGGTTGGTTTGGACTTAAAGACACTTTCCAGATGGCTGAATTTATTAAAGGAAAAATAGTGGCTGATTCTGAAGCGGAGATAATTGCAAGTGAAAAATTACTGAGATTGGAAGGCTACGAATTATTTGCAATTGTAGAACTTAAAGAAAACCATGCACTGGTACATATTTCTCAGGAACTAAGTGAAGGAAGTTCTGAGGGGGCAATTACCCATATAATTGCAGAACATGCAAAGGAGCATTTCTCTGAAAACCATAAACACGAAGAAATAGGTGCGGGAGAAGGACATTCTATTTGGGGTTCGCACATCAGAGATTGTGACAAATCTGGAATGGAACATGATCCGTTACATACTTATAGAGTACATTTTGCACATGCGGAACACCACGATTCGCAACATCACGAAGAACACCGTAGTTCTGGACACGAAATGCTAGACGTAGAACACGAAACTCCTAATGAACATGACCATCGCTCGCACCACGAGCATCATTCTAATCACGGACATTCCGAACATCCTGCTGAAGAAGGCCTTCATCACATATGGGGTGCATCGATTCATTTGTTAGCTGGCATGGGACACAATCTACTGCATATGTTTGCATCGCACCATCAAAGCGAAGAACATCATGGACATCGATTAGAACATCATGAAACTGGAAACTCTGAAATGGAAACACACGATTCTGGACACGAAACTAGTCATGAACAAAATTATCACTCACATGAACATCACTCTCACCATACACATCATTCACATCAAGAACACTCAGAACATGCTGAAGAAGGCAATCATCACATCTGGGGTGCTGCAATTCATCTGTTCATGGGCATGGGACATAATTTGTTGCATATGTTTCAGGGAGGCCATCACGATGAAGGACAGGAACATATAGCTTATGGTTCTGAACATACTATCTTGATACATCATATTGAGCAGGAAGAAGAGCATGGTAAATCAGAACATGAAGATCAACACGTCTCACACTCACCAAAAATACACTTAGTTCATTCTGGTCACCCAGTCGAAAAAGAAATTGAATTAACAGAAAATGAAGAACTAAATGCAAGACATCCTCCAGTATTGCATGTTATTCACGGCGGATTACAAGAAGAATTAATAGGAAAAGAACTAATCCATGATGAAACTAATACTCACGATGATTCCAAAATAAGAGAAAGTATAGCAGCTGTAACTAATGAAGAACAAAAAGCACCTAGACTATTTGTAGTCAACGATGCCTGGCCACCAAGAGAATAAATGTACTAATTGGATAAAGTATCTCTATTAGTAGTGTCTTTTTTTATACATCCACCTGAGAAACAATAACTGTCACTACCACAGGATAGTAAAACTGAAACTGCTTGACCTTCGTTACAAAAGTATTCGGTAACTTGCTCAGCAGTATAACATACATCTCGATAATCAGTAGTAAAACCATCTCTGGTAGTTATAACTACCTTGCCAGAAACCAACTGATCATTGCCGTCAGTATCCCAGCAAGCATCGGTACAAGTACCATGACTACTACAAACAGAATGACTAGGACAATCGATAGTTCTGGAACTTAGAGTACTTCCGTTACAGGAATATTTCAAAACAGTTGTTTCACCATAACAGGAATCTGCGTAATCCTTAGAGCTAGTGCCATAATCAACACGTACTGTCCCTGCTACATATTCACTATTAGTTTTATCACTAGCAATACAAGTTATGGGGATATTGACACATGCTCCATCACGACAATTAAATCCTGACGGACAGTTCTTTGTAGAACTTGAAACGCTGAGATTTTGAAGACAGTAGAATTTTTTTACTGCAGATAAACTAGAACATTTGTCTTCATAGGAACCAGTTGCAGCAATTACAGTACCTTTAATGTAAATATCATTAGGATTAGATGAGATACATGATGGCTTAACTGGTTCTTTTTTTACACAACTACCTTGGGCACATTCTGAATTACTATCGCAGGACGTTGTTCTATTTTTCAACACATTGCTATCACAATAAAAATCTAATACAGAAGTAGCATTATTGCATTTGTTCATCCCTTCAGCAGAACATTGTTCTACAATGCATGGGCCTTCATAGGCTACTTCAACTTTCGCTTTCTTGGCAAGACATTCGGTACCATAAGTGATATTATCCTTGCCACAGACATACTTGTCGATTTGTGGGCACTCGTTCAGAACAAGATGAGTATCATTCTCAGTTGTATTAATAGTAGAATTAGCAGATCCGCCAAATCCAGGAATTGTACATCCGAAAGCAAACAAAACAAATACAGCTAGAAATAATATAAAATAGTTTTTCATAAAATGATTTTAGAACGATAGATTAAAAATGCATGGAGTGTTTCCAAGTAACCTTAAAAAATACCCAAATAAAATATTATAGGTTATCAATATCCAAATAATATGCAGAAGCACAAAATTGATAAAAAATTTTGTGCGCATTGTAGATGTGGAATTTACAATATAATAATAAAATATTGGAAATCATAATACTACTTTTCTTAGAATAGATGACGTTCCTGGAGTAATACCTTTTGCAACTGCGAGATCATGAGCGATTATTTGACAAAGAACTATGGAGAATATTGCAGTATTAAAAGAATTTAATTGATTAGAAAGTAGATTAGATAGAAGATAGTTAATGTGAAAACCATTTTCAGCTGCCAATCGCATATAATGACGCATTATGAAAGCGTCCTCATACTGAGGAAGAATAAGTAAACTTTTCTTAATACTTCTCGTAGGTTCAGTTCTGGCACCAAAAGGTGCGACATATCCATGTCTGAAAATATCGATACTACCATAGGAGGTTACAATTTCTGCAGTCTCACCAATTTTTAATGCAGCTTCAGCAGCAACACCCAACATCAGACCACGACCTAAAACTGCAAGATAACCAGTTTGTTTAAGATTTTCAACTATTTTTTGAATTGAAAGATATGAAAATTCGTCTAAAAATGTTCTAAGATTAGTTTGGATTGACTCAAGATTGGCGTTGATGCTTGCCGATGCATTTGGTAATAGTCCCCCTAGATGATAAAATGTCAAAATTATGGAGGTCATAGTACCTGTAGCTGCAATGGATTTTTCATTTCCTGCGTGAGTGTGAATAAAAATATCAGCTGATTTATCCAAGGTACTTCCCGGAGTATTAGTGATCGTAAAAATAGTTAGTCCCCCCTTACTTTTTGATCGGTGAGCTCTTAACTGGAGAAGAAGACGGTTAATTTCACTACTTTCACCGGACTGGGAGACAAGAAAAAGGATCGGAGATGTTGGAAGATAGTCAGTTGGTTCTTGTACATTTAGGATCAGACGTTTCCCTAAAAGATGTCTCGCAACAAGTGCAGCATTTTTAGATGAACCTATGGCGACTACATCAACAACTCCAATTCTCTTAGAGGTAAGAAAATGAGCTACACTCTCAACCTGAGGTCTTTGATTATTGAAAGTTGTACCCAACACTGTGGGTTGCCTAAGAATTTCTCTTCCAAGCACAGTTAGCCCTAATTTAGAACGAGCATTCATGTTATGATATATATTACCCACAAATTATAAATATTACACACGGTATAATAAGGTCAACCTGCTTACACCCCATTTAGGTGCAAAGCCAAAGCTACCCAAACATTTAAATAGGTGTTATAGTTATAATAAGTTCCGCGTAAATGCTCAATAATTACGCGTAATTACGTAAAAGATATGTCTTTTGCGGTAATGAACGATGAGATCGTTCATCTGACGCTCATTTTGAGTGCATGGGAGGATAATTGGTCGCCTTGCCAGGGATGTCGAAATCCCTGGCCTAGTTCTATTTAATCTTTCGGATTGACTAGAACATCTGGTGAACACTGTCCTCCCAAGTACCAATAAGATTAAAAACAGCTTTTTCTATATAGTATAACTATGTTTAAGAGAGTAAAGATTAGAAACAATACTAATGACACCCCTAGACGATTCTTTGGAAAGGTACTTCTAGAAAGAGCATCAGCATTGACATTTATTGCAAGTGCAATAACAATTGGAATTAACATACTAACATATAATGACAAAAACCCAGTTGAGATACCGTATCCCCCAGCATATTCCAGAGATGCGGGATCAGAATGCTGTGATTCTTCAGATTACCGCATAGAATTAGAATTAAGAGCGAAAGATTTTGAAAGATTAAGAAACGAATTCGGAATCTCCCATGCAAATAGATATGGAAGCCAACTTCTTAGAAAGATACTTGATAATGCACAAACCTCAAAGAAGGTAATTGCAGTAATTACGACCAGAGGAGAGGGAAAAAATCCAGAAGGTAATGAAAGAGTTGCTTTTACGATTAGAAAACCACGGTATCTTCAAGATATGGAATTTAGAGATTATGACGTAATACCAGCAGAAGCAGGATCTAAAGACGAAGCAATAGAAAGACTGCAACAGATATCAAATTACGGAGATATTGGCATAATAATACTTAGAGGGCATGGAGACATTACTGGATTAGTAATGCAAGAAGATTTCGGAACTCCAAATGATAGAGAAACGGCTATAGCAAAATTTGATCGTAAATTCCTAAAAAGAGTTATAGAAATTGCACCTCATTTAGAACAGATGGGTCTCGATAGCTGTGAAGGCGCATTTCCCAATGGACTTGCCATGTCCCTTGCAAAAATTACATGCGTACCAGTTATAGGTCAGACAATTGCTGGATCAGGAGAGATAGTATTAACTGAGAGAGAACAAGAACCTTACAGCATTAGTATGGGTGTAACCGGAGCACCTGGACTAGCATGGCAACCACCGGAAGAATGCAATAGGAAATACCCAGAAGTAGTTTTTATAGAAGGTAAAACTATAGTAGTTGATAATAAACCAAAACGTAAGAAAAAACCAGAAGCTGCTGTGGAACGCCAAACTGCAAATATTAGTCCGACAAAAACCGTTAGTTTAACAAACGAATTAAAAACGGAATTAACGAGACGAATAGAAGAAACGCTGAGACATCATGTACGATATAGAAGTATGGAGATAATATATCAAGCAGAGGTTAGAATATCTGGAAGGAACCGACCAAGAATAGAAAGTCTGAAACTTTTTGTGATCAATGATAATGGTAAAAACGTGGAGATACCTACGATCACTGACTTAAGAATAATAAATTTGAAGCTAAGCCCATTAGAAACATATTCTGGATATGGAGTAGTGCCAATTATAGGAAGATATATGCCTCCTCCTGAGTTCGTACACTAGCAATTAAAGACCTTTTATATCTAATTTTATTTCATGAACGAGTACGATGATAAGTTAGTAGATTTCATAAAACAGAATTCGATAAATGCTGAACACCTAGTTTTCCAAACGTCCTGCCACTCTGTTGAGGAAGCTGCTGCTTCAGCAAATACATCAGTTGACAATTTTGTGAAGAATGTTTGTATAATTAATGAGACTAATAACGAATTAATTGTTTGTATTGTCCCGGGAACTAAAAGACTCGACATCAAGAAACTTGCCCTGCTAATTGGAACGAAAAAGCTTAGATTTGCAACTACTGAAGAAATACTTAGCAAAACAGGCTATCCTATGGGCGGAACACCTTCATTTGGCTATTCTGCCAGATTCTTCATTGATAACGAGGTTTTAACTAAGGAAATTGTTTATAGTGGTGGAGGATCGCAAAATTCACTAACTAAGATTTCTCCTCTAGAAATGATTTGCCCATTCGGCCACCACAGCCTAAAGGCTGTGGTTTCATTAGGGCCGAAGGGCAAAGTTGTGTAAATTCGGCACTTCCTCCCAAGGTTAAAACCATGAGTTTCCGTGCCGAATTGACACATGATTAAAGCTAATGGTGCGATTAAAGTTGAGTTAACAAAAGTATAGATGATTTTATGATCGAAATTGACGGAGCTACAGGAGAATCGGGAGGGCAAATCATCCGCACAGCAATGACCCTCTCAGCCATAACAAAGAAACCAGTCCACATCTTCAACATACGTGCTGGACGACCTAATCCTGGATTACAGGCACAGCACCTTACTGCTGTCAAAGCAGTTCGCAACATCTGTCGTGGAACTTTAACCCATGCAGAAGTAGGCAGTACAGAACTAACATTCGAACCTGGTGAAATTATCGGTGGGAAATACGAGTTTAATATTGGTACTGCTGGCGCTGTAACACTTGTTGCTCAGACAGTGCTTCCGATATTATTGTTCGCAAAGAAAGCAAGCGAAGTAACAATAATTGGCGGAACCCATGTAATCAAATCACCAGGTTATGACTATTTCGAGAAAGTATTCCTAAAAGCGATAAACAAAATGAACGTGATTGCCAAATCGCAGATAAAAAAAATTGGATTCTACCCGAAAGGCGGTGGAGAAATAGTTTTAGAAGTAGAACCGTCTACCCCTACGGCAATAACAAACTGGACTCATGAAGACAAAAATCACGTTGAAGTAATAATCAGATTAGCCGGACTTGACAAATCAATAGCAGTACGTGAGAAGAAAATATTTGTACAAAATGACATCGAACACGTTCATATTTATGAAAATGATTCTCTTTC
>JAUSHJ010000001.1 GCA_030648615.1 Microcaldota archaeon | reverse complement strand
TTCCGGAGAACCAAAATGTTATAAGGGTACCTGCTTCTTGAATATTGGTGGTACCTATTCATGCAATAAAGCCGATCGCGGAAAATTATGCAGTGATAAACTTTCTGATAAACCGATCTATTCATGTGGGAAAGTTTATCTTTCATCTGGAGTAGATTACTTCTGCATCGAATCGAAATCGTAGTTTGATTTGGTCGAAAAAGAATTTAGTAATTCACTTTTCAAACTACGTCTTGAGTTTCCTTCTAAACTTGATATAAGTAGCATAATCGATATATTGTTTTCTTGCAATGTAGTCCTTCAATAGCGGAGCCAAATTCCTTACTTCTTCTATCTTATCAGTAACTGTAAGTGTAAATGCATCACTGCCTGCACCACTACCAAAAGAAGTCACCAGTATTCTGTCCCCAGTCTTGGCCTCATCAAGTACGGCAACCAATCCAACCATGGATGCTCCAGAATATGTGTTGCCAATAATCGGAGTCAGTAATCCCGTCTTTAATTTTTCAGGCGGAATACCAAGTTTCTTCCCAATTTCTAATGGGAATTTTGCATTTGGCTGGTGAAATACCACATAATCATAATCAGTTACTTTGCTATTTGTTTTTTCTAATATTCCTTTAGTTGCTCCCATAACGTGCTTGAAATAAGCAGGTGCGCCTGTAAATCTACCACCATGGGAAGGATAATCTGCACCCTGTCGTCTCCAAAAATCAGGAGTATCTGTTGTAAATGAGAATGTAGACTCTAGTTTAGCAACACCTTTATTCTTACCTACAATGAAAGCTGCACCGCCAGAAGCAGCGCTGTATTCTAGTGCATCACCAGGTCTTCCCTGGGCAGTGTCTGCACCGATCGTCATACCATACTCAATCATGTCTGAGGCAACCATTCCCATTATCATTTGTAAACCTGCTGTACCTGCTTTGCATGCAAATTCTAAATCTGCAGCAGTTAAATTCGGAGTAGCACCGATTGCTTCTGCCACTATGGTCGCAGTTGGCTTAACAGCATATGGGTGAGATTCGCTTCCAACATAAAGTGCACCGATCTTCTTAGGGTCTATCTTTGCTCGCATAATCGCATTTCTTGCAGCTTCTACAGCTATCGTTGCAGAATCTTCATCTACTCCACCTACTGCCTTTTCAAGAATTCCTAGACCTTTCTCTATTCGGTCTACTTCTTCTCCCCAAACTCTAGCTATTTCAGAAGTCTTAATTCTATAAGTTGGAACATAAGCTCCATATCCTACAATGTATGTCATTTAAAAATCACCATTTTTAAAACTTTGAAAAAGTTTACTACTTTTTCAAATCATGACTATCACTCCTAGTGCAATTAAATTTTTTATCAATTTATCTTTTTCTTATGAAAACTTGTATTTTAAAACATTATTGCTTTGGTTACGTCGATGAGCGTATCATCTATTACCACTCTTTTCACGTTCTTTTGAAAGTCTTTCATTGCTTACTATTGCATTTTGTACTAGATCACTTTGATCCCATTTTGATCTGTCTATTCCTGCAGTGTCAACTTTTTCTCGTAATATTTTCAATGCTTCCCGAGGTTGCAGGTCCAAAAGTTGTTCGAGCGTTCCTGCCCCTAATTTTTGATTAATTGTGCTTCTAACTTCCGTGAGGTCTCCGGTTAAGTACGCTTTCAGTGTGTTTTCTTTACCACCTAATTGCTGAATATAATATGCAGTTATTGTTGCCGTAACATAATTTATTTTGTCAGGAACAATATTATTTTTTCTCGCTATATCTTGAGTTGTAAGCTCAGTGAGTCCTTCGTGGAACCATATTACATTGTTTCTTATTGCTGGCTCATTCTGTTCGTTTCTCCAGCGATAGTCATACCCTCCCCCGAGATATGCGGCATAATGTAAGTTTTCGTGCAATATTCTATGGAATTTTTCATTATGTGCCGTTGTCTGGCCAATCATTATATGATTGGTGTCTATATTGTTCTGGCCTCCTGAGTCAGAAACTCTCTCAAATTCTATCGTTTCCACTGTAAGTATAGGGGGTGTACTGGTCAATCTTTCTGTTACTTTTGGGACGAGTACCAACTCTTTGGCCAGCATATTCTGCACTTGTTTGTGTATTTTTTGGCTTTCATCATCTTTTATTGTTGTTCCAGAACTGGAAAATATGCTAATTACAGTATCAAGAGCCCTCTCCAAATTGTTCTGTTTCTCTTTCTTAAATCTTTCATAAATTTCCTTAGAATGTTGTGCTGCTTCAGCTTCATTCTTAAAAACAGTAGGAGGTTTTTCATTGCCTCCATCCAGGTCATTATACATTTGATTTAATAACACATTTTTTTCGATTAAGTCTGATCTTTTACCAGGTTTTTCATTTTGAGCATTTTCAAGAAACGCATTTACTTTTTTTCCCTGTCCATTAACGATTTCATGAATTCGTGTTTGAGCTATTACAATGCCCTTTTCCAGTTCTCTTGCAACTGGTATTGCAATAGGCTGAGAAACAATATCAACTATTCGTCTTTCAGCTTTTATTACGGCTTCTTCTACTGGGTCTTTTAGTTTTTGTACCATTAGTTATTCCTTTCGTTTATTTTTTCGCATAAATTTTCGAATTCGTTTAGTCTTGTGATTACAGAATCAAAATCTTTGCTTCCTTTCAATGATTCGGTTTCCCATTCGATAAATAGTTTATAAGAAAATTTTAGTTCATTTATTCTTTCTTCCAACATTTTTGGTTTTTTCTTAGTCGCTTCCCACTTTTCAAGAGCAGATTCTATCGCAGAAATAGCACTACTGATTTTTTGGCGTGTTTCATTTTCAAGTCTAGTTGCTTCCGTTTCGAGTTTTTCCGATACCATAATTATATCTTTTAACAAAACAACTTAAACCATTACTGCTAAGGAGATTGCCCCGAATATCATTTCATGGCTAGCTTCTCTTCGATCCATTTTCATTACTGGTGTTATTATACCTCTCAGTTCGTCATTTCCAATAATTACTATCGGTAGGTATGGTCTTGTAGCTCTTATATTGGCTACTGTTGCAGCAACGTAGTTTCCAATTCCGTGAGGGATACAGGTTATAACAAGGGCATCGAAATCTCTGATCTCCGTTTCTAAATTTCCTATCGAAGAAGTAGTTAATACTCTTACATCTGCAGTTATATTTCCACCAGCTTTGAACAATTCATTGGTAAATCGGTCTTCAATTATCTCAGTTCCATTAACCGGTTTAAATATTAACACTTTCGATCTAGCTAGCGTTTCTTCAATTTTTTTCTGAGTATTCACAAGCAATTCGTCAAGTTCTCGAGTAAGAATATCTCCGGTATCTCCATTAGTTTGAACTGACCAGCTGTCACGTGCTAAATCTCCAAGTTTAGCTGTCTCCCCAGTGTAATCTATAGAAAATGTAACAATTCTGGTTAATGGCATTGCTCTTCGTATCTCTTTTATTAGCATTTCAGTTTCGACTTCTCTATTTTTGCAGAATGGAATTAGTACAATGTGGGGTTTTGTTGTTTTCAAATCAGTCAAAACTTTGCTCATGTCTACAGTCAAATCTTTTCGTTTATATGATATATCTATAACGTTACTACCAGCGGTTTTCTCTCTTAATGCATATAAAATCTTTTCAGGTTCATTGCCATCCAAACAAACTAGTGCAATTCTTGCTTGAGAAAGTGTTGTTGGAATAAATCTAAGACCTATTCTGTCTGGTTGGGCAATTGTCACTGGAGTAACTGATCCTCTAGAAGTGGTTAGTCTTGTAGCAGGTATATTGGTAGTTATGGTAGCATTCAAAATTATCACCGTTATTTAAGCTATGTGGTAGATTATTTAAAACTAGATGTCCCACAGAATTCATATCATTTTGTCCTTTTAGCTGTTGCAGGTACTGATATATTTTTCTTCATTCTGGAGAATTTAAACCAGACATAGCCTAAAGATCCAATCAATATAATTGCAATAGGCATTGCTAAATTGAACTCTTCTCCTTCTATCACTATTGGCGCAGAGTTAGAAAGCACTGTTGTAATATCAAACTCAACAGTTCGTCCTTCTATTTTTGGAGAATAATTTCCGGCAGTTGCACTTTTAATGTCAATTGGAAATTCTATAGTATACCTGGCATTTCCGTCATTGTTGATGATTTCGTTGGCAAGTAAAGCATTTTCTTTTTTATTCGATAAGTCTATATCAGGAACTATCTGGTTAGTTAAATTTAATCCAATTTCTTTTAATTCACTCTGGTCTTTCTGAAGTGTAGCCTCAAATTGCTGTCTTGGTATTTTATTTATTGTCATTTTATAATTTGCACCAAGGAATCCATACTCTACCTCAAAATTATAGTATGGATTTTTCTGATCTATTTTAGTACTAAGTGTTATGGCTGTCTCAGTGTAATTACATCCCATGTTGGTTTTCTGGCAAATACTGTCAAAAGTATTTTTTGCAGTTTGCAATGCAATTCCAGAATTTATTTCTCTTTCACCAGCTCTAGAAATCATACCAGAATAATCTGTTGTTTGTTCAATTACAGAAGTTCCATCTATGTTTACTTTCTGGTAATATGTCTGGGAAATACACCCGCTAACCATAAGAACTGATAAAATAAGCAAAATATTGTAAATTTTCATATTTTAATCACACATGATAATGTTTAAAATGTTTAGTCTATCATATTAATATATGAGAGCAATTTTGATTCTTAGCCTAGTTGCGTTACTTTTGGTCACAGGTTGTACTCAAACCACTACTGTAGAATTTCCATCCAAAAACGAAACTACCCCACAACAATTTACTGGTAAGCCAGCTTTCGAAATTCTTACACCTCAATCTAATGGAACTATTTATGCAGATGTAAATGGGACTGTAAATGTGGATCTAACACTTTCAATTACAAATCTTATTATTAAATCTGTAGATGTCAATGCGAAAGATGGTGAAGGTCATTTTAATGTTTATGTAGATTCTAAAAATCCTAAAGAAGTATATTCCAAATGGTTTACTCTTGAAGGCGTTTCTTTAGGGAGTCATATAATTACAATCGAATTAGTCAAAAATGATCGTAGTAGCTATGCACCAAGAATACTTAGGTCTGTTTTAATAACGGTAGAATCGGCAGCCAAATCAAGTGCTACCTATGAAGTGAACATAAGTGATACTTTTTATACTCCAGAAGTTCTTCAGATAACTGTCGGTGATGCAGTCTCCTGGACTAATACTGGTAAATCTCCACAAACCGTTACCAGTAAAGATAATTTTGATTCTGGGGTATTGGTTACAGGTCAGACATACTCCAGAAAGTTTAACGATGCTGGCGAATACAATTATCAATCTTCTAATTATGGGTTGGCAAAAGGAAAAATAATTGTAAGGGAGAATTAGTTCTGTTTAATTATTTCTTTGCTGCTTTTTCCATACATATTATAATTTCTTTTTCATATGTCTCTTTTCTAAGTATTACTGATACTGCATTTTCTCCTCTATATGATTTTCGATACATTCCAGGTTTATATTTTTCATCCTCTTCATCTATAAATTTATTATCATTTTTTATCTTAGGGATCTCTTTCGATATGGCTGCAAAAGACGTAACCTGTTTTAAGTTTCTTAGGCTTAAGCTTCCGATCACTTCCGTATATACATAAAGAATAAGCGACACTCCGTTATATTCTCCTTTCCAGATTCTTTCGGTTTTGACAAAACCACGTTTCCCTACAACTTTATCTACTAGTTTTCCCCATTCTTCAATATCTCGGTTTCCCTTTATCTTGAAAAATGCCACTACTACTGCTAATAAGATTCCTAAACTCGTAAGAATTAGACCTGCACTGATTTCATCTTGATTTTTTGCAGTAGTGTAAAATCCAATTCCCAGGATTAAAAAAATTAAAACTATGATTATTTGACCTAACAATGCAATTTCATCTGCATTTTGTCCTCTTTTTCTGAAATCACTATTGACAAAGTGCATAACCGTTATTGTTATTACTATCAGCATTACCCATACTCCTGTGCAGATCGCAAAACCATTGACCGAGTCTTTTTGATTCATAACATAAGAATATACCAACATTACAACTAATAATATGAAAATAACTGCCCATATGTGCGTTCCTTTTTTTCTTAAGCCAGTGGTTTCCTCATTTATTTCAAAACTCATGCTTTATCAAAACGAGAGAATCTTTTTAAATTATTACCTATAAAGAAGTTTAGTTGAATTTGCGCTATTCAATGGCCAAATGCCATTGTCTCTCGATGAAATGATTTTCATCAAGGATGCACTATAGGAGATGAGCTTATGACAAAATATCTAATTGCAAGGCAGTTATCGGGCAAGAAAGTTATAACAAACGACGGTGAAGATTTTGGACGATTAGTTGATTTGAATGTCAACGAAGTAAGCGGAAAGATCGAAAACCTAGTAGTTGAACCAAATCCAGATAGTGTCTTGGCATCGAAACTAAGGAAAGAAGATGGAATGGTACTTGTACCTTACGAGAGCGTTCTCGCAGTAGGTGACTTCGTGATTGTAGAAAAGAGAAACATGGCATATTAATTGCTAGAAGGTAGTCTGACATCTTCTTTTATTTCTATTTTTATCTTTCTATTCTATTTTTAATCTCTTTTTTCTTATTCTATTCATGTCTAATTTTCTTATTGGTCTTGATGAAGCTGGAAAAGGTCCAGTCATCGGTCCATTAATTGTTTGCGTATCTATTTGTGACAGGCAGCATGAAAAATCTCTAAAGAAATATTGCAAAAAAGATTCTAAGCAATTATCAGCTAAACAGAGAGAGGAAACACTAGTAGAATTAAACAAATTCTGTACGTTCAAGGTAATTGAGCTTACTGCTGCAGACCTTAATACTCATATGAAAACCATGAGTCTCAATGATATAGAAGCAAGAGCAATGGCATCTCTTTTGAAGAACCTTACAGGAGACATAATGATTGATTTGCTTGATCGTTACGAATGGACATTCAGGGCAAGAATGGAAAAATTTGGAATAAAACGATTTGAAGCACAGCATAAAGCAGATGAGAATTTTCCAATTGTTGCAGCAGCTAGTATAAATGCAAAAGTCTTGCGTGATTTGAGAGTAAAAGAGATAATTGAAGCTACTGGGATAGATTTTGGCAGTGGTTATCCAAGTGATCCAAAAACTATTTCAGTATTGAAGAACGCAGAATTACAGAAAAAGCTCAAGCCATATATAAGAGAAAGGTGGCGGACTCTTGAGAATATAAAACAGAAGAAGTTGTTTGAGGATGAAATTTAGATAAGCTGGTTTTTCTTGTGCTCATGAACTTCTTTGTAAAACTTAAATAATGAGGCTAGTATATGATCGAACGGATCATTTTCTTTTGGATTAACTTTCACCGTTGTTAAATCTCCATTCCTAGCAAGAAATAATAACTGACCACAATTTTGGATAAACTTTAGCAAGTTTGCATTTTCAGCTGCGCGTGTTTGGTTTGTCAAGAGAGGGATATCACTTAACTTTGTTATTCCATAGGCGCTTCGTAATATGCCATCTTGTAATGTGTCTATCATTGGCTTTAGGCCTTTCTTTTCTGTTTTATCATTTATCCCAATTCCTAATCCAATCATATCTGCTAACATATGAGAGAATATAGCTATTTTGAACTTTGCATTTCCATCACTGAAATGTATTTCTCTCTCAGCTATATACTGAAGTTTTTCCAGTGCATCTCCGACTCGTTCTTTGAGGGATTCTTTTTCTTCGAGTGCGTCTATTACAGGACTAAATCTTTCTATGAGTTCTTCATCTGACATGTTCGTTCTTTTATTAGTTTCCCCATATCTATTTAGCTGCTTTGTTTCCCCCTGTTTTGTAGTATTCCTTGTGCTTTGTTTTGTGCCAGCGCATGCACTTACAAGTAGACAACTGGATAAAAAAGAAGCGAGTACTCTATTCGGTTTTCTGTACGAATCTTTTATTTTTTCCACATTGTGCATAATAATGTTGTTAACTGTAAGTATTTATAAATATGGAACTTCTTTAATATTTTCCAATCATAATTCTATTCTTATACAGTGTGAATTTTATTATTCTACTGTAAATTCCATTGAATTTACAACAGAACAAATTTTACGAAATTTGTTCTTTGAGTTGATTTTATGCCCGAACTACACGAACGAATATT
Source organism: Microcaldota archaeon (assembly GCA_030648615.1). Classification (GTDB taxonomy): domain Archaea; phylum Micrarchaeota; class Micrarchaeia; order Anstonellales; family Bilamarchaeaceae; genus JAUSHJ01. The sequence goes on along the minus strand of JAUSHJ010000001.1, from coordinate 10,031 downwards.
TGAACTAGCAATTACTAGAAGTTTCTTTTTTCCTAGTAACGAGCCCTACGGTAACGTAAGTGGTTTCTATGATTATGGTCCAACAGGCGTTCTGATTAAGCATAATATAGAAAACCTATGGAGAAAGATTTTTATAAGAGAAGAAGGTGCACATGAAGTAGAAACAGCACTAGTAACTCCTGAAATAATTCTAAAGGCAAGTGGACATGTTGATAATTTTGCTGATCCAGTAGTTGAGTGCATAAAATGCAAAACTCGTTTTCGTGCAGACCATCTGGTTGAAAAACACGTAAAAGACTATCACTGGGATGGAAAAATTGAAACTCTAGACGTAGAACTCAAGACGCATAAGGTAACTTGCAATTGCAAGGGAGAGCTTGGCAAAGTAACACAATTCAATCTAATGTTTAAGACTGGTATCGGAGGAGATCAGTCACCTGCATATGGGAGACCAGAAACTGCACAGGGAATTTTTACTGCATTCCCAAGGATATTCAGAAATCACGGTTCGAAATTGCCAATGGCAGTGGCACAAATAGGGAAAAGTTTCAGGAATGAAATTTCACCAAGAAAGGGATTAGTAAGAATGAGAGAATTTACTCAAATGGAACTGGAATACTTTTTTAACCCGAATAATCAGTCAATAGAGGGTTTCGATAAAGTTGCAGAAACAAAAATGCGATTCAAAATAAACGATAAATTAGAATGGAAAACTACAAAGGAAGCAGCAGAAGAGAAAATCGCCTCCAATGAAATTATGGCATATTTCCTTGCAAAAGAATGGGCATTTTACAAAATGTGCGGATTAGATGAGAACAGAATGTATTTTAGGGTTCTTGGAAAAGATGAAACACCACATTATTCAAAAGGGAATATCGATCTCGAAGTAGAAACTTCTTACGGTGTTATTGAAGTAAATGGTAATGCCTACCGTACTGATTATGACTTGTCCCAACATGCCAAATTTAGTAAGCAACCAATGGATGTTTTCGTTGAAGAAGCGAAAACCAAATTAGTTCCTCACGTATTTGAAGCATCACTTGGTGTTGACCGGTTATTCTTTTGTATTCTGGAACATTGTTTCAGGGATAAAAGCCCAGAGTCTAGTAAACAAGACGGAAAACTGGAAACTCAAGACAAGACGCAGGATCCTAAACCCGAGACTGGAAACGGTAAGGCCTGGGAATGGTTCGAATTTCCTTCAGTTATCGCACCATATAATTTTGCCATATTCCCACTAATGAAGAAAGATGGTTTAGCAGAGAAAGCAGAAAGCATTTATCTTTCTCTTCGAGATCAATTCAATATTTTCCATCAGGAAACTGGAAGTATCGGGCGTAGATATGCAAGAGCAGATGAAATCGGGCTTCCATTTGCATTTACGATTGATTATGATACTTTGAAAGATGATACTGTCACTATTCGTTATCGTAACGACGGAAAGCAGGAAAGAATTAAGATTTCTGATATCAGCAAAACTATTTCATCCAAAGGATAAATTAACCTTCAATTTGTCATCGAGAAGATTACATATATCTTCGAGATATTTGTCCCAGAGGACAATTTATGTTGTAAACTCCACAGGATTTACCGTGAATTTAAACAACTTTTATAAATAGTTGTGGTTATTTTATTCATTAACTGATTTTATGGCAGATAATCCGACAATAGTTTCTAAGGTTTTACATTTACCTAAGTCACAAACTACGAACCCTGGGACAAAAAGCGCATTTCCTGCTAATAATGCTAAAGAAGTACTACCATCAACAAGACCTGCCATCACTTATGATTATTTTTGTGAATTATTTCTAAGACCAAAATCTGATTTTGTGTTGAACCAGATGCGGGAAGCACTGGAATCATTGGGTGAAACTGGGGTAATGACAGAGTTTAAGAAAGTTATACCAAAAGTTCACCAGGTATTGGAGCTTCGCTATCTAAGTAGTACTGGAACTAAAACTTGTAGTACTGTAGCGGAAATCCTGACAACTCCGTCTAATCCGATGACCGCCATAACTATTCAAGGCATAGAAAAAAGAGGGCTGGAATGGATTAAAGCTTTTCTTTTAATGAATGAGCGTGGTGGTTTTGAGAAATGTGTACGTAATATTTTGAGTCATAAACCAAAATTTAGTACACGTGATAAGGAGGAAGCCGCAGTTCTTCTGAAAGATATTAGTGCTGTAGTTAGTGAACCAAATGCAATTATCATATTAATGAGGCAAAATTGTTTGCGAGGTTTGCTGGCTACTACTACTCGCATAACCCAAAATGCACGTACTTCCAGAGATGCTTCTGATTCTGATGGTTCAATTAGTCATGCTTCAGTCGTTTCATCACAAAATCTTGGCGATAAAAAAATATCATTTGCGCGTCGTCTTGAAAACGCATTCGAGCTCCTATCAAATTTTCCTAGAGCTGACATTGAGCCAGGTAAAGATCTTGTAAGAAAATGCGCGGTAACAATAGGGGCGGACAATGCACTAAGCGCAGTAAATCCGAAAAGAGTTACTAATTTAGCTACTCTACGAAGCTCAATAGACGACTTAATGAGAGCATCTAATTCGAGAGGTTATACGGTCAAGCCAGAAAGAGAAATACTCCAGGAATTTCCTACTGAAGCAAATAGCAAAACAATACGTAATGACAAATTATTAGAAGTCCTAGACACGTTCATGACAGTGCTTCCACAATACGATGAAGGGGAGCGGGCTGATGTAAAATCGAAACTATATTCAGCACTTATAATTTATGGTAGCAAAGACGTGCAGAAAAAAATAAACGTAATCCTGGCAGCAATGGAAGCTTGGGGTACTAATGACTTAACCAACAGGCTTAACAGTCTTATAGATGCACATAGCGCAACTGGAGAGGGGTTGGCCGAAACTACGTTCCTTAGAGATTTCCTCGGATTTTCTTATTCTCAAATTTTAGATTTGGAAAAAGGAAATAGAAATGCACGCGATATTCTTTGCAGACGTCTTGATGTTTTAGTTGAAATATCTCCAGATAAGGAAAGAGCAAAGAAATTTACTGGCCGGCTCAAACAATTATTTATTAGAGAATATCGCGGAAATATTGAAAAACTAAGATTTAAACTTCAAACGACTTTTACCATTATACATCGTTCTTTAGATGAAGCAATTTTTGTTTTGCAAGATCTTGCAAAGAAAGCAGAAAGATTCGAGCACGGTGATATAAATCAAGAAAAAGTAGAATCGTTAAAAATTCTTGTGCCAGACAAATACAAGACACTTGTTCGTTTTGCCGAAGTTCTAGAGACAGGCAATCTGATAATATTATCTGGTCTTGCAAATGAAAAAAAAGACATGCGCTGGGCTCTGGAAATCGTAGCAGATGCTGAAACAATGGACCGAGAAAACATTCTAGATTTGTTAAAATTTAATTCTGCAATGAATGGGTTGCTGGTTGCTGATCGTATTGCAAAATCAGAAGGAAAAAAACCAATTTATTTTGCAGAATTCAGAAGGAAAAAACAATTAGAGTTTTCAGTTCTTGGATATACTTTTGGTTCAATTGATAACTCTATAACTGATGCAGATGTAGCAAATCAATTAAATGATGAATTGCATCCAAAAAAACCATTTACAGTAGAACGTGTTGCTGAAATAAGGACTAATGCAACCCGTATTATCGTTCGCAATGCTGAAGCTGAACTGTTGAAGCTAGGCGGGAGGACAGAAAGGAAAAATAAATCGTTAGCTGCTCCAATGGCAAAATCAAATTCAGTTGGTAAAAATAAAAAAGTATCTCCACCTCCAAGACCTTCAGAATATTTACTTTTAGATCATCGTCAGGAAGAAAATCGTTCTGCAATTAAAAGGCGTTTAGAATTACTGATGAAAGAAAGACCAGAAATATTCGAGCAATTAAAAGTCAAGGATTCTGGAGCATATACTGCTTTGCTTGCTGGATTTAAACTAAAAGGTTCTTTAGGAACTCCAAATCATTCGCTTGAAGCAAGGGCACTCACAAGGCTTCGTGCATTGATATTTCCACCAGTAGTAAGTCACGTAGTTCTGCCAACTTCGCGGTTGGTAGATATATTATCTGAAACGGAGAGACCTGCTCATAGCGGACGATCTGATTCTTCACCAGTTGAACGTAAACCAGTTGAACGATTTGGTTTTAGGAGAGAAGATAGCTATGATTCAGTAGAACCAACAGGGGTCGGAGTAGATGACAGTGGAGAATTATCTACAGGGGAACTTGCAGATAGTGACACATATCCTGATTTTGAAACAATGAATGCAAGAGGAGAAGAGGATGAAGGCAGTAGTTCTAGAAGAGGAAGAAAAGGTCTTCCTGCAGACTATCGTAGTCCGGAAGATTACCAGGCGCAAGCATTTGTTCATCAATGCGCAGAAGATGGAACTCTTGAAAAATTAAAAGAATTAGATGAACGTGCATACAACGTGCTTAGAATAAAATACGGAGATGAAAAAGAAATACCTTTGAATTCTGTTGTTGGGGTAAATCTTGCCAAGTTAGAAAGAAAAGAAAAACCCATAGGCATCGGAATTATCTCTCAGCTAAAGATACGCGGATTGGCAAAACTTGAAAAACTAGCTCGAGGAGAAGAAGTTAAATCATTAAACGTAATAGTAAAAGGAGTACAAGAGCCCGCTTTATTAGTAAAGAAAGAAATCGTGCCAGCAGAGAGGCTAAATCACCCTCAGCCTGAAATTAAAATTCCACGTGCAAAAGTAATTAGAAGACCAGCAGTAAGCGAACCCCCAGTTATTTTACAACCTCCAGCTGCTATTTCTGAGCCTAGTGCCAGTCTAGCTCCAACAGTTGTTTCTGCAGTAGTTCCGCAGTCTCCAGTTTTGAATTCAGAATCTCTAGCTTCAGTATCTAAGTCTAGAGTCAAATCTCCTAGAGGGACAAAAGTATTATCTATTTCTGAAATAGCCAAAGCAATATCTGTCAATATTAAATCAGCACTACCAAAAAATATCCAAAGAAAAAAAACAGCACTTCTACAGCTTCAAGAAACCGGACAGTTAGATTCTCTAAGTAGTTCTTTCCGAAGGGGTTATGAGATTCTGCGATTGCGTTATCTCATAAATAAGATGTTAGAGTATGAAGATATTGCATTTGAATTAAAGGATATTGAAAAAACTTCTCGTACTGTTCCAGTACGCATCATTAAGCAACAGGAAGCAGAAGCAATCCAGAAATTGCTAGAACAATTAAATCCTACTGATACTGTTAAAATAGCTGCAGGAGTTCCAAAAATCCCGACTACTTCCGAATTAGTAGAAATTCTTTCATTGAACTTAAAAACACATGAAAATGTCCAGAGAAAAAAATCAGTAATCATGCAACTCAATGAACAAGAAGGACTTACTCATCTTCAGAGATCTTATCCAAGACAATACACTGTAATCAAATTACGCTATCTTGGAAAAGTAGTTATGGAGTATGCTGAGGTGGCTCGTGAACTTAAAGAGAGTGAACATGGAAAAATGCTTACTGAAGAGCGCATAAGACAAATAGAAAAACAAGCATTGAAACATCTAATTAATCAGCTTTCTGGAGTTACGGTTCAGCCAGTTTCAGAACCGAAAATTGAAGTCGGTGTTAAACAAATTGCTCCAGTCTTAACTAAAGAAAAAGAAGAGATATTAGTTGTGCTCAATGGTTCAAGGATTACAAAGGACAAACAAGGTGTTCTAAGAGGTGTACTTCTTCAGCTTGAAGAACAAGGTTATTTAGAAATTCTTGCAGGACTAAATTCAGAATATGCAGAATATCTTATTGATAGGTATGGGCTAAAAGATGGAAAAATAAAAACACAGTCAGAGTTATCGAAAAAATTAGGTTTTACCAGTCTATCTACAGTTTTCAAGCTGGAACGAAATAGTTTGAAAGTTCTTTCAGAATTAGTAAAACATAGTAGTAATTCTATTCCAGAGGTAATTTTAGAATTAGGGCCAGATATTTGGAAATCAATATCTGGCAAAGCAAGAGTAAGACAAGCACTGCTAAAAATCCATAGAATGGGTTGGCTGGAAGAACTGAAGGTAAAAAGAGAAAAACAATATCTTACTCTTATTCTGAGGTATGGTCTCAATGGGGACAATGTTCTAACCGTTACAGATACGGGAGTTGCATTGGCAAAACTTACAGAAAAATCCGAAGCCTATGGTTATAATACAATTTTATTTCATGAGCGATCTGCGATAAAAAACGTAGTAGCGATACTTGAGAGAAAAATGAAAGAAGGGATAATAAATGTTGGTAAAGGTTCGAAGGTAGAGGCTAGAGGGTTGAGGGCTGAGGGTAGAGCAACTGTTAGAAGCTTGGGGATAGAGGCTGAAAGCGAAATGCTAGGTGCAAGAACTGAAATTCAGGAGGCTGGAACTGAAGAAATTTTGAGAGAACCTGAAGCTGAACAACCAATCAGAGACCCAGAAACTACACAACCAACTAAAGAACTAGAACCTACACAAGAGATGTCAGTTCCATTAAATGATATGAAAAAACAAGCTGAATTAACTGCATTTGAGCAAGAAGCACTGAACGTTCTTGATGGTAGGCCAGATGCTAAATACCTCAAAAGATGGAAACCTAGGGCAGTTGAAATTGCAAAAAGAAATCTAGGCGTTATGGATGAAGATGTTTTGTTCGGATTTCTTAGGACTTCAGTTAATATCTATGCTCTGAGCTCGAAAATTAGGATATTTAAAACTAAAAAACGCAAAGAGTCTGAAAAGCTTGTTGCAGAACCTAAGATAAAAAAAATCAGACCTATTGTGCAAGAACAAAAACCAACAGTTCAAGATTTAAAACCAGAAATTGAAGATACAAAACCAAGACTTCAAGACCCCAGACTATTAATTCCAGACCAACCTCTTACTGCACCGTCATCAGGTCAGCCGTTTGTCGAGTCTCTTGCTAGAGTACCAGAACCAGTTCAACAAACTAGAGTTGAGGTGCATGCTCCAGAATCCAGAACCGAAGACCCCACATCACAGATACAAGACCCCGTTGCATCACAATCAATTCCTATCTCACAACCAGTTGTTTCACGCAGATTACATTCCATCATCGGAACAGAAAATCCCAGAGTATTTATGGCACAGCTTCTAACTGGTACTGCCCAAGATATTTCGGATAAAATCAAAAGCGGTTTCGGTAATGGGACGACCAACTTAGAAGTTGCAGTAATACTGAGAGAAGAAGCAGCACACATAAAAATAATTGGAACCAATGCTTTCTGGATGCAGGGCGGGGGAAAACCTCATACATTAATCGGTCCTGCTGTTAGCAATCCAGGTGCTTTACTGGAAAGCATGGCAAATGAAATAGACCTGTTATAGTGATTATATGGCAACATTACGTGCAGTAGAACTCGCAAGAGCAAAATTTTCACAACATGCAAAAACTGCTGTTCTAAAAGCAACTGTTCTTGTTGATGTCGTAGGAGATGAAACTGCCGTAAGAATGGTAGAAAAGTCTAACACAACTACCTCACTTGTAGGTCTTACTAAGGCAGTTTTGGCCAGCAGAGTTCCTAAAAATTTTAAAGCTGCTTTAGTATCATCTGTAACATTTAGAAATCTAGTGGAAGTATTTTTATTGTCCAATCATAATATCCCTGAAGTTAAACTTAAAGTTCGTGCATTTTTACTTGCATTAGATAATATGGGATTATTAGATAAACTTGAGGAAACACATCCATTATTTTCTCAGGTATTACGAATACGCTATTTTAATCCAGATCGCATATTGTTACGTTCAGAGTTATTGGATCATATCAATACTAATGGTTCAAATCATAGCGAAAATTTTATAGTGGAACAGGAGCGTAGGGGGCTGGAGTGGTTAATATCCGCGGTTCTATTGAGAGAGCATAAGGGTAATTTGCGCTCATGTACAGTATCATTGCTTAAAGAAAAGAAATTCATTTTGGAATCAGATCATAATCAAGTATTTGAGTTAATGAGAAAAATAGCAAAACTTTCAGATGCAGTAGAAGCAGTTACATTACTCAGGAACTCTCCAAGGTTACGTGGACTTCAGTGTGCTGTTAGAAGATACGAAGAGCTTTCACTACCAGATCAATAATATTAGAAAGTTGATTTTGGGTTACTACATCTGTTTAAGCATGTCTCTATAAAAACGTTTCTCAATGTAGTTAATAATGAATCATTTATGGCTACTAGAACTATTAATCGTACTCTTCTTCATGATCGTTTAGCTACAGCTCTAGTAGCAAATAAGAGAGTTCCAGAATATCGAAGAGATATTGCATTGCCTCTAGTTGAAAGAATAGCTATTCTTTCTAATGTAGAAGTCGCATTGACCTATGCTCAAGATAGTGGTTTAAGAGCAATGAGGACAAAAATACATACTCTTAATCGGGGTAACGGATATAAACACCTAACGAATCCCTATATTGCCAAAATTATAAGTCCGATCGATCCAGTAATACCACATCAAGAAATGTTATCTTCACCATTAGCTGAAACAGTATGTGAAGTTCAAGGAAAAAACGACACAGGAACTTTCATAAGTTCATTATTGGATGTGTTGCCGCAATATACTGCCCAAGAGAGATTTGAGGCTAAAGGTATCTTGCTTATGGTAATTGAGCGTGCAGTTAATCAGGAACAAGTAATGAAAATAATTAAAGCTTCAATGGAAGCCTGGGGTATTAATCATCTTAAGCAGAAACTTGCATTTCTCAAAATGATGCCAAAGGCAAGATGGTTGAAATTGAACATGGGAGATTCCATAAGCCGTATCGAATCTAAAAGACTGTGTAAAACACTTGGTCTTTCTTTAGACTCTTCTCGTTTATTGCCCAAGGGAGATAAGGCTACTAAATTTGAAGTTGCCATGAGATTAAATTTGCTCATGGAGATATCTCCTGACAAAACAATTGCGGAATATCATTTCAGCCTAATCAGAGCAAGATTTGGCATTAATCCTAATCCAGCGCATAGAAATTCACCTCAGCCAAAACCAGTTTCACTTATGCATTTAACAGGGATGCGAGATGCTGCATTACCAGAACTGATAGTTCAAATAGAAGAAGCAATCGAATTAGTTGAAGACCTGGCCAGGAAAGTAGATTTTGAGAAGATTCATTCACTAGATCTAGAGGAACTTCAGATAAAACTCATTAGAAATATTCATACAGCACTGGAGAAAATAACTCAAGTACTAAGGACAAGAAAAATATCCGAACTATCAGAAATCAGTGAATTAGCTAAGACTAGAAGAGAACTAGAATCGGAATGATAAAATGTCACTATTAGAACGCAAAATATCAGTGGTTAATCCCATTGCTATCCCAAGAAATATTTTTCCAAATCCGCTTAGCGACAGGAATCCTCCATTATCTCAAACATTGGCTGTAGTATTTGCAATCGGATATGCTGGGGAAGGAGATCGTGAACGTATAAGGAATAATATTGAACTGCTTGGACAGAGTAGTGTTTTGTTTGCACTGAAAGATGTGTTTCCTATTTTATATAGAGCAGTAGAGCTTCGTTATATAGAACGAACTATGCCGTTTGATTCCATCGCAGTAAAATTAGGCGAAGAGTTCGGTGGAAAATACGATTCGAACAATGCGGAGACAATAACTAAAGCTGGTCTTGAATGGCTTAAGAATTATGTGTTAATTGATGAAAGTGGCGGATTTCAAGCATGCGTGGAAAAAGTTCTTTCTGAAATGCCAAATTTTGATGCTCCTGATACGCAGGAAGTTATGCATAGGCTTAGGAGATTTGCAGCTCAAAGAGGCGGAGAACCTGCAGCAATTACCTTTTTGCTACATCAGCAAAGTTTTGATGATTTTGTTACTAAAATAAATCCATTATTAAAAATTAAAATTTCTGAGGTGAGGGAAACTGTTACCACCAGTGACATATTTATTTCAGATATAAATGCTAGCGGAATCAAAACTAAACTAGTAGAAGCTATGGGGATTCTTAAGAAACTAGGAGTTATGGATGAACTTAGGGAAAAAAACAAACTCTGGTACAGGATTA
>JAUSHJ010000073.1 GCA_030648615.1 Microcaldota archaeon | reverse complement strand
AGATCTACTTAATTACTGAAAAATTTTATTTTAGTTGCATTACTGCAGAAGAATTTCTTGGTTTGAAGTGGACTCCTTCTAATAGAGTTCATATAGTAAACGAAAAAAGAAGCGGCAAAGTAGACCTGAGAAGCAGAATTCAATTCAACGAAAAGAAAAAAACATTCAGAGCTAAAAAAATAGCACTAATCTTATCATACTATGGAAATGAAATCATATTTCACAAGGTAAAAAGTATTAAAGGTGCAAAATTCAAGGAAACACCCTATGGAAGATACGCTTTGAGATCACAGATAAAAAAAGATAAGAAAAGATTTCGAGAACTTTAATCACGCATTTTACTTCAAACCGCTTCTATAATGAGACTCAATCCTTTCGATTCGTTGATAAGTGGTACGAGCATAAACGGGTGGAGTTCTTCATCAAACATAGCCATAATTGAAAACGCCCTGGCAACTAATCCGATATTGCTTCCCGCTATTCTTGCTAAGAAATATGCTCTTTCACTACTCCCTTCATTTTTTCCAGTAGGAATTGCATGCGTCTCATCTAAACTATAGCATCCAGGTAATCCAGGAAAATTTCTTATTATCTGTGGTTGTACTCCATCCACAGGTTCAAAAATTACGTCTTTTTCTGAAGTTACTAGCCTAAAATCAGGATGGTTCATTACTAATAGTATGTCTCCTTCTTGTCGATATTGTTCTGGAACTGGGAAGAAGTAATTTTTGTTTCCTATTTTCAGCATTAAAAAATATCCATCTTTTTCAGAAAGTTTAACTAAAGCACCGTCATCTAATCTTATTCCACCAGTCATATATGCATAAGCTGTCCCAGTAAAACATGGCAATGCATTTGCAAGCATCCTATAATTTTCATATTCTTGTCCTTCTGCAGGAAATGGAGGTGGCATCGATTTTTGAATTCTTTTGCTTGAGGCGATAACGAGGTTTTCTGCATCTGCCAGTCTGACAGCATCTTCGAGTAAAACTCCTTTACCAGTACGGCAATTTGCTATTACTTTTAGGTTTGGACCTCTCATTCTTTCTTGTTGTCTAGTAGTTGTAGTCATAGTTTATCACCTTTCTGTTAAACCCTATTATATGGTAACTAATAAAAATAAACGTTTGATCAAACTACTACTCACATTTCCTTCCTAAACCTAGCCAAACACTCAGGCAACTCCCTATAAAGCCAAACTGTAAACTTGATAAACTCACGAGCCTCTGATTCAATATAATCAGTAATTTTATCATACTCTTTTTTCTCATACCATACAGGAATAATACTTCCATCCCTGGGTTTTCCAGTTATTTTATCCAGTCCAGAACCTTTGAATTCACCTTTGTTCATTATTACTCCACAGGCTCTAAGGTCAATGAACGGATGACTAAGTATATCAACAATCGGTAAATTATATTTGCGACATTTTTCTCGTATGAAATTGTGTTCAAATGTTAGATTATAGCCTGTAGGAATGAATGTGAACGGATAACTGTCCAGTACTCCAGTGTTCATTAGAAATTGCTTTAGTATTTCTTCTTCAGAACTTTCCCATTCTTTTACTATCATGAGCTTTCCAACCGGTTCTGCAGTATTCCTATGTAATTTCTGATACTGGATAGTGATTATCTTATCCTTTAGAGGATCAAGACCCGTAGTTTCGATGTCTAAGTAATAATTTGACATGGTTATTCTTATTTCATTAATCAATAAAATCCTATGCCGGTTTATACTTCTTTATAAATATTTCTTTACATTATTTCTGACTATACTAATCGATAAAAATTTATTTTAGGTGATTTATTTGACAAGACATGCTCAAACAAGAACAAAAGAAGTTGTAACTGCGCGAGTTGTACCAAAAAATCTTGCACTGGAGTCGTTGCTTCGTCCCTCAGCAGTAGAACATATGCAACGCACTGGTATAGATGCATGGTATACGTTCCACATACCGCACAGTACTCCGAATCCTACTGCACTGCGGTTATTTCGGGCTATTGGGATAAAAAATCTGACTGCTCCTGTAATGGGATTTGTTTATCCAGATAGAATACCTGTCCTAATAGTAGCTGGATTAGAAGAAGCTCATTATAAATATTTTAGTAAATATGGGGAAGTCATCGTAGTAAATTCACGAGCTGAACTTGAGATAGCTCTAAAACGAGGAATGGAAGATTGTAGAAAAATTGCACTTGAGTATGATGAAGGTCTTATTGCAACCAGCCACTCGATTATCCCTGCATCTCTTCTTGATCTAATTAGACGAAGTGCAGAAATAGCCGTTGTAAGTTCCGGAGATCTTATTCAGGCTCAAATTGCAGTATTGAGCAAAGAAGGTTTGGCATCTCATGAAAGAGCAGCTAATATCATTACTGGATTTATAAAAGAGGCATTTGCTTTCATTAGTTCAAGAGTTGGAAGAGTTACTGAATACGAAGTGCAGCAATTCTTAGCTAATAAATTTACAGAGGCAAAATTAACTTGTGAAGGTGAACCTCCAATTGTAGCAGTAAATGCAAATGCTGCCAACCCGCATTATGCCCTTAAGGCAGAAGGTTCAGCAGTAATTAAAAGAGGAGATTTAGTTCTATTTGATTTTTGGGCAAGAGAAGCAGGCAATCCAGAAGCAATTTACGCTGATTTGGGTTGGATGGCATATGTTGGTAAGAAATTGCCACCAACGTATGCGCGTGCATTTCATACTTTATTAAACGCAAGAGATGCTGCACTAGAACACATGCAAAATCTGTTAACGCATGGGCATCCATTGGAACCTTTTCAAATTGATTCAGTTGCACGTAATATTATAACTGATGCTGGCTACCCTAATTATCCACATTCAACAGGACATAGTATTACTACTCTGGTTCATGGAGAAGGAGTTACAGTAGGTCCTTCAACTTCTTATCGTGGAGTTGATAGAAGATTATTGTTACCAGGTTGCTTGGTAAGTGATGAGCCGGGGATTTATGTCAAAGGCAGGTATGGTATGAGGATCGAGTCGGACATTTATGTCGATCCAGTTAAGGGTCCAAGAGTAACCTCTGAAATTCAGAGAGAAATGGTTCTTATCTAATTTAGCTCCAGGCGAAGGTTGCAGAATATTTAGAAACTTATTATTTCAATAATTACCTATGCAAACTGCAACTTTAAGCTCTTTGGAACAGAAACTTTGTTTTGCTGCCAGGAATTCTAAGCACGGAGTAATATTTTTAGACATTATCGATTCCTGGCAGTTAACTGATTATGGAATAATTTTATTCACGCTTTCTAAGATGATAAAAAGGTTAGTCAATCCATATATTCCAACATCACTTAGACCAAAAGATTGGAAAGAAGTTATAGAGACGCTGGTTCGTCAGATCGAGGAATTATGATCGGAATCACCTTTCTATAAATTTATGCTGTTCCAAACAGTCTTCCGATAAGCTCCTTGGCTTGTTCTGCAGGTGAAAGTTCTATGCTATTCAATGCTTCTGTTGCTGCAACAATCAATTCGGAATTTACCCCTACTGCACCATTCCTTATTTTCTGGACAAACTGCCTTTCACCCTGTTGGATAACTGCTCTGAATACTGCTACCATATTTTCATGTCCTGTAGTAGAAATCCCTTTCATTAATTCTTCACTGCCACGTTGTTCTAATAATTTAGCAACAATGTCAGTTCTTTCTATTTCATTAATTGTGTGTGCTGCAAGCATTGCCAGAGACAGTGCATCTCTATTAGTGAACATTTTAGTTGTTCTCAACTTATTTACTGCCACAGCTAACAGTGTTGGATTTCCGGTTACTCTTTCATAGTGAAACATATCTGTGAAATGCGGATATGAATGGATACTTCTACTGCTATATGTCGCAGTTGCTCTAATTGCCTGTGGGATAACATCTTCGTATTTACCATCTTTTATTATATCTAGCATCATTCTGGCTTTATGTTCAATTCTCTCATAATTATAATTTCTTTCGTCTCTGCTGAACGTTTCAATTGCTTCAAGTGCCTTTCTTCTGACTTCTGCATGTAGAGAATTTTTAACTAAATTAGGGGCATCTTTCCATACCATATACCAGTTATCTTTCATTAATTCCACGGCAAGTAATTGCGTATCTAGTTTTGCGCTTTTTAGTAATGGCCTCAAATCTATTGCAAGGTCTATCGTTTGTCCATCTTCTTTTCTATAAAGTGTATGGTGTTCTCTATCATGTGCGTAATAAAATGGTGACCATTTGTCATGCATTGTTGCCTTTAACTGGTTTATAGCTGCTTCACAGTATTTTAAATTACCATCAAGCACTGTGATTACTTTGCCTCTTAATTCTAGGAATTCCACTTTGTCAATCGGGTATGACGGATCCCTTCTGTTAGCTAGTTCTCTTAGAACTACAAAAGGCAGGTGCATATCAGGTATATCAAATGTTATGCTAGCTATGGTCTTTTCCAGTGCAGCAACAAGCTCGCTTAGGATTTTTTGATCAAAACCGCATCTTGCGTATGCAATAACTTCACTTGAGTTGGCTACTAAAGCTCCTATTGTTGGTTCTTTGGAAAACTCTTCCACCACTCTACCGAGTCTTTCTAAAATAGGTCCATTAAGCAACTGATATTTTTCTTCAGTAGGATACGGGAGATCTTTTCTTCTGTCTATCTTTGCAAGTACCTTGGTATCTACAGTATCAAGAATTGTTTTGAGTTCTTCTCTGCTTATCAGTGGTGCAGTTCCGTCTCTGCTAGTTTCCAGCATTTTTACAAATGCCCATGGATTATCCCCGAAATTAATTTCTAAGAATAATCTTGCTGCTTCTATCTTTTTATCAGGACAGTTTCTAATCAAAGCATCCAGTGCATCTAGTCTAAATCCATTACCCAATATCAGTTCGCCCTTTCTTCCCTTTACTATCGCTTCATGGTTTTCACCTATAATTGCAAGATATTCCTGTACATCATCAGCGTGGTGCGTTACCGAGTTTAAGTTGCTGTCAGCAAGCAATTTCATTGCAAGAAGGCGTACTTCTTTTATTTTGCTGCGTCCTGCCATGGCTTGTAAGTTTTCTTTTATAGTATATTTCCAAGGATTAGGATCTTCATTTTTTAGTTTGTAATCAAGAACTTTTACAACTCTCATTGCAACTTCTTTGCTTTCGCTTTCAAGACCGAGCTTTACCATAATCTCAATGGGATTTTTATTTATGAAATACGATAGGCACCTTGGATTTGCATCTGCACTTAGAAGATGGGCAAATAATTTTTCTTCGAGTCTTGCTATCGCATCTCTAGTTTCCGGCTCAGGATTTTCAACTTTTCCAAGAATAGTTAATGTAGTGCGTATTGCTCTTGGATCATTTCTTGTTAGTCCTTCCTGAATAATATTAAGTCTTAATTGACTAACTCTAGGGACGTTTTGCCGTGTTCCTTGTTTTCCACCGGTTAATAATTCTGCATGAGTACCTAATGTCATATTTCCACCTCAAAAGTAAATATTATCTGTTTTATATGTGGTTTATGGTATATAGAAATAATTATAAATGTGCGATATTCAAGTCTATAGTTTATTACCTAAAACTTACGGCTTCTAGCTCCTACCAGTAGTTTTACCAGCAACTATTTACTATAGACAATAAATCCTTCATCAGTTATCTCGCAAGGAACTATTTTTGCTGAGTGGTGCACGCCCTTCATTTTCAAAACTTCAATTGCCCGTGTTCTTTCTTTGTCTTTCGGAGAAAATAAGTAGTATATCTGTATCCATCCATCGGTAAAACTCTCAACACCATATTTAGTATCTGGTAAAACATCTTGCGTAGTGGCAGGTGTATCTTCTGATAGTACCAATGTAGTTGTGCCCCATTTTCTGATGTTATCAATTAGCTTGAGCAATCCCTTCTTTCTCTCATCTTCATCTTTGAAATGCAATGCAACAGGCATTATGGAATCAATAACAACTCGTTTTACTCCAGTGGAATTTATTATTTCCTGTATGGCACTATTAGCGTTAAGGAACTGGTCTATTTCATACATCGGGTAATCCAGAAATACTATTTGCTTGCCTTTTTCCATTTTTTCCATATCCCAGCTGTAGCCGCTTAAATTAAAATACATCGATTGCTTGCTTTGTTCTACGGAAATATAAAGACCAGGTTCTTTTGATTTTAGTGTACCGTTGACAAGGAATTGCATTGCCAGTGTACTCTTGCCGCAACCGGTAGGTCCACTTAATGCTATTACTGAACCTTTGAGAAAACCTTCACTTAGAAGAGCATCCAATCCAGGTATGCCGCTTTTGATAAATTCCCGTGCCATCATTTTGCCTCCTTGGCAAATCTGTCGAAATTTCTTGTAAATTTCTCCATCATTTTGCCTCTTTAGTTATTCGACTTTACCTTTTTTCTCGAGTAATCTTTTGCCCACATCTGCTTTATTTTGCATAGCTTGTTTGTATTTTGCCACGTCTTCAGGCTTCGAAATATTTTGTATTATATATTTTTTGTAATCCATAGTAGTAGAACCTACGCTTATTAGAAGTTCATGGGCGTTTTCTATACTTAAATGTATTTCGCTTGGTTTAAGTATTTCAAGTGAGAATGGACTATATAATGCACAGATGTTCATGAGCGCCAGGAAACTTGTAGTAAGTACTTTTATTTCGATGGAAGTGGAATGAATCCCTCTTTCTTCTATAGGTTCTTCTATTTCTCCAAGTGCAAATATTACTCCTGGTTCTTTTAGCATTCTATCAACAAAACCAGTGCCTAGATTTTGCAATAATTCTTTAGTATTGCCGTGAAGGTCAAAGTATAGTACTACAAGTACTCCTCCTTTTGCAAGTGTGTCCTTTGTAAGTTTTGTTATGTCGGTTGCCATTTGATATGTCCCCAGTTTTCAGTCCTCTATCTTGGTTTTTGAATTTCTTAATAAATAACTCTACCTGATAATATTTAAAAACTAGTTATGTTCGTTCGAATGATGCAATTATTGCAATTGGGGCATGGTTAAATTCGTATCTTTCTCCTTCAATTAGCTTTAATCGCTTATCTACGAATGCTGCCAGTTCTTCCGGAGTTCTTATTCTGAGCTTATGGGACTGATTGTTTATTTCCAAGTCTTCTTGGCATTTTTTCATAATACCATCAATAATAATTAGCATGTTTTGTCTAGTAACTAATCTTCTATTGGCTATCTCTAAATAGATTAGCGCCACCATTGCAAGTTCTGATGGATGTATTTTTACTTTTTTGGGCATTCTTTCTAGTGCCAAATACAATCCTCTATTTGTAGCTTCTAATACTGCGTCAAATGGCATTTTGAATAATCTGCTGATATCTCTTGAGAACAAGTCAACAATCCCGGAGGCGGTTTCATGAGATTTCGGATGTTCTAGTAATTTCCTCAGTAAGTTAAGTAATTCTTCCTCTTGTCTGGCAATGTCTACTACAGGTGAATCGCTCGTTAATCTTAGGCAGACATAAATCTCCCCTTTAGCCAAGATATCTGCGATTGTTGCAGTAGTTAACCTATGGTCAGTATACTCTAATGAAAATGGAGTAACGATTACAAGTGGTTCGCCATTCTGAATCAATCTCGTTCGTTCTATTGGTTCTTCTATATCATGTTGAATAGTTGGGACAAACGGATTTTCAATTTTTGCTACATCAAGATTTACAAACGTTCTTTCCATCCCTTCAAGTAGTTTTGCGAGGTAACCCCTGCCTCCCCCAAATAATGCAACTCTTGAATTAGTTGGTACTCGTTTATTTATCATTTCCACTAAACCTGGAAATGCTTGAAATGGGAATATGGATGGAGTATCTCTATTGTGTCTGTTCCATCCTTCCTTGGCTTTAGCCGTTTGTTTCATATTATAATATTCTATTCAATTAACCTTAAAAAACCACACTCTTTTAATTACTTTCCATCCTTAATTCAACTGGTGGAAAAATGACAACTATGCTTATGAAGCGTCGTGTGCTTGATGTAGTAGTAAGAGGTGTAACCTATCCGGAAGCAAGAAAACGAGTAAAGGAATTTGGGTTACAGCTTCCATCTAATAGCTTTTTTCATAAATTTCATACCGGGGAAGAGAAAACGTTACGTTTGAATTTAGATTACGGTTATGGCGCATTTGCGAGAGAAGTGCTGGTTTTTCCTGAGAGAGACGGAGTATTTACTCGTGGAAAAGACATGATTGATCCATTTTCACATCTGGTTTTTCCCGCTAGTTATTTGGCAAGAGTAAATGAAGTTAGAGAGATTTTTGGAGTGAAAAAGGTAGGATTGTTTGTTGATCCAGAAGATGTTACAACTGAACAAGATAGGTTTATAGTTCATCCAGCCAACGTAGTAATTCTCAGTCCTTTTATTCAAGTTAATCATGGTAAACATATCGTGTCTTCCCATGTAACTGGGACGCTTCATCCTGAAACTAAAGTTCCACTCGCGGCAAAACCTGAAAAATTAGTAGCACTTTCTAGTTCAGATATAGGTTATCTTGAAAGAGTAGAAGGGCTAGGCGTTAGACCCATTGTTCGCAACATATTTGACCATGCATATGCTGACATCGTTTATACGACTGTTCTTCATGCAAATGCGCTTGCACTCCTGACTCTTTTGGCTGTTGATCCTGATTCAGTTTCTTTGAAGAGACTTTTGGATTCTGGTGCGTTTTCTATATCGTGAGTTTTGTTTGCCTAGAGTTTATAGCCATTGCCTAAGGCATATTACTTATGGTTTCCAGCTTCTACCCTTAAGCTACTATTAACAATAATGTGTATTTATTGAGTATGTAGAAATCCGTTTAGCTTCTGTGCTTCTTGGAATAGCGGGAGTAAATTTATTCTTGCTTCACGTTTTAGTTTTTCTGGGTCGATTTCGTTGATTTCGCATAAATTCACGTATTTACGACCATGACTCCATTCAAATTGTTTGTATGGACCGGTTCTCCATATGTCTAACTGTATCACGTCTACAACATTATTGTGTCCGTGGGGTACGTTCCTATCAACTAATATGAGCTTAGTTTCCATTCTATTATTCTTTTTATCAAATGACATCCATATTAATATATTATCTCCAATTATTCCTTCTACAAAAGTACTCGAAGATTGATACAGATCACGAATTGCATACATTTCTCTGGAATTTTGCATTAGGTATTCAATTGCTCTTCTGACTTCCAAGCGATTTCCAGTTACTCTAAGTCCTCTTTTCATAATTTTTTTCAAAAGATTAGCAGCTTCGGATCTCTCTTGCCAACCACAGCCTTGAATATATCTAGGCATAATATTGTTTCCATGTTCTTGGACTAAAGAATCTACAAATGAATTTCTTTCAGTTCTGGATTGAATTGCAATCATCAATCTTTCTGGCAAAACATCCTGTAAAAATGCCTTTGCTCTTTCACGAAATACTGGCTTGACCATCTGAATATTTTGTGCTTGCATTTAGGTCGCCTCTTGTTTTGCCATTGCAGTTTCATAAAATTTCGTTCCGTCTAAAATATCGCACAAAATTAAATAACTCGGTAATTTGGTATCAATCCATTTTTTAGCTTCGTCACAAATTAAATCTCCTACAAGTAACTCATCAATATGTTCTTTATTTCCGTGGATGTAAACTAATGGAATAAGTTCATATTGCATACGTTCAGTGAATTTTACTGTTTTTAGTAAAGCAAAAACTTCATGTGTCAATTCGGCACGGAAACTCATGGTTTTAACCTTGGGAGGAAGTGCCGAATTTACACAACTTTGCCCTTCGGCCCTAATGAAACCACAGCCTTTAGGCTGTGGTGGCCGAAT
>JAUSHJ010000066.1 GCA_030648615.1 Microcaldota archaeon | reverse complement strand
AAAAGTATAAATTTCTCTGCACCTGCTCTTAATAAGCATTCAAATGCTATTCCACCTGTGCCTCCTAGCCCAATAATTCCAAAATTAGCATTCTTTATTTTTTCCTGTTCTACTCTAGTTATAGTGCCAACATTCCTAAAAAATTTTTCTTCGTAAATAGTTGTCATATGTTTACCTATTTTTTATCTTTACTAAGGACATGTCGCATTATTCTAAGGCTACTCATTATTTTTTCATCCAATACTTTTTCCCGATAGGCAATTATGCTATAGATAAGGTAAATTCCAGTAGAAATTCCTATCCATGCTATGAATATTGTAAATATTTTGCCAGCATTTGTGGATGGAACGTGGTCACCGAAACCAATTGTAGTAAATGTAGTAGTAACAAAATATACCGAATCTAGAATACTCCAACCTTCTACTTTGTGATAAAATGTCGTTGAGATTATATATAAAATCGTCATTAAGAAAGCTGCCATTATTAATTTGTGTCTTTCAGTAGATATGCCCATAATCACAGTTCTCATATTATCTTTAAAAGACTTGCAGTGACTTCTGAAATCCTTTAGCATTGAAGCCGGGATAGTTATCAGTATCTCTTGGGACGCCCCTTTGGTCAGTTTGCCCTGTTGAGCAAATCTCGAATTTTTCGTTACTACGAAAAATGGATTGAAGCACATCGCGTCAAACCACAAATCGAAAACGATTTGTATGTCTCGGAATTTTTCGAATTTCTCCATCCATCAAACATAGTTTTCGGTCGTGACAATAAATTTCGAATTAGTAAATCACATTTTTTCCATGGAAAGACATTTAAGTATGAATTAACCTATTTGAAGTATGTCTGATATATCTATTCATTGCCTTGGCGCATCGCAGGAAGTAGGAAGAAGTGCATTTTTGCTTAAAACTGATAAATGTCTATTACTAGACTACGGAATAAAAATATTCGGAAAGGATGGAAAAGCAGAGTATCCACTTACTATTCCTGAAAAACTTGATGCTGCACTAATTAGTCATGCACATATGGATCACGTAGGTTTCGTCCCCTATTTATATAACTCTTCAAACGTTCGATGGTATGCAACTCCACCTACGATAGATTTGGCAGAGTTGCTCTGGAAAGATTCTATGAAGATCATGGGAGCAGAATTGCCATATAGTTTTGCACAATATAAAAAAGCACTTAACATGTGGAATCCAATTCACTATGGTCAACCTTTTGCCATGGGTGAAACTCAAGTTCTTGCATCGGATGCAGGACACATTTCTGGTTCGGCAATTCTTGAACTAACATATAAAAAGAAGAAAATAGTTTATAGCGGAGATTACAAAATGGAAGAGACTAGGATGCATGCAGGTGCTAAACCAGTTGAAGATGCCGATGCCGTAATCGTAGATTGCACATATGCATTGAAAGAACATCCAGACAGAAAAACTGCAGAACGTTTGCTCATGGATGAAATAGAAGAGACTATTTCAGAAGGCGGCACTGCTCTATTGCCAGCATTTTCATTAGGGAGGACACAGGAACTAATTTCATTAGTTAGAGCGTATAACGATGAAATCCCGGTTTTCGTAGACGGTATGGGAAAAGCTATAACTGATATTTATATAAAACATGGAAAATATATGAAAGATGTAAATACTTTCAGGAAAAATGTAAAAGATGTAACTATGGTAAGATCTCCATTTGATAAAAAACGAGCAACGAGCGAGCCTGCAGTTATAATCACAAGTGCAGGCATGGTAGAAGGCGGTCCAGTTCTTGGCTATCTCATGAACGTTAATTCAGATTCAAAAGTAATGTTCACCGGTTACACTGTGGAAGGTACAAATGGTTGGAAACTCATTAACGAAGGTTACGTAACAATTAATGGTCAAGATTTAGAAGTAGATCTTCCAGTTTCAAAACACGATTTATCTGCTCACGCTGGTCGTTCTGACGTTTTGAATTTTATAAAACATGCAAATCCGAGTAAAGTAATCATTGTTCATACTGATTCTGGCAAAGAGTTCGAGCGTGAACTCAAAGAAGATTTTGGCTACGATGCAGTTGCCCCTAAAGTTGGGGATAAGATTGAACTCTAGTCATTCCTTTAGCTTCACTACTGTGTATGCCGAAGTTTTTAACGTTTCAACTACAAAAGGTTCTAATTTAAATACATTACAGAACTCATCCAGATGCGGGTCAAGAAAAGCGTGCTCCGTTCCATCTAATTCTCTGAACTGAACATCGTAAGGTTTTTGGTGTTTACTTGAGAATAGTACAGTAAGCCTTGCAAGTGCATCTGGATTATCTCTTAATATCCATTCTATAGTATCCAAATCCAGTACATTTGTACTTAGGAATGCCTGTTCACGTGCATCTATCATACCCTTATTTTTCAGCTCCTTTATTTCACCTACAACTCTTCTGGCAGAAGGCGGATTGCCTATATATTCTCTCGGTACCCTGCCCCGTATATATGCAGTTCCGTCCATCATTCCAGTAAGTGCGAGTCTCCCTACTAGTGGAGATGCGTCTTCTTCATGGCCTATTTGTGCTATGCCAAGTACCATAAGTATTCCACCAGCATTCATTTTCCCGAAATGAGTTCCTGCTTTTTCTCCTACTATCCCTACTGGTGGGGGTTGCGTTTTTACAGAATGTCTAGTTTGTTGGAGACATCTCGAGTCTCCGCTGCCTAGTATATAAAATCTTTCTCCCTGAAATGCATTAGGGGTCATCATTCCAACATTTGCATGGACTATTACGCTTTTTGCTCGGCTTCCTTCAAAAGAATTATCCTGCAATGAACCAAATATCCGATAATGTCCTCCCATGGTAAAATTACCCAACGCGTTCCCAGATGTTCCACCAACAGCTATTCTTTCATCATTTCTTCTGTCACCGGAGAATAATCCTGGTTTTCCATCACCTTTGAAAACCAAAGTGCCATTTGGTTCCGGAGCATTCGGAACTGCTATCGCAATTCTTCGTTCTCTTCCAGATTGTATTACTCCATTTTTAGCCGAAACCCAGAGGAAATTATCCGGATCCAAAGAATAAGACTCGACGTTTTCACCAGCTATACTTTTGCCAGCTGCAGCTTCGAGTTGTCGTATCTCACTTCCAACATATACTATTCGTTCGCTCCTGTCATTTAAAACCTGAAGCGGTCTGAATTCATTTCTGTCTCTGAATGCAACCAATTGTACGTCATCTTTAGTGGTAATTGTAGCGATTGCCGATACTGCTCCATCTAGTTGAAATTCAGTGTGTTCATCTATAGCTTTTCTAAGTCTTTCTCTTTCAGGTCCTCTAGGGAGTGTTGCAACATAATTGTCAAACGGAGGTGCTATGGAAGTGAGTATAGATCTTATAGACATACCTTTTTGAAGCAAAAGATAAATCGGTGCTGCAATTACTTCAGCATCAGATCCAACCCAGCTTTTTCTTACTTTTTCCATGAATTGTTCTAGCTTGGTATCATCCTGGAACAGTGGATATAATGATTCACTTATCACTGCCTCAGTAGCTCTTAGGTTTGCAAGATAAGATTTTACATCTCCGTTGTAAACCATGGATACATTTCCGAATGCATGAGGGTGTGCTCTGGTAGCTAATGGTTCTGCACTTGTAGGATAACGCGTATGCGCTATTATTGCACGGGCTTCCAAATTATCAAGTTCATATCTTACTGATAGTTCTCCAAGCGTTTCCAGATCCTTTATCACTAGCTGATGCTTTGCGGAAGATATCACTCTTAGATCAGCAGGATCGAAACTTCCATTTATTTCCAGGACAAGTTTCATTATTTCTAATTCAGACCCGTTCAAACAAGTCATCCAAATCCCGTTTTCTGTTGTTGTTTGAAGGCGCATTAAAGGAGAATTTACGTTTACTTCTTTATATTTGTAAATTATCATTTCTGCTGCTCTAACTGTAGTTTCATCTTTAGTCCATATGAGTAATAAATTATCTGTTTCTTCTCTAAAATTTGATGGATGGGACAACGAAATGCCATTTCCCATGGCTCCGCCACGTTCCTGAGTTACTGCTTCTATCGCATCTTTTGCCTGGGAAGCTCTTACAAATCCTCGGCCTCCTTTTATGGCTATCGCTCCAAAGGCACCGCATGCTGTGGGTTCTTTTCTAATTCTTCCAAATTCGGTTAGGATACTCATGCTATTTCCCCATAAATTCTATTCCGAGTAACTTTCGCATATCTTCAGGCATTTCATCAGCTCGGAGTAAATTTCTATTTGCAATAAGAGTTGCAGTTCCACTCAGACCATCTGCACCAACTATTACCTTTAATTCATCAGTGTAACCATCAACTAGTTTTTTTATTCTGTTTTCAAAATCATTTTCTCCTGCTACTCCACTGATTACTGTAGATTCAATAGCATCTGCACCAAGTGCCATTATCTTGAATGCATCATCAGGACCGCGTATGTTTCCAGATGCTATTATCCTGAAGTTTTTTCTGAGTGGTCTCCCTTTCAAAAGCTTCATTGCCAATGCGTTGTCTAATAGTGGTATTGCAATTTCAAGCGGTATTTTATTTTCTTTACCAATTTCAAATTTCCTCAATCCTATTTCTCCTTCAACAAGTAAACCATTTACTCCGACAAGTGCTAGTTTGATGGCTTTTTCAACTATCAAGCCATCTGCATTTATTTTTGCATATATCGGTCTGTCAGTCCAAGTTCTTAGAGTGCTCAATGCTTCTGGAGTAACAAAACTTTCTGGTACTATTATACCAGCAGCTTCCCTCAATACTCTATGATTAGTTCGATCTATTACGTCCTCAGCTTTCTCATTTCCTATCTCGAATAAAATGACCTGGGTTCGTTTTTCAAGTTCTTTTTTTAATACTAGTTCTGCATCTATCTTGGCAATCATTTTTTGTGTTATTCTGGCCACTGTTCTTCTGCTCACTGCTGTCTTAAGGCAGGATATCTGATTTTTTGGGTCGTTTGCAGGTGCCAGTGTAAACGGAGTACCAAGTCTTATGTTACCCTCTAGTCTGGTCGTCGTTTCAACGACATCTCTATATTTATCAAAAGAAGGACCTACCACGTGTCTACCTTCAACTATTACTCTATCAAGAATAGATTTTGGAGGGTCAAGGTCAGTAGTTCTTCCCATGCTGCCTATTTCAGTTACACCTGTTTCTGCAAGTACTTCGTTATGATCAGTTTGCCATATCTGTAGTGGGGTATCATATTCTCTATGCCATAGCTCTTCCAATTCTCTCTCTATGTTTTCACGTCCTTCTGCTTTTTCTATCCCTGTCAATTCTAATGCATCAGGACCAAATGCAATTGCTCTCAGCATACTTTTTTTCCCTACCAATTCACTTAGGCTCGAAAAACCATAGAATGCTGCATATCTTTTTAGTTCCTCGTTGAATACTCTCAAATAACTTGAAAGAACATGAGCTCCCCATTCAGGATCAACTTCGCGATCTCCTATCTTAGTTGCAAGTAGTGCAGGACATATTTTATGGCATCTGTGAACCATGCCACAACCCATTGATACAACTGCAGCACTTCCAAGCATAGTTGCATCTGCGCCTTCCAGCATTAGCTTAAACGCTTTTCTCGGAAGGTCTACTCTTCCAGCTGCAATTATTCTGAATTTTCCAGCCACACCCATCTTAGTTGCTTGTTCATATGCCATTGGTATTGCTAATTCTATTGGAATACAAGAACTATTTTTCCAAATTATCGGTCCGGCTCCGGTTCCTCCTCCTCTTCCATCAATTATTATTCCTTCTGAATTTGCTGCAATGGCACCTGCTACTATGGCTCGTATATCGTGGGTTGCAGCACATTTTATCAAAATTGGCTTTCCCCTGGAAGCTTTTCTTACATAAGAAACTATTTGTCTTAATTCCTCTATAGAAAATATTCTGTTTGCATCTGAAATGTAATCAATTCCTTTTGGCATTCCTCTTGTCTCTGCCATATCATCGTCTATTTTTTCTGCCACGACGTGTCCCCCAATTCCTGCTTTCGCAGACTGAGCCATTTTAATAGAAATTATAGCAGCATCTTGCAATATCTCTGCAGTAATTCCAAATAATCCGCTTGCAACTTGAACCATAATTCTTTTTTTATCTCTTATTTTTGTGTACCATCCGCCTTCACCAATACCAAAAAGTAGTTCTTCTCTATCAGTAGCTTCTGCAGATGCTATGTGGACATTTTTTCTCATCGCACCATAAGAGTATTCTCCTACGATTATTGGTGCAGACATTCTAAAATCTCCAATATGCAGTGAACTATCCACTGTTCCAGTAAATTGCTGAGAATTAGATGGCACCACAATAAGTCTTTCTTCAAATGTGTACGGGGCGGTGGTCGTTTCCCCATCTTTTAAATCTTGTATCGGTAAAAATTGCTGCAATTCTTCAGGTTCACTGTCAAATTTTCCAAAAGCCGCCATTTGCCTGATTCTTTCTATCCTGGCAGCGTTAAAATATTCCCTTCCTCCAGTGCCACCTGCACGGTTAGTTGGAATTTCTATTTGAAATGGTTTTCCTGGTTTGCCAGGATAATCTCTTATGTGATGTCCCGGCATATATTATCTCTCCCACACTATTTTATTGTATTTAGTAAATTAGATTTTTAAAGCTGTGTTAAATAATCAAACAAACTGCGTCGAATTACTCAAATATTATAAATCTTGTCAGCGTATCTTTCTTAACTAATTCTTGAGGTGTGTATATGGTATTTGAAAAACATGTAGCAATTGATTTTGCTAAAGCAAAACCTTCAGTGATGGAGATGCAAGGAATAAGCGAACTAACTACGACTGAACATTTTAAGTTGTACAATGGTTACGTAAACAAGTACAACGAAGTGATGGAGCAGGTAGATGCATTAAGCAACGATGATGTTAAAGCTGGTCAAATTACTCATAGTAAAATAAGAGGATTAAAGACTGCACTGGCATTTGCTTTAGGGGGAACAATAAATCACGAGGTTTACTTTTATAATCTAGGTGGAACAGGTGGAAAACCTTCTGGTAAACTTTTACAACAGATAGAAAAAGATTTCGGTTCTTATGAACGATTTGAGCTAGAATTCAGAGGAACGGCAATGGCTGCCCGTGGTTGGGCATTTCTTTCATGGAGTTGGGACATGAAAAGATTGATGGTTACAATTGGAGATGATCAATCAACATTCCCAGTCTGGAATTCAAGCTTGTTCCTTGCTTGTGATGTTTATGAACATGCATATTATCTTGATCATAAGACTGCCCGTGCTGCGTATTTAGATGCATTTTTCAAGAATGTTGACTGGACCGATGTAGCTAAACGATTCGAGCATGTGAACGTTCACGGGAAGTAATCTTAGTTTTACTTTCTCTTATCTTTTTTTCCCTTCAGTTTCTTTATTTTTATCAACTATCCTTCTTTTTTTACTAATTAACACACTTTTTAAACATTTCCAGACATACTCTTTCTATAACTTATTTAGAATCAGGTTTAATTATGGTATTAATGGAAGCAGATGTAATCAGGGGAAGACGTGCGATTGTTAGACCTACAAAAGCATTACGTGTTGTAGTACCTCTGGTTGAGCCTCCTGTAAGGGCTAAACTTACACTTGCTGATGCTATTTCTAGACTTGGGCCACGTGCATTTAGACAAAAAGCTCTGTCTGAGCGATTGTTACAAGAGAGACCACTGACAAGATTTAATGCAAGCGAATTTTTTCTTTCTGAATGTGAATCTGATACGTTACAATATAAAATAAATCAATGGGCAAGAAGAGAATACTGCTGTGATGCCATTATCAAGCGTTCTTTAGATGGTTCATCTTCACAAGGTTACAGGGGTTTTTGGGTAATGGATCTAAATCCACAGTTATTTGAAGTTCCAAAACGTGCAAAGCTGGAACCAGGGAAAGATTTCTCTCTAGAAGATGTTTTCGGAACAAGGGAGCTTGTATTCATAAGATATCTTGCTAAAAATCCGTGTTCCAGCATTTCTAAAATAAGAGAAGTATTTAGAACAAGTGGAAAATTTGACATGATTTCTTATCTGAATCAGCAAGCAAAAATATTCCATGTTCAAGGTCTTATAAGGAGAACTCCTGCAAAACCATTTTTATACTGGCTTGATAGTAAAATTGCAGTTAAGTTTGGTCTATCTCCAGTTGACAGGAATCTTAGATTAGAAGAACTTTTCAATTTACGTGAACTTAGTGTCGTGCTCCAGGTACTCAAGTTCGGTAAAATTCCGGTTTCAGAATTATGCTCTGCACTTGGTATAGATGCTAAAGTACTCTGGGATAGTAGAGGAAAAATGGAAAAAATATGCAAAGTGCTTAAAATTCCAAAGCCTTTTGTTGCAGAAGGGGATGGCATAATGCTCCGATATTCAATCAATCCAAATTTTGCGAAATATTTTGCCATTAAGATGGAAACTATGCCTAGAGTTGATGAGTATTTCACTCCAATTATGGTTAAACTCATAATGGCAATTGCAGAAAATCCACTTTCTAATTTTGCAGAAATTGCAATTAAGCTAGAGCTCTCGCTTGATGCAGTTTATGATAGATTGACCATGATAAACGCAGTTTGTGCTAAGCATGGTTTTGAAAAGCCAATAAAAGTTCCAGTTGCAAGCGGACTTCTAGTTCTTCCATTAGAATTCCTTAAGCGATTTAATTTGCCAATAGTGGTTCCAGATAAAAAGAAACTGGTCAGGGGAGAAATAGCTGAGGCTGTTTATGCAGAAATGGTAAGAGACACGACACAAACACCTACTCAGATTGCAAAAAGACTTAGTCTTAAAGTTCATAATGTTAATAATTCAAAAACAAGCATCAAAAGAAAAATGACTAAATTTTCAGATTTGCTTGCTACGTACATACAGGCTACAACTGATCCAAAACAGCTTAAAGATCAGATTGTTAGTTATCGTCTTGAACACGGAAGATGGCCAACCGATGCTGATTTGAATAATGGTGCCATGAATATCTCGCTCGCATTAGGAACTGGTTGTACTCCAAAGAGAATTCTAAGCTTTGTAGAGTCAAACATTACTTTTGAGGATCGGGTTTCCATAGCCCAAGCTGGTTTTGGAGTTGTGCAAACATGGGACTTCTCAAAATTTAAGGATCCGGAACTGGTTCTAAGAGCATTTGCCGGTGCATTGATAAGAGGTGCAGAATTGCCTCAGCTTGAGAACATACTCGAAGTTTCTGATACAGACGAAATTACCATGGAAAAAGCAAATAAACTAGACACTAAATTCGGGATAAAAGCAGAAGAGCTTGCGCAGGGAAACTGGAGAACTGCGAGTAATTCCTATGTTTCAAATTAAATGATATTCATGTTCACGGATTAGGTTTGTCAATTGAAGAGTTATCTCCAGAAATAAGCGGAGGCCGTGCCACAAGTAACGGATACGTTTCAGATAGTTAATTTCTTTTATTTCTTTCACTTATTATGTTTTTATCCGTGACTGTAATAAACCATAAAAATCCTATAACTATGTCTATAAGGAAGAATTGTATATTATACGTCAATAAAAGTATCTCGCTGAATACCATGCCTCCAATTAGCAATGCAACAATTCCAAAAGGTAACATCAAAACAAAAGGTCCGAAGAAATCATTTGACAAACTGCTGATAAAATCATTATTTCGTTCCTTGATTAAATATGAAATATGCAATAAAACCACTGAAGCTGATGAAACGAGAACAAGAAAATAAGGGTTCTTCAGGTCGCCTGAAAAAATATCTTTATTGTACAAAAATAAAAATCCAAATATCACAGTCCTAAACAAAAGAAATTTCACTATTTCTGTAGTTTCTCCTATTACTGAAAGTGCACTGAGACCAGGCACGAATCTTACCAGGGCATTGGCAATCTCCTTGTCTTCTTCAGTTGGTTCAGCTTTATTCGGATCAAATTTCTTTTCTTCGGTTGAAGCTATTTTTTTCATGTTTGAATTAAGGAAGTTAATTTATTAAATCTCAGTATGTAAATTTGAATTATGCCAACAAAGGAAGAAATTCAAAAAGTAATGCAATGGTGCGAAGATAAGAAGAAAGAACGTGGCAGGATTTATGCCATAGA
>JAUSHJ010000063.1 GCA_030648615.1 Microcaldota archaeon | reverse complement strand
CGGTTACTTGTTGGTGTTAAAGTTGGCAATGTCAACAGAACTCCTGAAGGTATACAGATAGTTACCAAGGATAGGTAATAACTATTGGTAGAGGCTGAATGCTAGAGGGTAGATACAAATTCTGGCTTCAATTTTTCTTTTTTTTATCTTTTTATTTTCTGAAAAACCATCCCTGTAGTTTCGCAACGTAGTTAAAATCTCGGAAGCCTGCCAACTCTAATCTTTTCTTTACTTCATCTTCTATTTTTCTTCCTTTTTCTTTTCCTAAAGTACCAACATAGTGAAATAGTCTTGCTTTGCTTTTGGTAACACGATGAAGTTCAGTATAAAACTGTGATGAGTAAAGGTCAGGGGCATGACTGAACCTAGGTGGATCATGAATTACTACATCGAAAGTCTTGTCCTTGAACCCTTTCACTGTGGAAAACGCGTCTCCTGATTTTATTTCTATGTTTGAAGAAAATAATTCACTTGAAAATGGATTCCAGCGAGCTAACTGAAGCACGGATTCGCTTAATTCACAGGTTATTACTTTATTTGCAAATTTAGATGCCGCTATAGCAGTATAACCTAAGCCAGTGCAAATATCTAGCACAGCATCATTCTTAGTTATTTTTAATCTGGAGGCAACTTCTTTGGAATAATCAAGAGGAGTTTTGAAATCTTTTACTAACTGCATTCTGAGCCCATCGATTTCCAGCACTGGCACTCTATTGTACAACTTTAGTTTATAGAAATGCCTGTCAAACATGGCAAGCTTGTAAAGTTCTCCGTCTTTCTTACCATACATGAATTTATCTGTATAGTAAAATTCGATTCCATTTTTACGCAGAAGAAATTTCATGAATACACTCAGAAATCTATTCTCTCGCAACCCATGAAATCCTGAAGAACTTTCGGAATTGCAATTCCTTTTTCATCCTGGTAGTTTTCTAGAATAGCAACAAGCGTTCTTCCAACAGCTAATCCAGAACCATTAATAGTATGCACAAACTCTGGCTTGCCACTACTAGGTCTAAACTTTATATTTGCTCTGCGTGCCTGAAAATCAGTGAAATTACTACATGAAGATATTTCACGATATTTATCTTGTGAAGGTAACCACACCTCTATATCATAGGTTTTAGCACTTGCAAAACCCATATCCCCAGTACAGAGCAGAACAACACGATACGGCAAGTTCAATGCTTGTAATATGCTTTCGGCATCTTTAGTCAACGATTCTAATTGTTCAAAACTATCATCGGGTCTTGCAAACTTCACTAGCTCAATCTTGTTGAACTGATGCTGCCTAATTAATCCTTTAATGTCTTTTCCATAGGCACCTGCTTCTCTTCTGAAACAAGGTGTATGTGCAGTAATCTTTATTGGTAAATCCTTCTCTTCTAAAACTTCATCAGAATAGAGATTTGTAAGTGGTACTTCTGCTGTTGGGATAAGCCAGAGATCGTCATCTTTACACTGATACAGATCCTCAGCAAACTTTGGTAATTGGCCTGTACCAGTCATAGTTTTGGTATTAACAAGAAATGGCGGTAAAATCTCCTGATAACCATTTCCGGTTTGAGCATTTAACATGAAATTTATCAGTGCACGCTCTAATTTTGCAACGGCACCTTTTAAGACAGTAAATCTGCTCCCAGCAAGTTTAACTCCTCTTTCAAAATCTATCAGTCCGAGCTTCTCCCCGACTAGATCATGGCTAAGAACATCTTTGCTCTTCTTTACTGGTTTCCCCCATTTCCTGATTTCCTTGTTATGAGTTTAATCTTTACCCACAGGAACAGATTTGTCAGGCAAATTTGGAATGATATAAGTGAGCGATTTCATTTCCTCTTCCAATTTCTTGGTTTCCTCGCTTATCTGCTTTACTCTTTCACTTACTTCTCCAGAACGAGATATGAACTTTGTTGCATCTTTTTCTCGTTTTTCTTTTTTCGCATTTATTATTTCATTATTCAATTTATTGCGTTCAGCACGTAGTTCCTCTTCCTCTTTTTTTATTCTTCTCCATACGATATCAAACTCACTTATTTTGTAAACTGTATCTATAGTATCCTTAGGGGAATTTCTGCGCTTAAGCGCAGTAATTACAGTATCTAGGTCATTTCTGATTAAATGTAAATCTAACATAGAATAAGATTAGTAAAAATAAGATTAAAAATAGAGAACTTTTTATTTAAAGCAGCTTCTTCATCTGTTCTACAGCTTCGTCCAGCTTTCCCTGCTTATTGTAGATGATTACAGAAGGGGCACCAGTAAATGCAGAATAGGCTGCAAGATAACATCGATTCATAGAATCATGCTCTGCAATGTTATCGTTACTGTCACGTAGACGACTAGGGTCGTTCTGTCGTCTCGCTATTATTTCATCTACATTTGCAGTAACATAAATTAATTTCTCAATTGCCAAACCCTTAAGAAATGCAAATGGTAACCCAGGATAATAACCGCTAGGAGTATTAACAGAACAGTGAGTATCTAAAATCAATTTTCCGTTTTGTTTTGCAAGCCATGCTGCAACAAGTTTCTGTGCCTGCTTTTGCTTTTCTATTGGCAATTTCCTCATTTCATCTCTTGTCTTTACCCAACCTTTTCCTATTTCTATCTTAAGCATGAGATCTCCGTAATTTACAAATTCATAATCAGTTCCGCTTTCTTTCAATTTAGAAAGTAACGTACTTTTCCCAGCGCCTGGCAACCCCATAACGATTATCATAAATTCTACCTCCTCGTTCTACCATCTACCAGTATTTCTAGATTCTACCAACTATTTTGGCAATTAATTATAAACATAAAAATCAAGATAGATCATCTGCTCTTCTCCTAACCTATTAACTGCCGTAGCAACACGCCTGAATTTTGAGATACTTTTTAACTTACTACGATCCAAATCACTCATGTCATCCATATTAGTTCCAATGTAGAAATAAGGATCAGACCCTAATACGCTTTGGTTTTCTACCTTTATAGACACCTTGAGTGAAGATGAGAGATTAGATTGTAAAGTATTAGAACTGGTGCTTGCACACAATTCTAAATTAGTATAATTTAATCTTTTATCCTGCCAGGAAACCGCAAAACCAATTTGAGATTGAGTACTGCAACGTTCATTAGCTGGATACCCAGGAGTGAATGAAAGATCAGATACACGTATTGCTTCTCTGATATTTTCGTTAGTTTGGAAGTCCAATGCAGAACGCACACTGTGCCAATGAGAGAGTAAAGTAACAATAGTCAGGATAAATATCACACTGGATATTATCGCATCGAAACTAAAATATTGACCTTTCAATCCTTTTAAGTTCTTCATATTTAACTCTCCTGATTAATAATTACGTTAGAACCGTTATTGTATAGCATAAGTGAATTCCTACATGTATTACTTACCATCGTAGGATTTGCAGTACCTAAAGGCGAAACACAGCCTTCGAATTTGTAGTTATATCCTGCAAGAGTATAGGACTGACTTACCTCACCTTTACTACTCTGCCATTCCAATATCACGAATCTAATGTTTTGCGTATTTTTATCCTGAACAAAAGAAATTTTATATGGTCTGCCTAGAATAACCCTTGGAAAGATAGTAGTAGTATTAAAACCTCTATCAGCACTAACTGCAAGATTTATTTGCTCAGTTATACTTTCACCCACTTCTTTTGCTATCAGTGCTTCTTTAGCAGGAAGTTCATTACTTTGAGTATAAGTTATCGCGATGAATGCTACAATTATCATGAATAAGAAAACCCCAGAATAGAGGAAAAACTCCATAGCAACTTGACCTTTGGAACCTATCATGATATATGTACCTCATTTGTTTGATACAACCATTCCATTGATAATGGATATAACCCCGATACAGCAGTATCATAGGGAGTAACAACATTTGCGTAGAATGGTGCAGCAGCTTCATAAATTCCTGTCGATAGTGAAACCCCTATTACTACTTCACCTTTAGATATATGAATATATTTAGTATTGGAAGGGAGATTTAGCAACAATTCTCTTTTTGCACCTTCACCTTGGGCAGACAACTCATTCAAATTATCTGCAATTACCCTTGCACTAGAATCTGCCTGGACAACTGATGAACGTTCAAAACCAAATTGTGAAACTGTAAGTAAGAGAAGTAATACTGGAACTGTGAATACTAGAACAGTACTGAACGTTACTAATAGTTCCATCGATGACTGACCCTTCAGGCATCGAGCTGCAACCGCAGGTTTGTCAACAGTGCCAAAAAATGTTGACAAATTTTGACGCAAAATTTGCGTCAAAGGTTGCTTAATTGAGAATTGTCCTCGCAATACTCGAGCTTTAGATCGAACGTTTAAATCAATTGAGGATTGCCCTTTCATATTAACCACAACTCGCTCCGGCATTTCCAGGTTTACAAACTATATCTAAACTAGAAGAACCAATGTATTTCTTTGCAGAATCTGATGTGAGCCTAAAATGGCCAAGTAAAGTATCTGAACCATCTTTACAAGTTTCAGCATCTTTGCATCCGGGCATACCACGGATTTTATAGGCACTTCCGGTTATTCCATTTACGAATTCGTTATCCAATCTACTCTTATCATCCGAATAAGTTATATCTGATGGTCTGGCACTACCATCGTCATTAATTGTTGCACCTATATAATTACCAAGTACAAAAGATTCTATACCTAAATCACTTGTTCGCATATATGAATTAGCAAGCATTCGTTGAAGATAGGATGGTGCACCCTTACTATGAATGTAATAACTGCACATAGCAAAATCACGTAATTTTTCCATGTCGTACATTGATACCGAATGTAATTTTTGAATCGAATCGAGTTTAACCTCATCTGGGCTTTTTTGAGCTACGAAAAGAATACAGCTTCTCGTATTGCCACTACTATCGCTATCACATTGTGGTGCCAAAGTAATATCAAAATTTTCACCAACCATAAACGGTTTGTCGATATAATTAGATGATGACATAACAGTACAATGACGATTATCATAAATTATAGGATTAAACGTATTATCCTGATTAAAATCACCAGGGCAACCGGAAACTGGATTTAGTATAGGTTTATCAGTAATTATGTAAGCCCCGAATGATTTATAAGAAAGATCGGGATAGTCCATTGCAATTATATCAGAATATTTGCCTACTAAAATATATTTTTTTTGTTCAAATGGCTGAACTGATAAAGCATCCTTAACTTCAACAAGATAACCATAGAACCATCCCTGCCCTTCACTCCCTCCAGGAACCAGACTACTTGGATTTATATCAGTGGGATCGCTGTAACCATCAAAAAAATAGAATGGCTTCTTAACTAAAATATCAGGTTTGTTCCTTTTTACTTCTCTGGAAAATGCAGAATCAGTAAGAGATTGTATAGGTAAAGAATTTGAAATATTGTAATCCCTGGTGATAGTTGTAAAACCGCCTTTTTCAGATACTTTAAGATGAATGGTAAAATTATAATCAATGGAATCTATTTTTGATTGATTGATCCAAAAAGTATTTAAAGAAAATTCAGAAACTTCAAAACCAATATTTTGAAGCGTGTCATTGAGTCCACTTACCCAATTGGAGAATGATGCAGCACCTGGATTAAATGTCGGCTGCTGAGCATCATTAAAATTATCTCCTGAAGCAGTTCCATTTGCAACAAGCTCATGCATTGCACTGCGGAGATAAAATAGTTGTTCGGCTTCTGGTGCAGTTTCAGGACTGCTTTTAAGAGGAGAATCTACTGAATGGTCATTTAACTTAAAAAGCATAGCATAGGTTATGGAATTTGAAACTTCATTAATTTTTTTGTCATTAACCTGACTCATTACAAGTTCAATATTTGAATTCTTGAATCTTTCAGCAAAACGTTTTTCACTTAAATCTATTTGCTTTACAGTAATGGAAATTGATGCTAGCATATAACTAATTACTAAGAAAATCACGAATACAAAGAAAAAACCTTTTTTGGAAGTTGCGTTCATCAGTTCACCGAAACCTAAGTATACACCGTTAATTTAGCGAGTTTCACCACTCCTTCTCCTATATCATAATCATTGTCTGGAGTACTACAAATTGTTACCTGCTGGACACCATGGCAAGAAAGATAAGAATACGGATTTTCTGGAGGTGAAATAGTACTGGAAAAACCTGGCAAATAAGAAGATATGGAAAGTTTATCTTTTGTTTTCTTATGAGAATCTGAAGTTGCCATAGCTGGATCAGAGGTATTGTATACCATCGTCCATACTCCGTTCTCATCAGATACCTCAAAGATATAACCATACTGAGAAGGTATTTGCGGACCTATAAATTGTTTTACGAATTCTGCTCTCTGACCACTTGGGCCCATGAAAGAAGATTTAAATACCAATATATCAAGAATTGTGGAACCCTTAAAATTACCGCATATACTCGGGTCATCACATTTGGATGTGGACAATGCAAGCAGCGTATCTCTGGAAAGCGAATGCGCCTGAGCCAATGTTGCATAGTATGCTGAAGGAACTGAAGAGAAAAATACGATAGAATAAATAACTGAAAGTGCTATGGTAAACGATATGAATGCATCTATGGAGAATATGAATGCTCTTTTTGTTGTCAGTGACATCGATGTTATTTCCTTTAGAATATTTAAAAAGAGATACTAATTTTCGTAAACACTCAATCGGGATGCAATATCGAGTATATCTTGGTGATATCTGCATCGGGAACTTCTGCTACTACCCCGAGCTCAACGGACGCCCCGTGAAGTGCAATGACGACTCCCCCTTTAACGCCCTGCCTCCTGTAGCCGTATTCGCTGTCGCGGACCAGGAAACCCACATACGAAGAATTATCTAACCTATAGAGAAATCTAGCATCGAAATCTTGTCCTGCGTCTCTGCCCTTAGGAACACCGGTCTCAGCATGTGGCATGTACCAACCATCTGAATCAGGGAAATATGGAACTACGATCAACTGATTATCAGGAATATCTAAAACGATTGAACTTCCATCTTTCTTAAAATCTGCTGACCTTACGCCCAAAGCTACTAATGCAACGTCTTTTTCTCCTTTGAATTTGCCTGTTGCCAAGATTACTCTTGGTTCACCTTCACTAGAAAAAACGATTTCTCTACCTAATTTGTTACCTGGTTGTTCATAAGCAATTAAAGCATCAACTGGAAATCCAGTAGGCAATTTTTTCCAGGTTTCTAAAACAGTAAGTGCGATATCGGCTACTCTATGAGATACAACTGTAAGATTAGTTCTATGTCCTGCGTTAAATGCATCTACTAAAGGATGAGCTTCAAAAAGCCTTGTTGAACCATCACCTCTGAGAACTAGCAAATTCCTTGATTGCCCTCCAACTTGTACGTTCAATAATTCTTTTCCATGAACTTGATTTAGTACTGCGACCATAGACATACCTCAGATAATTAATACTTCAGGATTACATTACAACAATATACTTAAGAATATGTGGTTTCACACTAAACGAACTGAAAGAATTGTAAATGCTAACTAAGTATCAGCAAAAACACAGCTACCGTAACCAGTGCCACATTCATTGCAAGTTTTCTTTCCGATACTACATGTTTGAGCATAGCAATTTATTTTTTCTTCTGGAATACATACTTGGGGAACTATACAGCCGCCCCAAATACCATTGACACACCTAATCGTGCCAGAACAGGAATTAATTTTACAAGGTTCACTGTCCCCAGATTTACAAATTGTCGTCTCTACCACTAATTTAGTTGATAACGGCATTTCAGTTGCTAAAGTAGTATGCAGAAAAAAAGAATAAATAAGAGTAGCTGTTAAAGCAATTATGATTAGAAACGGCAGATAGTATCGTAATTCCATTCAAATCCCAAATTATTGAATCCCAAAATTATTGATAACTCAACTGAAATTTCTTTGAAAGTGAAAGTTTTCCGAATATGCCGTCAAGGCCGAATAGACCATTGTTCTGTGGACCACCTAACTCAATATCGCAAGTTCTTGGTAATCCATCTTCGGTTGCAATTTCACCTAATTCAGCAGCTTTCTTGAGTGCATCTTTTTTCGTGCCTAGAGCATCCACAAGACCGATTACTTTAGCTTGTCTGCCGCTAACAATTCTCCCATCAAGAATCTCGTTAAACTTTTCCATATTAAGTTTGCTACCTCGATTAGTTACTACTACACCTTTGAATTCCTCAAACACTTCTGAAATAAGAACTTGTAATATTTTAGTTTCATTCTCAGTCATAGGACGATTGGAAGAACCGATATCTTTATGTATGCCAGATTGAACAGAAGTAGCATTTATGCCTACTTTTCCCAAAAGACCTGACATATCTGTGAATGTGGCAATAACCCCTATACTGCCAGTTATGGCATCTGGATCAGAAATTATGTAATCTGTTGCCGTAGAAACATAGTAAGAACCCGATGCAGAAACTTCTCTAAAATAAGCAACTTTTGGTTTTTTAAGTTCCTTTACTGAGTCATAAATTTCTCTAGTCGCAACTACACTTCCACCTGGAGAATTCATTACAAATAATACTGCACCGACATCATCACGTTTGTTCAAATCAGAAATACTTTTTGCTATTTCTTCAGAACCTGGACTACCTCCAGAAAATAATGATGGATCAGATGATTCTACAGTTATTGGCTGATCAATGGTAACAACTGCAACACACGTGTTAGCAAAACCAGTGGAAAATGAACCCGATAAAAGAATTACCAATCCGATGAGTGCTACAAAAATTACAATACCAACAAGTATAGTTGAATATAATAACATATTGTTCGAAGCAGGTCGATTTGTCCTCTCGACAAATCCTTCAGATACCGCTCTCGGTCTCTCAGCAACCGTCAATTTTGGCTCTGGGGTTTTAATTTTCATAAATAAGAGTTCAACGTAACAGAATTTAAATGTTTGTTAGAAAATCTACCATATGGCTAATTTTCTAGAAATAATTATTTTTATACTTCCTGCGTATATCGCAAATTCCATTCCAGTAGTACTTGGGGGCGGGATGCCACTTGATCTTGAAAAGAAATTTTCAGATGGAAGAAGAATTTTCGGAAATGGAAAAACTATGCGTGGATTTTTAAGTGGGATATTAGGCGGTACGGTAACCGGGGGCATACTTGCGATTGCCTATCCTATAAGCTATTTTTCTTCCATAGAAATGCAATTCATTGCTTCGTTTGCATTGGCACTCGGAACTATGATTGGAGATGCATTTGGAAGTTTCATAAAAAGAAGAATGGGAATAGAATCTGGAAGACAGTTTTTCCTTGATACGGTTATGTTCATAGTTTTAGCAATGATTTTTGCTTATCCGTTTGTAATTGTTAATAACGCGTATACTATTGAAAATATTGTGATAATAGTTCTAATGACTATAATAATTCATCCGCTAACTAATATTTTTGCAAATAGGATTGGACTGAAGAATGTACCGTGGTAATAGGTATTTAAAAATGCTTTGTCATATTAATACTTAGGTGATAGAATGAGAGGTAGAGTAATTATTGGAACAGGTAACGATCATAATACAAAAAGAATCGCATCAAAAGAACCTCACGCTGAAGTACGTGCAGGTATTCAAACAGATATTTCAGAATTAGCAACAGCTGTCAGAGCAAAAAATCCAAAAGCCATACAGAGATTAAAGAAGATAGTGGTTGGTGTACAAACTATATTTGGATTAGGGGATAGGGATAACTTGTTGTTAGAAATAGCTAGCAACCAAAAGATCAGAGGAATTTTAGAATTATATAATGCACGAATACGCAGAATCAAAAGTGATAGTTTTACTGAGACGCCTCCTGTAGTTAACGTGAGAAAACAAGTATTTGATAGCGTCATCGCATCACTGTTAAATGCACCAGCAGTAGATACAAGTAAGCTAACTGGAACTGAAGCAGAATTCATGAATGGATTTCTGGAAACACCAGTATTAGGAATAAGAAAACAAGCAAGTACAGCTGATAGTATAGAATCGTATGAATATGGATTGGATCTGCAAAGAAATTTGGTTGAATTCGTAGCTAAACAAACTGTGCTTTCAGATGAATTCTTCGATATAGTTTTCCAGATTGCAACAAGATTTGATAAGTTAGCACCAGAACATAGTGAATCGAGTCATTGTATAGATATGATAATACCTTACAAGCAACTTAGGGCGTTAATAAATAATCCAAATTTGCTGATGGATGTAAGAATAGATAGAACTCTTGAATTGATTGCAACAATGCAGAACGATCAACCGATCACCTTTCAGGCACTGGTGAATTATACAAATGGAGAGTATGTTCTTCGCCCTGATGTAAAACCTGAATTCGTACGTACTGCAGAACGACTGGCTGCCAAACCGAATTTGTGGAAGAAAGAAATGGGTAGAATTTTCATGAGTAGCATCATCGAAGCAGTGCAACACCTGTCTAAACTCGATCCAGAAGGAACGTTCGATGCAAGAATTGCATTGCTCAAAGGATCAGTTGAAATGGGAAAAGGATTTGCAGAAAACCGTTATGGTTTAGTATACACGTTTACGAGTGATGGAAATAGAAAACGTCTTGAAGAGGTACTAGCGCAACCATCGACTTCTGAACCGCTTGCATTTGAAATAGTTAAAATACTAAACAACGGTTATAAGGATACACTTTGGGCAATTTAGACCCATTCTTTTTTTTATTTTTTAATTACGAATACCCTTCGTCTTCATCAGCGTCCTGTTTTTTCTTCTTTTTTGATTTGGATTCTTTCACATCCTTGAAATCTGCAAGTTCCTTGGGATTGGTAGCAGGTTTCTCTATTAAACCCTGAGATTCAAATAATGAAGATTTTGTTGCTGGAGCTTTTGTTCCAGGAATTATTGCACTCTTTTCTTCTTTAGTCATTCTATCTGGCAGAATTTTCTTAGCTGACCTTATCTTTAAAAGTTCGAGAATATACTGAATAATAGATTCCAGTAAAGCCTGCAATCCACTTTTCCTGGTTTTTTCTTCCTTTACTCTAAACATTGCCATGGGTGGTCGTTCCCCACCAACATCTTTCCAGGAACGTTTTTCATCATTAACACAGTTCTCACAAAGAATTTTTCCATTGTAAAAATAGACCATGGTCAACGTCCTACCGCAGCGTTCACATTTTTCGCTCTGTGGCAAATTACTTTCGTAAGCATTCTTTTTTTCTGATTTCCCTTCGATTGCTTCGTTCTCTTTTCGTTCTGCATCCCTGAGATCCATGATACAGTATGGACAAGTAAATTGACCGCGAAAAGTTTGAAGTTCACTAGCCGGTAGATACATTCTGCATTTCCAGCAGGGTTTGTTCATACCATAAAATTGGCAGCTAGAGCAGTAAGACTGACCATCACTTCCGTATTCTGTATGACCTTCCTGACCGCAACGCATGCATGATGGCATAAAATACCTAGTTAGACATTGGAAGCCGTGGAATATAAAGATACTGCTAGAAGCTGGAGCACTTGCTAAAAGACAGAACTAGACATAATCTTAATTTTAGAAGCAATGATGATTGGAAAAATAAATTATCTGAATTCGGAAAACTAAGGAATATATAGATATTTAGAAAAGTAATTTAGAAAAAGAGAAAAATAAAAAGAAAAAAGAAAAAAAGGGAAACTAATCCCTTTTATTATTGGCTCTTCAACTGGCTAATGAAGTCCTTTGCTGCTTCTAAGGTGTCATCAGCGTTTAAACCGGCAACTACTATTTTCTTACCAGCTACAACTTCTTTGACTACCTTCTTGTCAGTGTTGAAATCAACAGTTGAACCAGCTAAGACATCCTTGGTAACCGAGTTTACTACAGGACCACCGACAGTAACGAGTACATCAGTTCCAACTGCATCCTTATCTAAGACTACAAGTGGACCGAAGTTATCGTAACCATATGGTACGCCAGCTACTACGCTTGCTTTATTGTCAGGCATAATAACTGCGCTTACACCGGCTGTGTCGCTTGTACAAGCAGGTGCTGCACCAGTTCCAACAGAACATGAGCCAACGGTTTGTGTTAATGAAACCACTTTGACTTTCACGCCCTTTCCTGCGTCAAATACATCACCTTCTGTACCAGTGAATACTTGTGCGCCTGGAGTTGTTGCTGCTGCTACCGTTGGTTGTAACACGAATACTGCGTGTGCTGGTTTTCTTGCCATCTTCACAGTGAAACTTGAGTCTCCTCTGTCTGTTATAATGGAGCCTCTTTCTGTTACGAAGTTCACTTGCTGTGTAGTTGGTGGACCAACGCCATATATATCGTCAGAAACTGAACTACCAGTTGATGCACCAGATACGTTCTGTGCAGATGCCCACGTTATCTTATCTTTTGAATAAGTTGGCGAGGCTGCATTGGCAGTTAAGGTGAAATCCTTGTTCAAGCTTTTTGCATTGATATCATACAAGATAGCAAATGCTTCTGGCTTGTTCGTAGATGTTCCTTCACCAGCGTCTTCAGATACCCCAAATACGTAGGAGATGTTTTCATCAACTGCGTTCGTAAATGGAACTGTAAAGTTAGCTCCACCTATGATAATTTGGTTGGCTGCATATATAGCTGAACCCCTGTTAGACAAAGATCCGTTGCCTGCAAAACTGAAGAACAAAGTACCACCAAGATTGGAGTTACTTGCTGTTCCAGAAGAACCGGCTGAGCTATAAGTTACGTTGGTTACACCTCTTGTTTCGTGTATTGCATCCGGAACTGGATTCACAGCTGCTGCAGTACTGTTGGCTACCCATACCCAGTTACCTGAGGTAAGTTGTAACATAATTGTACCGTGAAGTACACCGTTACTTGGGAAACCACCGCCGCTAATTCCAGAGGTATTCAATGGACTTGACATCAACTGAGACATGTTACCAAACACGACTTTCAATTTGCTGCCAGTACCAGAACCACCGCTGAATGCGTTAGGAACCGTACTTGTTATATCAACATAACTAACTGAGTTGACAGTAACTGATGTAGTTGATCCGTCTGGTTTGAAACTGAATGTTCCATCACCTTCAGAGTATCGTAGCGTATCATAATCATCGCTGCTAGTCTTGTCTAAATTAAGACCTTTATACAATAAGGTATAACCAATTGGATTCTCCAACATCTTGATACCGTTTCCTGCAGTTAACCAATCAGAATCTGTATCACGGTAAAGAACAATGGTTCTTAGGTGATCTGTAGTATTATCCTGACCAGTATCCCTGTTTCTCCAACCGAGTGCAACAGACCATGGATCGTTTGACGACCTGTCTCCGTTCACTTCAACTGTTGAATCAGCATCCTTCAAAGTGATCTGATTGCTCAATACTGACATGTCTGCCCATTTTGCACCGAAGGTGTAACCTGGAGCAGTCTTAAATACTCTTACTAGTATTTGAGCACCGCCTGCAGTTGTTGTCAATGTTTGAGTTGAACCTGGTGAAATAGTTGTTTGTTTAACTACTTGACCATTTGCATCAACCAAGCTAACTATTGCGCTTTGTTCAGCTGAAGAGGTACCAGATTTAATGTCGTCCAAGGTTATTTTGTAACCATTGCCTGCATCAAGTGAATCACCTACGTTGATAATTCCACCTACAGATTCTTTGGATAATTCAACTGTACCACCGTTTTGAACATGTGTTTCGTTAATCACAGTAGATGCACCTGACTGGTCTAATTTTGTAATTACCCAATCATCACCGAGGAATCGGATCTTAATTTTGTGAGTTCCAAGGTTGTGTGTATCAGTCTGTGCACAGTTTGCCCAGCTAGCGTTTACCGAAGTATCACAAACAGGCATACCATAGGAATCCTGTGTGAATTTAATTTGGTAAACTAGTTCTCTTACTCTAGCATCAACAGCACTGTCTTGAGATTTGTAAGAGGTTTCTGCCTTTACAAAGACTTTCTGTTCTTCCTTAAAGGTTTTACCTGAATCCTTATCCAAGATCGTAACGTCCTTGAATGCGGAATAGATTCCACCATCTATTTTATATACTGACAGAGCAGATCTCCCGATATTTCCACCATCACCGTTTGCGAATGGGTTTGAATCAGGGCTTGATTCTGCGGTTGCTATATGATAATCGCTCGAGGTACCTGTGGTAGCTTGCTTTGTTCTATCCAAAGTAGTTCTATCTACAGTTTCACCAATG
This sequence comes from Microcaldota archaeon, assembly GCA_030648615.1. Lineage (GTDB taxonomy): Archaea > Micrarchaeota > Micrarchaeia > Anstonellales > Bilamarchaeaceae > JAUSHJ01. Next base: position 42,668 of record JAUSHJ010000063.1, on the reverse strand, counting down.
AGTGATTCAAATTGGTATACTGAAGTATCAGTTGCTCCTGGTACAGTAACTTCAAGCTTAACCTGCTTGTCGCTTACTGCGCAAGTTGCACCGCCGCTTGCAGATCCAAGTGCGCATGATACTGAGTCAAGACCAGCTACTTGTGCTGTTAATGTACTCGTCTTAAATGCTTCACTTGCAAGTTTGGCTGCAATGTTTGCTGCTGCAACACCATCTGATGCTGCTGCACTTTCACCTACAACTACTTTAGCTACAGGTGCGCCGTTGGCATTAACTAACTCTGTGCTTCCGAACATTAATCCGGCATAAGCAACTGAGCTTGCCAATATCGTTGCGCCTGCAACAATTGCCCCTAGTTTCTTTAAATTTACTTTCATATTTACACCTCATTTTTTTACACTGTCTTTAGGGCCCTTATATATAATAGTTACCGACAGTGCGTTCGCTACCATGCGTCCAGGATAGCAGGCCCAATATTTCCGAAGTATTTTCGGTGGTTTGATAGAGATAAGACTCTCTATCGAAACTAGAAGAGATGTCAAACATAATCTTTATAAAGGTTTGGTAGAGCTATAAACTCCAGTTTATAATAACGTCAATTACTAAGGACAATGGACGTGTGCTCCATACGCTTAAAAGCGTAGTACGTTGAAAAACGAACTTACGATAATTGTACTAGGGTGTTTTTTAGTGTTGCTTGTGGGTGGTGTCTAGTGGCTAAAAGTTATTTTCTTTATAAACTTATCTGTTGCCCATCAAACGCTATTTCGCAATTAGGAAATATGCTCCTCGCTTCTTCGAGTAACTTTTTCAATTCTTCCTGACTAGAGTATCTCGAACTTATATGAGTAAGTATCAGTTTTTTTACATTTGCTTTTTTCGCTATTTCTGCTGCCTGCATTGCTGTAGAGTGAAAACGTTCCTTTGCTTCCTCTTTCTTTTCTTCTGAGAAAGTTGCCTCGTGAATTAGTAAATCTGCGTCTTTCGCTGCTTTTACTGTTTCACTAATTGGAGCAGTATCACCAGTATAGACTACCTTTCTTCCTGGTTTTATCCAGGTTATATCTTCTAACTTAATTTTCTTACCATTAATAGTCAGTGAACCTTTAGTTTGTATCTCGGAAAACATCTTTCCTTTTAATCCGAGTGATTTAGCTTTCTTTTCATCGAACTTAATTTTTTCCTCTTCCTCAAATACAAAACCATAGGAATTCTGACTATGCTTCACTGGAAATGCAGATATTGAGAAACCTTTAGCTCTGAATAATTCACCTTTCTTAGTTTCTTCTATTCTGACGAAAGGATATTTGTTTATGAGAAGTTGTTCAAATTGTTTTGGTGCAAAGAATAAAACAGGTTTTGGATTGGGGGATGTTAAATGCAACGTCTCTATTAAACCATATACGCCTAGGAAATGATCTAAATGCAGATGTGAAAGAAATACTGCGTCTAAACTACCATAACCTACCTTATATTTCATCATCTGACGTTGTGTGCCTTCTCCACAATCAAAAAGGAATATCTTGCCTTCGTATTTTATTGCAACTGCTGGAACGTTTCTCTCTGGAGTAGGCATACTGCCAGCTGTACCGAGGAATGTGATTGAGAACATGTAATAAAGAAGTCAGCACACGTTTTTAATGCTTGTTTCCCTAGTAGAGATATGCCAAACAACTTTTTTATAACAGGAACATCGGAAACGGAAAAAACTACGTTACTACGTGATTTAGCAAAAGAACTTCTTAGACGAGGAGTGAAAGTAGGCGGTTTCATCTCACCAGATGAACTGGAACATGGAACACGAGAAGGATATTATGTTCAAGACATAGAGAGTAGAAAAACTGGAACGCTTGCTACGGTAGGTGGCAACGGCGCAAAAGTTGGAAAATATAATGTGGACGTAAAAAGTTTTGAAAGCATCGCACTAAAAAGCATGAAAAATGCTACAAAATATGAAGTACTAATAATAGATGAAATAGGCAATATGGAAATGAAAAGTATAGCATTCCAGGATACACTTGCGGATTTGATGGTGAGCAGAGTACTTATAATAGCAGCAATCAGCGAATCTTATGTAAATACTTACGAAATATTTGGGAGAGTATATAATCTAGAGGAAACAGACCGAGGCGAAGTCTTTTCCAGTATTTTAAGAAATATGGATAAAATCCTTGGAACTAGAAAAGTTGCTGTGAAGAAAGTAGATATAAAAAAGATTGAATTGTCTAAGGTAACTTCACAGAAAGCAAAACCGATCAAGGTAACTAAGAGTAATGTACAGACTAAGAAAAAGACGAAGCAGACCACTTCACGACAGCAGGCTAAATTATTACAAAACAAGAAAAAGGAGTCTAAAGGATTTCTGGGAAAACTAAGGAATGCCTTAGGGTTTTGATGAGATATGAGCATCAAAAGATTGTGCCGATAAAAGGCACAGGATTTTGATATCATCTAGCCCTTGAAAGGATTTTTCTTTCCATTGTAATTTCTTCATCCGCAGCTGCTGAGCTTAACTTAAAATCTAATTCAAGTAGCTCTTTAACTCTTGCATTATTTTTATTTAATATGTACATCTCGGCTCTTCCGATAACCCTACTCTTTCTTATGAATCCTGTTTTTATAAGCTTGTTCCAAATATCTTCTATAGTAATTCTGGATATCCCGGTTTCCTCTGAAATCTGGGTTTTTGAATAGTCGAATTCACTAAAAGTCAGCAAGAAATCCAAAACTTTTATAGTTGGTGAATCCCCGAATGTCTCAACAAATATACTTTTTGTTTTTTCCAATTTATACACCCATATTTTCAATTCATAAGCTTTACGATTGTATATAACTATAAAGCTGATAATAGTATATCAACAGTGCTCTTTTAAAATATATACTTTTAATGTATAATAATTATACCATAGGCGAAAACCATGAAACTTAGTGAAAACGCATTTCGAGAGATACAAAAGATATTATTAAAGAAACTTTACAAACTAGGCTGCTGGGGTAAAGGACATGTTTCAGAAAACAATATGCCTAAAGGATTCCCACCTCACCTTAGGGGTCTTGTTCTTGATGTAGCCCATGAATTAAGAAAACAAGAATTTTTGGTAATGCGACCTTCTGGTCACGATAAGCAGTGGTACCTTAATTTTGCGAAACGAATAGAGATTGAAAATATTATTAAAGAAGAATTTTGATAGTGCTAGACAATAAGTTATAAATAATGTATTAGTCTAATGAATAAATTGATGACTAAAACTAGAACAATCAAAGTTCTGACATGGAACCTAAATACTGGACATGGTCCCCGTGGAAACGTAAGAGATAGAATAGGTAGAGACGTTCTGATTGAAAACCTTGATAGAATTGCACTGGTCATAAAAACAGTTAATCCTGATTTTGCCTGTTTACAGGAAGTAGATTTTAGATGGGCTGGAACCCATAATATAAATCAAAGAAGATATTTGAGAGAAGCTACTGGAATGCCACAGGCGGCAAGCACCATGCACCACAGAAGAATAATATCAAATTTTGTTGCAAAACTAATCGGAAATTATATCCCGTCTATTTTTGAAAGATATTTTGGCACTGCAATATTATCAAAATTTCCAATCATACAAAGAACAGGGTATACTTTTGGCCAGGATTTTTCAAGATATGAAACGATTAACGAGGTTTTGAAATTGCTTAACGAATCAAAAGGGTACACTAAGATAGAGGTAGAAGTAGATGGACGAAGAATTTCAGTTATGGATGTGCATTTAGTTAGTGATATAATGTATCACGTCTTCAAATATCTTACAAAACGAGACATATATGGAATAACTTTTGTCAAGGAATGGCAAGTACAAAGAGTGCTTAGATATATAGCTGCAGAGAGAAATCCTCTTATATTGGCAGGAGATTTGAATTCCATACCACCTGAATCAGAGAGGACAGATTTTGCAGGAGATACCAATGGAGATCACGATAATTACACTAGAGATAAAACTATGAGATTGATTAGAGAATCTGGATTGATTAGAACATTCCCCATATTATTTGGAGAAGGAAATGCTGCAGATATTTCAAGATGTAACACTTACCCCACTCTAGGACCTAACAGAGTATTGGATTATATTTTTGTAACCCCACATTTTGAGATTTTAGATTGTGAAGTACTTACTGGGCATGGAATTCTAGCAGAACCCGGAATCGCAATGCCTTCTGATCACCTGCCAGTTTTAGCTACTGTTAGATTAATTTAATTTGTCTTAACCACATCATCTACTAATTCAACGTACCAAAAATAATCGATAATTGGATTCTCGAAACTCTGATTTATTTTATTTTTTAATGTTCTTTGTTTTTTAACTCGAATTCATAACGTTCGTTTGATGGAAGGTGTACTTAACTGCAACAAATTACTCTCGAACTTGAGCATATGCCTGCTCTTTAAACGAAAGCATTTGTGATCTAGGCAATCCACTTTCTATTGCATCATCAAATAACGCATTTACTTTTTCAATTTCTCCCAATAAAAGGTATGACACCGCTAATGCAAAATATATGCCTAAATCCCCACCACAATATTTGTCCAGTTTAATCATTTTTTCAATAATACGAGAAATAGTTACAATCTTAGGATCGTCAGCACCGGTAATTTCATTAGATAATATAGTTACCATTCCTTTCATTTCACTAATAGTGTATATAGGATCTAAACTAAACGCAGTTTCGAAATCTTTTAGTGCATCTCCAAGCTTATTGAGTTTTTGAAATATCCTTGCTCGAGTACTAAGATAACCTATTTTACTTTTTTCAATTGGAATTCCCTGTGGGTCATCCCCACTTTTTGGAAGTGTAAACAATGCAGAATTGATATAATTAAGCGCACGACTGTAATCCCTCTGTTGAACAGCACTTCTACATAGTCCGAACCATGCAAAATAAAATGTAGGCTCTAATTCTACTAGCATGAGCCAATACTTTCTTGCTTCGTTGTTTTGTTGTTCACGATTTAGTAAAGTTGCCAGGCTCATTATAGCAACATGATTGAGTGGATCTAACTCCACAGCATGCTTGAATGCGACCATAGCAGCAGCCCTTTGACCATTGCGGTCATGCATCATCCCTTCAACATGGAACAGCAGACTTTTTTCTTCGCATTCTTCTTTTCCTTTCTGTAATAAGGATAAATTATTCTGAACATCTGCACCTTTAACTACAAGTACATGTGCGATGTAACCGCCAGGATCTTTTGGATTTTCTCGAATGTATCTTTCGACCATAAGTCGATCAGTATCATTTCCAATTTTTTTACGGGCTAAGCTTAACGCGCCGAACAGCGTTTCTTCTTTTCTCAGCATAGTAAATTCTAAAGGCATGAATATCACTCATTTTTTACTATTGCTTCTATAAGCAGAAGCGAAATTGAATTTTGTTGAATTCTTTTAAGAGCATCTTCCAATTTTGGATCTAACATTTGATGAGTAATTAAAGCTGGTCCAGTAGTTATTCCTGACACTCCGTTTTCCTGTGGCAATTCAAACTTATCGACTTTAGTTATGGAAATGAAATCCCTGTATTTCGCTTCTAATTCAGATAAAGAAGGGGAAACGATTAAACCTAAGGAACTTTTTATATCATCATCTAAAATAAACTCTCCGAAACGTATTCCAAGAATCAGTTTTCCGTCTTTTTTGCATATCCTGTGTGCATTTCGTATTACTGAATCTATGGCTGACTGGCTGCTATCAGCTGCGGAGCTACCAGTTTGAACTCCGTTCAACTCCCGCATCAAATCTATAAATTCTATTGCCTTTCTTTGAGAAATACCACCGAAAAGCATAAACGTAACTACATCTGCCTTTACCCCATTCATGTACAATACACGCATGGTATTTTGCAAGGTAGTTATATCATCCGCAATAAGATTTCCCTTTTTCAAATCCAGCTCTTCTAATATTGGCACTGGCTTTAAAACAAAACCACGATCTGGATCGAAAGAAATGTAAAAATCTGGATATGTACCAATTGGTCTTCCGGAATCTGCCATAACTTGTGCACCTAATTCCAAAGAGTATGGATTGATGTCGAAACCTAAAACAGAATGTTCTTTCAATAAGGATAAAAAAGTAGCGCAACCACAGGCAGCATCTACAACTATCTTTCCGGGATCCTTATCTAAACCTGCAAACTTGACAACTCGCTCGTAAACACCTTTTGAAAGATGTATAGCTGAAACATCCTGCCAGGATAATGTGTAACTCCGCATTTCTCGATCAATAGAAGGAAGTAGCTTCTGTTCAGCAAGATCTGCAATCTCGTTCAAACTCTGTTCTGAGCCTGAAGATTCTCTTGCAAATCTCCTGACTCTCCTATCGCTAACTGTTTCACGCATTGATGCCTTCCAGCGCTCTAGCTGATCTGCTCTTTTGAATTGAAAAACCATAATACTCCCATAATAAGTGTGTTAGAAAAGGTATAAAAAGGAGTTAGTTAAATTGATTGAATGATTAAATCGTAATAACTATCCCCTGAGTCTATTTCTTTTCCCCCATTCGACAATAAGTGCATGATATTCCTGGAACAACGGAACACTTCGTTCTAGATTATCTTCAATAAAAATCCTGCAAGCATCGTAATCTTTTGCTTCGAAATCAAACTCAGCTTTGAGAAATCTTCTAGCATATTCATCTATAATAAATATAGGCTTTGAAAGTGCGTAAAGCAAAATACAATCTGCACTCTCCCTACCTATACCTTTTACTGAGAGAAATTCATCTCTTAGTTCTCCGACAGACATTTGTTTATATCTGCTTTTAAGTGTAGACCATTTTTCGGTTACAGCTTTTAGTGTAGCTGCTTTTTGATTGTAAAATCCACAGCCATGGATGAATTCAGCAAGCGTATTGACAGATATATTTGTGACTCTCGCCTCATCAAGAAGGTTTGCTGCTGCCAGTCTTTTTAATGCAACTTCTGCCTGTTTCCACGTTACCCTCTGGGCAAGAACCGTACCAACAATTATTTCAAATATCTGTTGTTCAGTTTTAGGATAGGAAAAATCTCCGCTATGATATTCTAGTTGTTTTGTTAAAGGATTATAGAGTGGCCACCATCCTTGAGCACCAAATTTACCATGTAATTCAGAGTACATGCGATTTAGTTTAGCAGTTCTTGTTTCTGCTAAAGGTTCAGACATGGCAGATTGCGAACAGACCGCGTGGCCATTAACTCTACCAGTTGTATTTCTTCTTGATCTAGTTATCATATATGGTACTTCATAACAAAAGAAATAAATAACAAACTATTGTGAAGTTTAACCATGCAAATCCTGAAAAATATTGAAATGTTAGCTAATCCTTCAAAGGCAAAAATATTATCTGGTTTTTTCAAAACGGGAAAAAGTGAGTATGGCGAGGGAGACATTTTTATTGGCCTAACTGTTCCGCAGTCAAGAGAAATTGCTAAGAAATATATTGATCTTGGGTTTAATGATATTAAAAAATTGCTGGACAGCAAAATCCATGAACACAGGTTAATCGCACTTCTAATTCTTGTTGAAAGATTCAGGAAAGCGAATGAAAAGCAAAGAAAAATAATCTACGAATTTTACATGAGCAATACTAAATATATAAACAACTGGGACCTCGTAGATTTGTCTGCTGATAAAATTGTCGGAGAGCACTTATTTCTTAATGGAAACAAATCTATTCTTTACGAACTCGCACGATCACAAAATTTATGGAAACGAAGAATTGCGATTATTGCAACATTTGCATTTATCAAGAAAGGAAAGTTTACGGATACTTTTACGATTGCTGAACTATTGATGCAAGACAAGCATGACCTAATCCATAAGGCAGTTGGCTGGATGCTGAGAGAAGTTGGCAAGAGAAACCAAGAAGTAGAGGAAGAGTTCTTAATGAAGCATTATAAGAAGATGCCAAGAACAATGCTACGCTACTCTATTGAGAGGTTTAATGATGAAAAAAGAAAGTTTTACATGGAAAAATAGCAGTACTAAAATCTACTCTGTTCTGACAGTGCGATAATGGTTTCTGTTTTTTCAACACCCTTAATTTCTCTTATTTCATCAATTACAACTCTCGTTATATCCTTGATGTCCTGACCATAAACTTTTACAATCAAATCAAAATTACCAGCAGTTTCAAAAACTTCTGCGATATTTGGATTTTTTAATAGCAACCTTGCCAACCCACCCTTTTTTGATCTTGGTTCAAGTTCATTATTATTTAGATAAACAAGAACTAGGGCACATACATTCTGACCTATCTTCTCTCGATTAATATTTATCGTATAGCCAGTTATGATTCCGTTTCCCCTTAGTTTCTTTATTCTATTATGTATGGTAGTTGGAGGTATAGCTATCTTCTTTGCGATCTGAAAAATAGATTGTCGTGCATTTCCCTGCAGTGCATCTAAAATTGCAAAGTCTGTGTCATCAAGCCTAGATTTACCCATGATATTATTCATAGGACATATTTATGAGGTAATATCTTTAAATCCATCATATTTATGGAATTTTATTCCATATTTAGCTTAATAAAACTAATTTTTCCGAATTTTATACCTAATTTAAGGAATTAAATTAATATATGTCATGCAATGCAGTAAAGTCTGGTGATGAAATGACAACAATGACTAGAAAACAAACAGGAAATGATACTACTAGATTATCTCGCATTGCTTCTGTTGCTCCTCTTGTTGAAGCTCCAGCTCCCAGTAAATTAAAAACTCTGAAAAATTCAAGAAGCAGCAAGGAAACACTTAAACAAATAGTAGATGCATGGGAAGTTTTTGTTGCTAAAAAATATGAATTTACTCCGAATTCCAGCGATGCTGAATTAGCTATAGTGGGGCTAACGTATTCTGCAAAAGACGTTGAAAGATTCAGCCTAGAACTTAGAAAATTTCAACGTGTGAAACGCGGGTATTTAACTGTGAATACCAGTCAGATAGGGATATTTTTGAGTGCTCTTATAAATCATGGAACTGATAGCGATTACGTTATTCATGTCCAAGGATTATATGGACCGACTCACTTATGCATGTTCAATACAAAGAACGTAACTGTGAATGGAGACGTGGGTCTTTTCTTTGGTTGGGCCATGAAAAGTGGAAACGTAACTGTCAATGGTAATGCGAGCTGGTGCCTTGCACAAAGTCTGAAAGGTGGCAGTATCCTGGTAACTGGCAATGCTGGCAAGGAAGCAGCAGAATACATGAAAGGAGGAACGTTAATTGTAAGAGGCAATCTCGACCCCCATAACGACATGGGCAGTTATTCTAGTGGTGGAATTGTTTTGGTCGAAGGCAGTAAATGTGGATGGAAAGCTCGCCATGCAAAAATAACCCTTTATCACAGAGGACAGTTAGTTCCGGACTCAAAATGATGGGTTTTGATTAGATTCCAATCAGAATATTTTAATCAATAAAATATAAATATAGGAATATTCAGAACAAATTAAGAAGGTTCTGAATAGATCGATTGAGAAATTCCAGGAATTTCGAAATATTTGTCCGAAGGACAAACAGATCCGACAAAAAGTTGGATCGGGATATTTGGATACTACTAAGAGGTGATGTTATGACAACGATTAACAATAAACAAATAAGACTAAGAGAGTTTGATTTCAAAGGTCAAAGAGTAACTGTTGGAGTTCTGAAAAGTAGTGAGCGCAACGAAACCAGACCACCACTTGTGGAAGTTCCAAGAGTAGTTGGTGAGTTCAACATGGCACATGGAACTGATACCAGAATAATAAGACCAAGTGTTGCTGACCATTTGATTGTAGGGGGATTTGATGAAGATGCTATGCAATGCTATGAATTCTGGAAACTAATTATGAAATGCGGTGATTTTCCTACAAACGAATTAGTTATCTACGAAGCTCCCGGTGTTCCGTTTGGAGATAGAGTTTTTGTTAATCAGAGAATTAAACAAGAAGATAGGAGATGTATTTTTGAAGTGCCTGAAAATTTAAGAAGCATTGTAAATGGCGTACTAGTTGTTAGTGAAATACATGCAGATGATTTTGTAAAAGATGGAAAAGATGTACTTGTCCATATAAGTGATGGGAGCAGAATACGCAATATTTCAGATTTTCCTCTCACTACTGGCCAACATTATGAAATAGATCCGGAAAGTACAGTTACTTTTGGACCACGCCTTCCTGAATACTGGACTACAAGTAAACCTAACATGTTTGAACATAGACCAGTTTTTAGATGTCCCTGGAGAAATGAAAAAAAAGCAAATGTAACTTCGGTTACTAGGCAGGCAGTTATTGATGGCGTTTACAAGGGAATTGTCTTTATGACTCAGGAACCTTTGGGATCTGGCCACTATGGAGTAGGAATAGTAGTGGAAGTTCCGTATAAAGACGTTGAAAAACTCAAAGCTCTAGACTAGAAACCCGAGACTGAAGACCCGAGACTCAAAACTGGAGACCGGAAACCGGAAAAATAAATTGGGCTCGTGAGGATTTTCAATTTCACGTTTCAAAGTTTAAATTTCGAAACCAGATTATTGAACCCCATGTCTCTACTGTGTGAGAGTAGCGTCTTACCGCTATCGCGGTCTTGAACTAAAGCATATACACAAGACACGTATCGACTACGAGCCCAAAAACATTGATAGCCCCGATCGGATTCGAACCGATGTAACCAGCTCCAAAGGCTGATATCCTTTTGGCGATATTTATCCTAAAATAAGATATCTTGACCGCTAGATGACGGGGCTATATGAAATGCATTTGATTAATAGAGATTAAATAGATTGCTTTTTTAAAATTAGGCAACAGATGAAAATCTTGTGCAGACAGCACTCCCATCTATTACGCCAAGAATTGAATCTGTATTACCACTTGCAACAATTACTTCCCCAACATGTTGCGCAGCATCTAACATTGCAGTAACTTTAACTACCATACCACCGGTAATAGTTCCATTTGCCAACAACACATGTGCTATAGAATTATCAACTAAAGGAAGAACCTGATCATTAGAGATTATTCCTGGAACATCTGAAAGCATCAATAATTTCTTTGCTTTCATAGAAGTGGCAACTGCTGCTGCCACATCATCTGCATTTATGTTTACTGAATCGTCTCCTGTTTTACCAAGGCAAGATAGCACTACAACTTCGCTTCTTCTTAAGACTAAGGTGATTGTTCGTGTATCAACTTTGCTTACATCTCCGACTTCACCATAGCCATCTTTTCTTGTTGCTGAAATAATTGAAAAATCAGAGTTATCTATGCATGCAACTGAATCTACTTCATTCCGAATGGCTGCCCCTACCTCTGCGTTTATTGCTTTCATTGCACTGACTACATGGGGAATTGCTTCCTTTGGAGTTATACGTATACCATCTTTTTTCTGAGTAACTATACTTGCAGAAGATAACGCAGCATCTATCTGTCTTCCGCCTCCATGAACTATGATTACTTTCATACCTCTTCTTGTAAGTGCTCCAACGTCTCTAGCTAGATTGGAAAGATTTGCTGGATCACATATCTTGCCAGTTATTTTTATGACTACCAGATTAGATAGAATAGTAGCAGTATCCGGATCAGGACAACGGAAATGACCTCGTCCTTTTGGAGATAGTGATTTGGTAGATGACGGTGGTTGAACTGAGTGTTGTAATAAAGTCATAACGACGATGCGTCAAAATAAGCTTTTAAAGGTTACGATGCTGGTGAATCATTTCAGAGCAAAAATGTTACAAATGGAACAACTATTTTTTTATCAATAATCTACCTACAACGTAGGATGCAATAATATAAAACGGAGTTACGATTGCATAAAACTGTTCTTCAAATGAAAATGCATTGTAAGCTCGCAACAGGAAAGTGAGAATGAAAATAAGTCCAATTCCGTATAGATAAACTGATAACTTCTCTTTTTCCTGTGAAACGTGATTAAGAATAATGAGGACAAAAACTAAGTTTGATAGCAAGCTTGCGATAGTAGCAATAGGAACGAAAAATGAAATAATCGGATAATCGCTCATGAAAGATAGAATCGCAAGAGGGGCAACGAATATCAGAAAAGAAGCAACAATCACTTCGGTAGAAATAGATTTTTTATTTTGCAGGAAACTTAATAATAGATAAAGAAATGCAGCATTAAAAAGGGCCTTGATAATATAAAAAATGAAGTCAGAAAGACGATAAATCAGGGCAGAACCAGATGTAAACATGATGCCGATCATACTAATTGCAAACAACATCAAAGAGATCAGAAATACTAGTGCCGACATTGAAGTTATGTAAGCTCCATTTGTCGTATGTCCTAATTTCTTTGCTGTTTCCAAAATTAGGAATGCTAAAAGTAATGGCAGCAGGTAGCCAGACCATGACAAGAGATTAGCGTAAAAAAGCAAAGAGGACTCGAAATTAAAAAAACCCAACTCTAAGGTACTGGCAACAACTGAGAGCAGGTCAACCGCTAGCACTAGGAGGATCGAAGCTACTATGTAAACTTTCAAATGATCGAAACCAATGCTCAGTTTCTCTTTTCCAATGTTAATTTCCATATCAATAACCTTGACTCCAGACTCGAAACTCAAGACACTTCAATATTGCCTCGCCGCATAAAGATAAACGGTTGCTGGCTTCCCGCAGGAAACACATTTCTCATTCGTCAATGGTAGTTCATCGTTCCCGTAAAGCGAACCACGCATGTTTGCCTGGCAACTGTTCTTTATGTCATCAGCACACTTTTCACCGTCCATCTGGTCAGTACAAAATGCAACTTTCACAAAGCCACCTTGCTTGTTTAGAACTGTATCCAACTCCTTCATATTTCCAGCATGAGATAATTTAGAATTAAACCAAACATCTGCTTTTTCTCTCAGATTTTTGGTTATTTCTGGCTTCAGTTCATTTATTTTAGCAACTAGCTCTTTTGTCTTTACTTTAATTTTTTCTTTAGTATCTCGTCTAACAAGAATAACACTCTCTTCCGCAATATCTCTTTCACCAAGCTCTACTCTGAAAGGCACACCCTTCATTTCCCAATGATTAAATTTGAAGCCTGGAGTAGCTTCACTATTATCAAACTTCACAGTGAAATTTTCCTGTAGCAATATTTTCACTATCTTCTCGCATTCCGTGATTACTTTATCTTTATTTTCTCCTTTGAGAATAGGAACTACTACGAATTGTAATGGAGCAAGCTCAAACGGCAATATCAGTCCTTTATCGTCCCCATGCATTGAAATCACAGAAGCGTAAATCCTTGAAATTGCAGGACCATAGCAGGTTTGCCAAACGTATTGTGATTCGCCTTTTTCATCAGTATATTTTACATTGAAAGATTTTGCAAAATTCTGACCGAGCAAATGAGTGGAAGGTTGTTGAATTGTTTTTCCATCTGGCATCAATGTATCTGCAGCATAGGTATCAACTGCACCTGCAAACTTATCCCATTGTGGTCTTCTGAAAAACAAAAATGGAATTGCAAACTGCTGGTGAATAACTTTTTCAGCCATTTCCATATCTTCTTTTACCTGAGCTTCTGCTTCTTTACGTGTTGCAAATGCATCATGAGCTTCTATCCAGTAAAATTCTCTGCTTCTTATAAATGGTTTTGTTGCTTTTGTTTCGTGTCTCCAAACTTGACAGCTCTGGTAAATCTTTACGGGTAAATCTTTCAAACCGTTTATCCATAGAGAATACATTGAATACATTGCAGTTTCGCTTGTTGGACGCATTGCATATCTTTCTTCTAGCTTATGCTTTCCTGCTTCTGTAACCCATAGAACTTCTGGAGCGAAACCTTCAATATGCTCTGCTTCTTTATGAAAATATCCTTCTGGAATCAATGCTGGAAATAATGCAGGCACGTGACCGTGAGCTTCCAGTTCTTTTTCATAAATAGCGTACATTTTTTTCATGGACATAACTGACCACGGCATGAATACTATGAAACCTTTCAAGTTGTAACGCAAATCACATAATTCTGCTTCTTTTGTAATTTCATTATACCATTCACTAAATTTAGATTTTGGAGTATTCATAAAATCACCGTTTTTAAATAGATAGAAAATTTTGTTTTCTGGATATTCATAGATTCACCATGTAATTATGAAAATATATTGAAAACTTAGATATAACTAGTAAATAATCGAGTAAGATTAAAAATATAGCGTAATCATTTATAATCCGATGAACAAATTATACATCTTAGGATTGTTATTTATAGGATTACTCTTTGCCGGTTGCTGCGGGGTAGTTCCTGACGTTCCAAATGACGATAATTCAAAAGACACAACGCTAAGATGTACTGATGGGACTGCCTATGGAACATGCTCCTACAACCAACCCCAGTTTTGTAATCTCGGTTATCTTGTGAACGACACAGTTCATTGTGGTTGCCCCGAAGGGCAGGTAGTCCATGGCACTACCTGTGGTTTTCCAAGACCAGTTAAAGAAATGCCTAGATACAATTTCACATTCTATGAAAATACAGAACCTTACCTTAGTGCGTACTGTACCAAAATAGATCCCTATGATTTAAGTGTTCGTAAAGCAGCTGCCGATGCAATTAGAAAAGATCCAGGTAGCTATAGTTTCGATCAACTTTTTGATATCTATGATTGGGTAAAAGAAAATATAATCTATCAAAACGTTCCCTTGGCAGGAATACCTTACCCGTCATCAGAAACATTGATAACAAAATCTGGAGATTGTAAAAATCAGGCAGTTCTAATAGCATCCATGGTTAATTCCATAGGAGGAACTTCCAAAGTAGTAGCAGACCCAGCTTGCGTACATGCTTATGCGATAGTATACTTTGGTTCAACTAAAGACCTAAGTTCATTTACGAACGCAGTTACTAATCACTATGGATCAGATGTTAGTATAAACTATTTTACACTAGAAGATGGCATCTGGGTTATCTTTGATCCTGCTGGTGGAAGTTATCCAGGGGATACGTTGCCAGCATGTTCAGGAGATAGAACTGCTTATTTCATTACAAGTTGTTTGGACTGCGCTAATACATATCCCAATGAGCCATATACGTTCGATAATAAATGTTACTCTCAGTGCCCTTCTGGAACAATTGCTTCGAGTGAATACGTGTGTGCATCGTGCCAAGAAGGATATTATAGTTGTAACAATGAATGTTTGGCATGTCCTTCAGGATATTATCTCGCCACTAATTGCAGATGTTATAGAAATTAAGTATAAGCTACAATGCAATTATGAATACAATCAGAAAACTCGAGACGTAGATATTCGTTCTAAAGCAATGGAATCGAAAATCTTCGGTAATTTTTTCTTTATTACTTTTGGATTAAGCTGTGAAAGTATTTTACGATAATTAGTTCCAAAAACGACAATTATCATTTTATTACTCTTTGGTAAAGTAACTTCCATTGCACTTTTTATATCCCTTTTTCCAGATACCCAAAGTAAAAATTCATATTTGAATTTGTTTGCAATATTATTCTTTTGCTTGAAGCTGGAAATAGTCAGCTGTTCTGCAAGTTTCAACTCGAGCTCAGATGTTATAAAGTTAAAATCGATAACTAGTGCATCTTCATCTTTCAGAATAGTATTTATCTCATTTGCACTCAATTCCGCTGATATTTCCGCATAAATCATGAATAGAAGGTCTAGGGTAACGTTTTAAAATGTATATAAACAAAGTTAATTCTACGAATTATTAAAAATTTAAAGAGGTTAGTCATAATGCAACAATATCACAAACCACAAACCAAGAAAGTAAGCTCCGGAACAGGAGGCGCAAAAAGGAAGAATAAGGATAAAAAACTTATTCACATGGGCGGCGTTTTTACTGCTACAAAGGTCTCCAAGGTAGAAGATAAAAGAGAGAAGAGAACTGTAGGCGGAAAAATAAAAATAAAACTAAAGAAAGCTGTTTTCGTAAATACCAGAACCAAAGATGGTAAAATGGCAAAAGTTAAAATAATCGGTGTAGTTGAAAGCCACAACTCTGAATTCGTAAGACAAAACATAATTACGAAAGGCGCAGTTTTAAACACGGATATAGGAAAAGTAAAAGTTACTAACCGAGTCGGCCAGGATGGTTCGATAAACGGCGTAGCTGTTTAATAATTTTACCTAATTATTTTAATTTAGTTTTTCATAAGCACTAGAGGTAATACTAATATGTTTAACTTAAGTTTTAAGTCACTCTCGAGTCAGTTCGCAAAACTTAACATAATGTATGTTTTCTGGCTAGCTGCAAACATACTTGGAGGCTCATTATTTGAAGTATACTTATTTGGTCTTGGAATGAGTATTACAGAAATAATAAGCACTGGACTAGTATGGTTCATGGGCTCACTTCTTCTCGCACCACTTTTCAGAAAAGTTCCTGCGAAAAAATTCATGCTTATCGGAATAGCACTTGGTTTTTTATCAATTTTGGTTCTCTATGCAATGCCAACTGCCAATGCAGGGTATTTATTCAGATTTCTACTGGGACTCACGCACTTTTTCTTTTGGGTGCCGTTCAATGCATTATTCTATGAGTTTAAAAAAGAAAATAATGCACTCATGGGTGCTATGTATTATTCCGTGGGATCTTCATTAAATATAATTTTACCTGGTATTTCCGGTCTTATTGCAGCAATTATGGGATATGGAAACCTCTTTATATTAGCCATGATTGCCTATGCAGCAACATTCCTGATAGCTACTAAATATATACAGAATGATAAAGTATTTTATTATAATTTAGCAGATTGTCTAAAATCACTTTCTGGTTTGAAAACACTGATATTTCTTGAAGGTTTTGCACCAGCAGTAATAGTAACTATTCTTCTCGATCTAATGATATTAAAGTATCTCGACCAGCCTGCAGAGTTTGGAGCATTTATATCACTGGCCACAATATTTGCAATAATTGCATCACTAATAACTGCAAAAATATCGGATTTGCATAAAAGAAGACGAGAATTTATTATCCTGTCTTCAATCGCATTTGGTCTTGCATCAATATTTACGAGTTTTTCCAAAGAAATTGGAACGTTCTTACTTGGGTTTGCCATGATAAATTTCTTCAAAACAGTATTTTTCCCTCTGCCCATGGCACTGGTTGTTGATAACTCTAAAAATATATTCCACAGCATGTTAGGGCGAGAGTGGTTATTAAATCTAGGAAGAATATGCGGAATTGCATCTGTGTTTTTATTAACTTTAAAATACGGAACTTCGGAAGCACTATTATTCTGCGGAACAATTTTAGCAATTGTCTACCCGATCATATTTGAATTGAAAAAATCAAAATTGGATAAAATTTAGGTATTTGAAAGGCAGGGAAGAATTTAACTGATTTTATTTAATGTTCCATTCTTGCTGTAGTTGCGAGCATAGGCTTGAAGAAAAACATCAGGGGCCTGAATGTGATCCCTTCAACTTCTACCTGCTGGAACCATTGCTCTCGTTTTATGTCAAAAGCTGAACCTGGAGAAAGACCATTTGAAATAAAAAATTCAGTATGGATACCTAATTCTAAAATTGCCTGCTCGAGTTCTTTACTTCCCGCAATTGCAACAAATGAAGTGCTTACCTGTTCTGGCTGCCGGACTATTACAGCAATATCCAAATCACTAGGTTTTGTTCTTATGAACTTTCCTAAAAATCTTGTTACAAAATAATAAAAATCTCTGCTTAGACCTGAAGAACCATTGACAGTAAGGAAAAATCTAAATGCCAGTTCGGTCCTTGCCTCGGTTATACCCAGCAAACCTGCTGCAAACTTGAGATCGTCAGAAGTAACGCTCGAACAAGATTTGTTTCCTAATAAAATTATCCTGGAAATATCTTCATCTGTCCTAAAAGTACCCTTAGCCTGTGAACCTACTACAAAAACATCTGGTCTGATTCCTTTTGGTTTTAAAATGTCATCTAAAAGAACGTGTATTTTTATTAACCCTGACCTTGCGTGACCATCTTCATGAAATAGTTTTGGATTTGTTCTTCTGCCAGATTTTACAGGAATTGTAATAATTGACATAGTATTACATTGAATAACACGTTTTATAAATATTATACATTTGCATAAATAGACTAAGTTATTTTCCCACGTTTTATTTTTTCTGTTTTTAAAGGGTGCTTTCCAGCAAACAATTGATTGCCATTGCTGGAGCAGAGGAAATCATTAACCTCTAGATCAATAGAAAAGAACTGATCTACTGTTAGCAGTGGTTTGGGTTTTTGTTTTGCTCCTTCTAAAGTTATTTTAGTACCTACAGCAACATCAGGACTAATTATTTCTATAGATTTGTCTTCTGATTCGCACACTAAAAGCATTCCGTGACTTTCCACTCCACGTAGTTTAGCAGGTGAAATATTTCTAAGGATTAAGACTTTCTTTCCGACAATTTCTTCCGGTTTATAGTGAGAAGCAATTCCTGAGACTAATTGAATCTCTTTATCGTGCAGTTTCACTTTTTCTACTAGAAGCTTTTCAGCGTTAGGATGTTTTTCTGCTGATAAAATTTCACCGACTTCGATGTCTAAATCTACGAATGAAACCTGCTTATTAGTTTGACCTTCGTTATCCTGTTTACCAGAAAAATTTCTCTTAAGTTCTTCCACTTGCTTCTGTTCAAGTTTCTGGAATAATGTTTTTGGTTCACCTATCCCATGACCAACCAATACAGAAAATTTGCCCAGGTCTACCCATTTCTTCTTTTCTATGTTCAACTGTTTGAAAATGTTTTCACTTGTAACTGGCAAATAAGGCTCGATTAGTATTGCAAGATCTTTTATCTGATTAACTAGCACGTATAGCACAGCATCTGCCCTGGATTTATCTTTCTTCACCAGTTCCCAGGGCTTATTATCCTGGAAATACTTGTTGGTGTTTTTAGAGAATGTCATTACTTCGTGTAAACCGTCTTTCAGCTTAACTTTCTCCAATAAATCTGTGATTTTTGTAATCTGTTCTTCCTGTTTATTCAGGAATTCGTTATCACTGTCAATTAGTTTTCCTTCTGGAACTTTACCACTGAAATTATTCTGAAGAAATATTAATGTACGATTTACTAAATTTCCGAGATTGGCCAAAAGTTCATTATTTAGTCTATCAGCAAAATCCTGCCATACAAAATTAGTGTCTGCCTGTTCTGGCCTGTTAGCAAGTAAGTAATATCTCCATACATCGCTAGGAACACCGCTCTTTACTGCACCATCACCAAATACCCCTACGCCTCTTGACTTGGAAAACTTACCTCCTTCGTAGTTAAGGAATTCGGTGGTGTTTATGTGATGGAGCATTGTCCAATTATCTTTAGTACCAAGTAAGGTAGATGGAAATATTACTGTGTGAAACGGTACATTGTCCTTACCCATGAATTGATAGAGTGAAACGTCCTTTGGTTTCTTCCACCATATTTCCCAATCTTTTTTGTAATTTGCAGTAATGGAGATATAACCGATGGGTGCTTCAAACCAGACGTAGAATTTTTTATTTTCGTAACCCTTAAGCGGTACAGGCACGCCCCATTTTAAATCTCTGGTTATTGCTCTCTTTTTTAGTCCATCTCTCAGCCATGCTTTTGCGATGTGATAAGAATTTTCACTCCAGAAACCTTCTTTAGCAGTTTTTTCAATCCATTTCTCAAGTTCCTTTTCTATACCTGGCAAATCAATGAAAAGATGTTTGGTCTTCTTAATTATCGGTTTTGTTTTTGTAACTTTGCTTCTTGGATCTATGAGTTCTTCATAAGTAAGTAATTTACTACATTTGTCACACTGATCCGCACGTGCTTGTTCACTCTTGCAGTACGGACAAGTTCCTTCTATATACCTGTCAGCAAGAAACATTTGCGCTTTTTCGTCATATGGCTGCTCTGTTTCTTCTTCCACTACATAACCGTTCTTATAGAGCTTGGTGAAAATATCCTGAGTTATCTCAGTGTGCTTAGGAGTGGATGTTCTTCCAAAATAATCAAAACTACAATTAAACCAATCGTAAATATCTTTATGTATCTTATAATATTTATCACAGATTTGTTGTGGAGTTACTACTTCTTCCAGCGCTTTTATTTCCGTTGCTGTGCCATACTCATCCGTACCGCAGATGTAAAGACAATCGTATTCTCTAGACCTGCAATATCTGGCAAATACATCTGCACTTAGTACACAACCAATTATGTTGCCCAGATGCGGCACATTATTTACATAAGGCAATGCTGAGGTTATAAGAATTTTTTTATTTTTAGTTACGGAAATCACCTTAATTTATATGTGTTTGAATTATCTATTAGATTAAGATATTATTATGAACGCTTGCAGGAGATTTCATAAGAATCTCCAATTATTATATTTTCCAGATCTGTATTTTTAGTTCCATCAGTAAATACGTTTATTACTGAAGAATGAAACCCCCCTTTTACAGCAAGATTATGTAGATTTTTTATGAGGTCCCATTCATTTCCAAATAAATTAAAGCTTAATGTGCCTGAACCTCTAATTCTCTTTCTTAGTTCAGATATTATAGAAACGGACTGGGTTTCTGAAAGTGAAAGAAGCACTTTGCAGTTTTCAGGCATAAGAACTACCTCATCACAAGTGCAAATCTCACGGTCTTTGGTGAAGATACCTGTGAAAGCTCTTTTTAAATTTTTTTCACTCAACCTCACCTTTGAAATCCTAGGACTGTCCAATAATTGCCCTTTTCCACTTGGTTTTAATTCTTGTACATGCATTGGCAATACTCGTGCAGATTGTCTTTTCATAACTAAGATTAACGTATAAAAGAATATAAAAATATGTCAGAGATCATCATATCACCTTCAGATGCACCTGTGTAATTGGCCTGTGACCATCTAGTCCAACACTGTCGAAACCTATTTTGGTAATTTCACTTGCACTTGCCAGATTAGCTGCGATATCAAGACAACCAGTAGAGGAAAGCACCGCAATCAATTCGCCTCTTGCAACGCTCTCGAAATTATCAGTAAGGGTTACTTGAGCCCGAAAAAATGATAATGGATGCGTATCGTGTGAATGAATTGTAAGTTCGGCAGTTTTGCCAACATATTCTGCACCAAGATGATTCGGAAGATTGGTCCTTAGCACACCAAAATTATCGATATCCACGAGCCAGCCTGTTCGATGAGTTGCTTCTGGGTAATTTTCTTTTTCGGCCTCAAGATGGATTGTCTGAAGCACCACCTTCTGATCTACTTGTACTACCTCATTCACGCGTGGTCCGAATTCATCAATCGGAACGCCTGCGGCTAAATGCGCTGCGGCAGGCGCAAAAATATCTTTTCCATGGAAGGTAACTGAGTCTGCCAGTTTTAGCAAAGTCAACTCGGTATTTTCTATCGAAACTGCAACATCAATACCTTCTTTCTGGAAAGCAAGCGAAAGCAGACCATTGTTCGGGCCTACCAGATACTTGCCTGTTTTAGTTCTTACGATTAAGCATTCTCTTTCTCCGCCAACACCAGGATCCACTACTGCTACATAAATTGTCCCTTCTCTTTGGGTTTTGTCTGTAACCACACGGGAGAGTCGCCATGCACCAGAAAGTACATTGAATGCCGGAACTTCGTGAGTTATATCTCTGATTCTTGCTCTTGGATTAACATACCTGGCTGCAGATTTTATCAGGTGAACTGCTTCATCTCTGCCAAAATCTGTAAGCAAGGATATTACTGGCTGTTGTTTTGGAAAGCTACTGTGGATTCTTGGGAGTTTTGCGTCTTTAGCAACTAATGTTCTTTGTACCATAAATATCACCGTAAGTACATTTATAAAATATTCCTATATTTATATATTATTGATTAAAATATTCTAATTAGAATTGACATACGGTGATAAATATATTCGAGCTTGAAAAAATCAAAAGTCTGAGAAAGAAACTTGACTTAACTCAGAAACAACTTGCAAAACTAGCTGGAGTTAGCCAAAGCCTTATCGCAAAGATAGAAAGCAACAGAGTCGATCCAGCATATTCCAAAGTAATTGCCATATTCCAGGCACTGGAACATGAATTAAGCAAAGGAGATGGTGCAAAGAAAGCAAAAGAAATCATGACTAAGCATTTATTACTAGCAAAACCTGATGATAAACTAGACAAACTAATGGAGATAATGAGGGAAGAAGGCATATCACAATTGCCAGTAATTCAGAATGGAAAATGCATCGGCAGCCTGTCAGATGGAGAATTTGTAGACTGGTTAACCAAATATGGGAAAAACATTGGCAAGGTCTCTGCAAGAGAAGTTATGGAAGCTAGTTTCCCCTCTATCCCACCAGAAGCAGAGTTAGGCGTAATAACTGAACTGCTAAGGTTTTACAAGGCAATTCTTGTTGAAGAAAAAGGAGAGATAAAAGGGATTATTACCAAGGCAGATTTGATTAAGACGTTGAAAAGTTAGTTGGTAGATACTAGAAGGCAAGACCCGAAACACTAGACTCAAAACGAAAAACTTTCTACTGTGCCCCCTAAATATAATGTGGTTCCTAAAGATTTATGTAAATGATTTGCCCATTCGGCCACCACAGCCTAAAGGCTGTGGTTTCATTAGGGCCGACGCGAATGTCGCAACTGCTACATTGCGCCCATTGTCCAAAGGACAATTGGGAGGGCAAAGTTGTGTAAATTCGGCACTTCCTCCCAAGGTTAAAACCATGAGTTTCCGTGCCGAATTGACACATGATTTTTACGAGGTAAACGTATTTCGAGTTATCACTGGATTACATCTGCACTAAAATCAGTTATAACTTTGGGGAGTTATCACCGCCCCTAAAAAATCTTGAGTCAGGTGTTTTGTATCTCGTAAAACAGGCAAGACCAGAAACTGAAGACTGGAAACATTTATGTTTTCTGTGCCCCCTAAATGCTTAAAAACTTTGTGCCCCCTAATTCTAGCATGGCTTACATAGAAAAGAAAATAGTTAATGGCAAGATATACTACTACCTTACTGAGACAAAAAGAGTAGATGGAAAATTCAAAAAAACTAGGAAGTATCTAGGTACGACAATACCAAAGGATCTGGAAATATTAAAGAAAAAAACCAAACGAATTGCTAAGAAATTGACTGAAGAAGAAATTAGAATAATTGGACGAATAAAGAAAAACTACTTGAAAAAATACAGACTTGATAAAACATTGTGGAAAACAGAAAGAGAAAGAATTGTAAGTTTTATTTATAACACAAATGCCATTGAAGGCAATACGCTTACACTGGAAGAGACCGATAGCATTCTTGCTGGAAAGGAAATCTTACATAAAGAAAGAAAACGAGACATAAAGGAAGTACAGAACATGGAGAAATGCATAGATTTTCTTTTCGATTATAAAGGAGAAATAAACGAAGAAATGATTTTGAAATTGCATTACATTGAACAGAAAGAAATAATGCACGATGCTGGTAAATATAGAAATGTCAACGTACGCGTTGGCAATTATCTCTGTCCGCAATGGCAAGAACTGCCACAACTAATGAAAGAATTTATTGAATGGTATAATATTGCAAAAAAACAACTACGTTCGTTCGAACTAGCTGCACTTGTGCACCTAAAATTCGTCAGGATTCACCCTTTCAGAGATGGAAATGGGAGAATGTCTAGACTACTTATGAATTTCGTTCTGCTAAAAGGAAACTGCCCTCTGCTTAACATATTCAATGATGAGAAGATGCTGTACTACCTAGTTCTTCAGAAGTTTGACTTTGATAGGAAAGAACGAGCATTCATTAGATACTTATTTGAGGTTTTTGTGAAACAGTATAAAGAATATTTATGATGGAAAATTCACTTCATCTGTTTCTCATATAGATCAACCACTTCCCTGGTAGTAGTAATCTCACTAATACTCTTATCTCCCCTCATCTTCTGCATTCGTGGGAAACGTAATGCATAGCCTCTATCATCCTTAACGCCACAGGTATGCATCGGAGAAAGAGTAATGTCATCAAACGCAACTTCAACAACGTATTTAGGTTGTACCCAAAAATCCGGCTCTACCTTGTAATCTAACTTATCTGGAGGCGCAGTAGTTTTTATCTCTTCCAGCATCTCCTGTAATTCCTTCATCTCTTCTTCAGTATAACCAGAACCTATTCTTGCAACCGTCTCCAGTCTTGCATTATCTTCATTGTAAACTGCGAGAAGCAAACCACCAAATTCAAATTCTACTCTAGCACCTTTCCCAAGATAATAACCAACAATAACGCCATCAATAGTATCTACTGCTTTCCCATAAGATTTCTTTAATTTTATCCAGGCAAACTTTCTTTTCCCTGCAGTATAGGGCGATGCAAGATCCTTTGCCATGATACCTTCAAGACCTTCACTAATTGATTGCTTGAATAGTTTTTCTATTTCTTTTTCATTCTTCACGTCTATTTTTTCGCTTAGTTTTAGAATTTCTTCTGGAAAAATAGATTCTAGAGTTTTACGTCTTGAAGAATAGGGCTGAGCAGTCAGATCTTTCCCATTCAGATAGAGGATGTCAAATACAAAAATATTCAGTGGCAGTTCTTTGCTTGCTGCATCTATTCCATGTTTGCGCCTGCGGTGCATGGTTTGTTGAAATGAAAAATAACGTTTTTGCGGTTCATTGAATGCGAGAGCTTCTCCTTCAAAAATAATTTCTTTTACTTTTAGTTTCTTTATTGCATCAACTACATCTGGAAACATATGTGTCATTTTCTCTAGTTTACGTGAGTATAGCTCAACTTCATTCCCTTTCTTGTGACACTGTAGGCGGAAGCCATCGAACTTAAACTCTATCGAACACGAACCAAGTTTTTCAATTATCTCTTTAGGAGTAGATAATCTTTCTGCGAGTGCAGGTTGTAAAGGCTTAAATGGTTGCACTTTGAACTCAACTATTTTTTCCGGACTTTCAAAAAATGTCTTTGCTACATAACCGAGATCGCTGCAAACGTTGTAAGCACGTTCTAATTCTTCTCTTAAGCTTTTGTCACCAGTACGAGAGAACGAAAGTGCATCTAGTATGGTTGGATCTCCAACACCTAATCTAAGCCTTCCAGTTACGAATCTTATGATAAACCTAGCTTCGGTTGGAGAGGAATTATTCAGAAGTTCGGTCAAATATTTGATTTTTAGTTCCTGACTGCCTTGACCAGAAGTTTTTGCCATTTTAACGAAACTATCGTAGATATACAAAACATCCATATCGCTTGATGATAGTGATTGCTGTTTTTTCTTTGCAAACAGTTCTTCTATAGTAAGACCTAGATCGCCACTTTTCTTATAATTAGATTCCACTTTTGAACGGTCATACCCAGCTGCAGAAGCTATTGCTCTGATGGCAAATTGTTCGCCCAGACCAAGTTCAATGCCATCGTAAGGTGGAGCAAGTATACCTTGAACTAAGTAAATAAGTTTGTCTATTTCTTTTACATCTGTTTTTTTGAACAACTGAGCTAGAATATCCGTCATCTCAAGTCTGCCAGATTTGGATTCGATTTTCAGGAATGTTTCAGCTACGTCTTTGAAAAAAAGCATGAGATAAATTGGATGTTAAAGTATTAAATGTTTCTTTCGAATATTTTAATATGAAAAAGGAATTACGAGATACAATTTTATGCATGGTAATTGGAGTTTGTCTTCTTGTCCTTGCAGGTTACTTGATTTACTCCGATGTTAGTGCACAGAATAACTGGACAACTGTTAGTGGTACTATAACTCAGTCCGACGTAAGAACAGTCCCTGGCAAACACGGACCGCAATTCTCACCACGTATACACTATACATACATAATAAATGGAAAAACATATGGTGGAGATTGTTGTAGTTCACACACATCACAGGATAAGTCAGATATACAAAAAGTCGTGGATAGGAATTCCATAAATACAACTGTAAATGTTTTGATTGATCCAAATGACCCTACCCAATCAAAACTGAAGGAAGAGACTACTCCGTTCGCTTCCTTGAATATATTGGCATTGGTAGCTGGACTTATTTTTACGTTTGCCGGACTACAAGGATGGAAGAAAATCAGAAATAAAAACTAAAGATTAGAAAACTAGACTCGCTTAAGTGCCGTTTCCATTAGTTTATCAACTTTTTCGTAGTCCTTACAATTACGCCTGCCATTAATAGTTAATACATAACTACCTTTAGTTACATACAAGCTATTGCCCCCGGAGAGTGCACCTTCGACCTTCCAGCTAGGATAACCTTTAAACTCAACATTAGTACGTGAAACTGCGCTTTCATAACTTGCTGATTTCATTCCTTTTATTGCTTCGTCTTCACTGCTGAATTTTTCAATGTTGAAATTTAAAAGCGCACCTTCAGAAGTATACGAACGAAAACAGTATGTATCATCGTCTGTATTTTGAGTTACATATGGATTTGGAGATAATGTTTCGCCACATATCTGATTTGTTTCTTGCAATGTAAGGACATTGTCGCAATTAAGTTTAGTTTTATCTAAATTGCTTCCGTTATCTAAATCTGAAGTTTGACTGTCTGTAATTGAATCGTTAGTCTGATTATCTGTAACTAAATCTAGAGTTGCA
This sequence comes from Microcaldota archaeon, assembly GCA_030648615.1. GTDB lineage: Archaea > Micrarchaeota > Micrarchaeia > Anstonellales > Bilamarchaeaceae > JAUSHJ01. The sequence continues at coordinate 16,167 of JAUSHJ010000063.1, read as the reverse complement.
TTAGTACGCTCTGATTCAATATCATTTGTTGAAATTACTGAAGTATCTTTCACTTTAGAATCTAGCTTTTGCGTAGACTGAATACAACCAAAGATTAATAGAAAAATGAGAAAACTAAATATGAGAGTAACTAATTTCATATACATATGAAGAAATTGACATTTAAATAGTTTATGCTAGAATTATGGATATGAATATATCAAAAAATATAGTTTTGTTAATGATTATGATTTTGTTTGTTGCTGGCTGTACTCAAGTAGAAAATAAAACTAATACTGTAGATTCTAAGGTAACAACTAAAGCTAGTTCTGAAGTTACTACAGTAGATAAAACTACTTCCAACAAGTTACCAGCAAATTTTGACCAATGCAGCCTGATAACTACTTCAGAAGTAGCTGAAAATTGCAATTTAACTTCGGAAAGTACGCTTAAGACTAGGATAATAAATAATGGAAAGGGCTGCAATTATGAAAAAACTCAGATACAAACACAAACTAATATGATGATTATCCAGGTTAATATCCCTGGAGATGACCATATGCTTAAAGATGCAAAAGATGCTGCTGCGTATTACTCACCGAATAAATCTGAAAATTTTAATCTAGGAGACGAATCATTGTTTGTTGATTCATATGGCACTTTTATGATCGATGGAAAGAAAGGAGAGAATTATTATCATATAGGGAGCATAACATGCGAAAAAGAAGGTCTAAAAGAACTTGCAAAATTAATTGTAGAAAGATTACCACAATAAAAAATATCCATACGATAGACTAAACTAATGCCTAATTATGAAGGTTTTAAACGTACCAGCAAAATCAAGCCATTCAAACTGCATATCATCAACTCTTGCTCCTTTAGAACCTTTAGAACACCAATCACGAAATTCAAGAAGTTTCTCTTTGTTTCCTTCTGCAAATACTTCCACACTACCATCTTCTAGATTTCTGACAAAACCGGTAACTCCGAATTTTTCTGCAACTTCACATGCAGTAGCACGATAGAGGACTCCTTGTACTTTTCCCTTAACGATAATATGTATTGATAATTTCATAATATCACTCAATCATTTGAAATATTATAATAATATTTTAAATATTTGACATGTCGTACATGTCAAAGCATTGCGATTACTCTGCAGGGAGCACCGTCCCCGTTTTTTATATTTAACGGAGAGATAATACATTTAAAACGGTTGATGGTAACTTTTGATAGATTAAACAGATTCTCTATTATGGGAATGTTTTTCCCTAAAAGAATATTATGAATTTTGAATGGCTCTTTGTCTGGTGAAGGAGAGTCTAATCCCACAACCCTAACTTTTTTAGCAACTAAAGCATCTGCAGTTTTTTCGGAAATTACTGGATACTCGGAGAAATAACCTGGTTTAAGATAATTATCACTATAGCCAGTATTGAAAAAAACAAAATCATCTTCCTTGATTATTGAAAGCTCTGAATCTGAAAGTAGAATTTCCTTCTGGTTTTTACAATCAAAGACAATAGCATTACCAACAAAGTAAGAGATATCGAAATCACTCAATTTCTTTCCGTTTTTTATGCAATGGAATGGAGCATCGATATGTGTTCCAGTGTGACTTGGAAAACTGAGTATGAGTTCGTTAAACCCGTTTTTTTCTATAGTGAGTAGATTAGATATTTTAGGATTTGGAGCTCCTGGAAAGACCGGTGAATGCTCGTCAAACGGCAATGTCAAATCGAAAACTTTCACAACAACTCCCCTCTTGCCTGCTCTAATTGTATTCTTGCAACATCCTGCTTCCTCCTGAATTCTGGTAACACAGCATTGGAGAAACGTAATGGTAGTAGTGCACTGTAAATTTCTTCCATCATTTCAAAATATTGTGTTGCTAATTTTTTATCCTTGTGACGCAGAGCTTCATACATTTCTCGCTTTAGTTCTCCAGTAGCATCCAAAAGTCCATTGAGATAGGAAATTTCATTAACACCCATATCCTTGAATGAAGGTATTTTCTTTTTCTGTACTGCACTTAATACGATCTTAGCTTCAACGTATTCCTGAAGGATATGGTTAAGTTGATCTGGGAATTCACCTGAAATATTTGCAATTTCGCTGATTTCTTTTTCAGCAGTTGCAAGATATTTTGCTGCAGCATCCATTTCCTTAGAATGTATGGATTTTATTGCATTACTGCAACTTCTTACAATTTCCCTGGTTTTAACGTGAACTTTGTCGAACTGCTCCTCTCTTTTCATTAATATTTTTTCTATATCTCTCATGTCTAATTCCATAGATTATACACCCTGCGAGCTAGTCGCACCGTTTAATTATTAAATATTCAATTTTATAAAGTAACTATGTATGTAGTCCTATCCCTTGGCGGAAGCCTCATCAACACTGAAAACGGAATTGATCACAAATTTTTGGACGAAGTAAAAAAAATACTCGACAAAAGTTCGCATAGCTTCGGAATAGTCACCGGGGGCGGAACCGCAGCACGAGTTTACGCACAAAAGGCACGCCAGATTAATGGAAACGAATTTGAAGCAGACGAAGCAGCGATAAAGGCAACTAAAGAAAATGCAAAACATGCTATAGACGCCTTTGGAAAACTCGCATATTCAAGAGTTCTGGAAAATTTTGATGATGCAAGGAATGCTGCAAGCGCAAGCAAAATAATAGTAATGGGAGGAACTATCCCTGGAATAACTACTGATAGTGACGCTGCATTATTAGCAGAGGCACTACATGCAAAAAGATTGGTAAACATAAGCAATGTTAATGGGATATATGATAGTAATCCAAGTAAAAACCCAAATGCAAAAAAGTATGATAAACTCAGTTATGATGAACTAATAAAACTTGCATCTACAAGCGACAGCAGAAAAGCTGGTGAAAACTTTGTCTTTGATATTCTTGCATGTAAATTAGTTTCAAGAAGCAGAATAGAAACTCATTTTGTTAGTGGAAAGAACCTTGATGATTTAAAAAACGCAATAGAAGGCAAGGAACACGGTGGGACTGTGGTGAAAGAATGAGAGATGGAGTTGAAATAGTAATAGATGTTGCAAGCGAAGCATTACAATTAACTGGAAAATTAACAATGTTCCTACTCGAGAGTAATAGAAAATTCATTACTGTCATGACTGGTGCAATCACATCATTTGTTTTAGCCTTGGGATTGGCAAACTCGCATAATATAAAGCAACACGAATTTGGCGTAGAAAGTGTAACGATTGCAACCATAGTAGAAGCAAGAGCAGACAAACACAATAACGAAAAGAGAGAGCAAAAACACAGATGTGAAAATAGATACGCACTCCCATCCTATGGATTTGCGACAGATGATCCGCTTAGAGCATTTAGACGAATTAAGAAAAAGGAAATGGAAGAAAGAATAAGAAAACCATTGAATGTAAGATTTTAAATTCTCACGAATCAGATTTTTCGAAGAGTTTCCCTCGCTGATGCTCGGGACCGTGCGCAAACGCACAGTATCCCACTCCAATTTTTCCACGCTTGGAAAAATGGACCACAAATCGGATACGCCGATTTGTCGGTCATTCGAAAAATACTCACAAAGTCGGGTCAGCGATTCACCTGCCAACAAAGAAGGCAGTACTCTCGCCGACTTTACGATTGGTTTATACAAATAATAAAAATCGTTAGATAACCCTAATAATAAAAAATAATAAAATGGGGGGGGGAAAGAAAAATTAATGAAAAAGATAATTACTTCAGATATTTAGCAACTTCCTTATCATTGAGACAGTAAGTTTTCTTAGATTTTACATCTATAGTAGAAATCTCGATGTTTTCCGGCAACAGCTTCTCCTCCTGAGTCTTCTTCAATGCTTCAATTGCAAGAAATACTGCTTCCTCAAGAGTCATGCTTTCTCTATAGTTTTTCTCAAGTATTTCGTCAACTTCTTTTTTACCTGAACCTATAGAATCTGCTTTGTATGCAGTCATTGCACCGCTTGGCTCTGCCTCGTATAATCTTGGCTTTTCGTCAACACCTGCAATTAACAATGAAACTCCAAACGGTCTGATGCCGCCATATTGAGTATAAACCTGCATTAGATCACATACACTTCTTGAAATAGATTCCACAGTAGGCGCTTCATTATAAGTTATTCTGTGTCTCTGAGATTCGTTTCTAGCAACATCTACCAACCTTCTTGCATCAGCAATTAATCCACTTGCAGTTACAGATATGTGAGAGTCAATATCAAAAACTTTTTTCAATGAATCTGGCACTACAAGTTTCGAATGAATACTCTTGAATGCCACAAGAACTACACCATCCCTAGTTGCTATGCCTATTGCAGTGGCGCCTCTCTTGACTGCTTCTTTTGCATATTCAACCTGAAACAGTCTTCCGTCTGGACTGAATACAGTTATTGCTCGATCATACGCTTGCGGAGATACTCCATACATAAGTCTACACCTCAGTAAATAGTAAACACTAATTGGGAGTGTAGGTATTTAAACATACGCCTTAAACGATTACTAATTTGTTAATTCAACAATTTTATCTTCTAAATCCTTAAATCTTTTTGATTTAGAATTGTCATCGGCAGTTACAGAATTATAATCTTCACCTAGAGTTATTGAGATTTTTGTAACCTCGTAAGTCATATCACTTTCATTCTCCCATGAAAAAAAATCCTGCTTTTTAACATAATCTTTTAGATCTTTTAGTTTCTGCTTAGAAATCTTTTTTGTAGTAACTTTGGGAGAAACTGCAGCCATAATTGACGGTAAAGTTTCCATCCCAATGGTATCTTCATTAATTAATTCAATTGAAAGATAACCACCATTTGAAGTTAATTTGACCAGACTAAATTGAAATGGTTCATTATCAGGTTGTTCAGTGCGTGGAACAATTGGAACAGTATTATTTTCTACAGCAATCACGTCTTTTTTCTGTGTACTAGTACAGCCAATCAAAAATAATGAGAATATAAGTAATATAATAAACTTTGATTTCATAACCATCTACCAACCGTTCTACCCTCAACCCTCTACCAGTAGTTAGTACATTCCCCTAAGTCGCTTTATTCTTTCCTCCATAGGTGGATGCGTAGAAAGAAATGATAGAAAACCAGCTTTAAGAGGATTCGAGAAGTAAAGCGACGCTGTAGCGTCCGTGGCAACCGCAACAGGCTTATTTACTTTTCCGATTTTCTCGAGAGCACTAGCAAGACCTTCTGGATAACGCGTCATTCTTGCACCATTAGCATCTGCCAAATATTCTCTCTGTCTAGATATGGCAAGTCGTATTAAAAGTGCGAATATAGGAGCTAGAATTGCGAATATTATGGCAATTAATGCGAGCCCACCGCTTCTTCTATCATCACGCCTTCCTCCAAATAGGAATGAACGTAAAATAACATTACTCACCAATGAAATGGCACCAGCAAATACTATTGCCACCATCATAAAACGAATATCGTAGTTCCCCACATGCGAAATCTCATGGGCAATTACACCTTCAAGTTCCTGACGAGTCATAATTTTTAATAAACCAGTAGTAACAGCAATTGATGCGTGCTGCGGATCTCTCCCAGTTGCAAATGCATTTGGAGACTCGTCTTCCATTACGTATATCTGAAGCATAGGTAATTGTGCTGCTACCACAAGCCCTTCAACAGTATTATATAAATAAGGATAATCTTTTTTCTCGACTTTTTTTGCACCACTTATGGAAAGAATAATTTTATCTCCGGCAAAATAGGATATGCCAGCATAAAGTACTAGCCCGAATGCCCCTAGAACGATGCCAAAAATACCAAAATCAAGTATGTAAGATATTAAATAAATTAGAATAAAAAAAATAAATGACATTGCTAGTATTAGCAAGATAGATTTCAATTTATTTGAGTCTATGGCATCAAAAAAACTAGTTTTTTGGGATAGTGGAGCAGTTACCATGATCTAACCCAAAAAATTTAGAATTTAACTTTTACATTTTCGCGTTCTGCTTCTGCAGTTTCGAAAAATGGCTTCTTCACGAACGCCAACATACTTGCAATGATATTTGACGGGAATGTTTGTATCGAAGTATTGTATGCCATAACATTGTCATTGTAAGCAGTCCTTGCATAAGAAATTTTATTTTCTGTACCTGCAAGTTCTTCCTGTAATGCTGTAAAATTCTCATTTGCCTTGAGCTGTGGATAGTTCTCTGACACTGCAAAAATAGATTTCAACGATTGTGAAAGCATGTTATTTGCCGTTGCCTTATCTTCCACACTACCGGTTACCAATTGTGCCCGATATTTTGTAATTTGTGTAAGAGTTTCTTTTTCATGTTTCATGTATCCCTTAACAGTTTCAATTAAATTTGGAATAAGATCGTATCTCCTCTTTAATTGCACGTCAATTTGTGCCCAGGCATTTTCTACCCGAAGCCTGAGTCCGACTAAACCATTGTAAGTTAAAATAGCGTATAATACTACCAATGCAACTACTACCAAAATTACGAGTTCTAATACCATTGGAAATCACCTTCTTTTTTGTTAAATATATCATCTACTCCACATATTTAAAACTATTCCCTATTGACTGAAACTAAAAGTTGTTCTTTGCTTTGGAACCCTAAATAAAGAGCATCGTCAACTACTACACTTGGATAGGTTGAGATGGAATGCCGGATCTTCAATGCAGTTACTACTGGACTATTTAGTTCTCCATCAAATGAGTAAATCTTCACATTTTTCTTTGCGCTATTTTTTGCAGCTAATAGTGATTCTCCCTGCTGTTTGCAATCTTTGCAGTCCTTATTAGAATAGAAATATAGTACAAGCACGCTATCGTCTTCGCATTTTTCATTTACTTTTTTGGAAAGTAAATATGCTTCGGTCTCGAGAACAAAATATTGCAACTTAAGCTTTTCATTTACTGTACCATATTTATCTTCTAGAAAAGCTAGCTTTTGACCTATAATTTCTGTGTCTCCATCTAATTTAGAAAGTTCATCCATGTAAACTGGACAGAATGCACTGGAATTATCAAGTAGGAATAATAGTTGTGTTCCTGATAATTTAGATGAAATACTTTCAATATCACTGGACATAGTCTGTTTTGCATTTTCACTAATGTAATTACCAACGTAAATTCCAATCATGAAGATTAGCACTGTGACAACGAATGCGCCAAGATAAAGCGGCAGGCTTAGTTTTCTTTGTTCAGATTTTTGTTCTACCATGAAAAACGCTCTTTTCTGATTTCTTTTACTATTGTTAAAATATTATAGACGATTGTTAAATAACCATAGAAAACAAGAAATAAAAAGATTGTGAATGGATTACCAGATTCATTTTTGAATGCTTTTACTGCAGCATATGCCCAAAAAAACGAGAATGCAACTAGGAATAAACCCGCTATTGACACAGGATTTATGGAAAGCAAAAGTGTCTCGAAACCAAGACTGAATGAATAAATAGGTGGATTGATAAGCGAATCATAGGCAAATGCAAGCAACGGAATGAATGTAAGCACAGTAAGCAGAATTATGGGAACTACAAACACTCCATAATCCCCATATTTTGGACTCATTAAATGCCTATAATTAATAGTATTGTGTATGCCTCCGCGATACCACCTTACTCTCTGCTTAAGCAAGTCAGACATGTTGCCTGGAGTTTCAGTGTAAACTTCTGCCCCTATGGAACACCTTATCTTGTAATTATTTGATTGTATCCTCAGTGCCATCTCGTGATCTTCGACAATATTGGTTTCGTCAAACCCTCCGAGCCTCTGGAAGACCCAGGCACGAAACATACTGAAAGGACCAGGTGTAACTGGCACAGCATCGAGGAAGCTAAGCAGTCGCCTGGAGAAAATTATCGAAAGATATTCTATTCTTTGAACTTCCTGCAACCATTTATTGCTTGGTTTAACCCTGACAGCAGCAGTTACTGCAGCAACATCTTCAGAATCGAAGAATGGAAGCATGTTAACCACAGTATCCTTTTCTATGAATGAATCTGCATCCATGGTTGCGATTACTTCGCCAGTTGCATGTTTTATGCCAAAATTTATGCTTGCCGCCTTTCCTGAATTTGTTTTTGTGAAAACTTTTAACCTAGAATCGTTGATTGATTTGGCAATTTTATAAGTATCGTCTGTTGAACCGTCATCTACTAAAATTACCTCAAATTTATTTTTAGGATATTCTGATGCTAGAACCGTTCTGATGCATTTCTCTACTAAAATTCCTTCATTATAGGCTGGAATTACCACTGAAACTTTCGGCTGCCAGTCACTTTTTGGAACATCATATATTTTATTTCGGTATTTCAAAAAGATCATGACAAAAAATACTATGATATAGAGACTAACGAAAAGCATTGAATAATCGAGCAAAAGTTTTATGAGTGAATAAGCCATGGAGATCAATAAAACAGGTAATTGGCGAATACCAAAGACAATAGTAATCCAAGGAAAACAAATGGAAGGAACGGCAAGAGTTTAGTATACACCCATACTTCTTGTAGTTTCAGTTTCCTAAGTCGTTTTAGTTCTTCTGTGGTTATCAGCTTTTTAAGACTGTGTAACCACACAGTATCCTTATCCATGAGCTCTATTGCTAATACATCTTCTTCAGTTACTTTACTCATGGGAATTTTCTGAGCTTGTAACTTGAGTATGTCTTCTCTGTACGCTGCGAAGAATATGGTGGCAATTAGAGAAATAGAAATTATTATTAGAAAAGATAGTGAAAAAAATGGTGATGATGAAAACATGTATACAAATAATGCATATGGAATCAACAGTGCAAAATAAATCATATTGGGTTTTGCATTCTTTTTTGTGAGTTTTATTGCAAAATCCACCACAGAGTACAGTGAAGAGAGGATTAATGCGAATAGGAAAATCACAAATATAAATGGCATGTTGAATGGCATATGTGTGAATGAAGGCGGAATGGGCAACAACAGAGTTAACGATGCTAAAACGAAAACATCCGCACCTCCGAAATGACCAACTCTATAGAATAAATAACCCCATAGAGAGAGAAATACTGCAATAATAGCTGCAAATACGAATATATCCTGATCAAAGAATACTATATTTGTAAGTATGGAAACTCCCAGAAATACGTAGAGAAAGTTGTTTGGTATATTTCGATTATTGAAAATATCAAAATAGGCAACTGCAGCAGTTCCCAGGATAGCCAATGCTATGCGTACTAGTTCACCTGGCATTTGAATATTGCTGAAAAGCAAACTCTCGAGAGACATATGATAAGAATAGAGATGAGTAGTTTAAAAGGGTTTTTGTTATCCTTAATATCATTCTTTTAAAAGAATAATTATTCTATATAAAGAATATGGAAATATCAATTTTACGTTTAGGCCACCGATTACCCCGTGATGAAAGAATCACCACACATGTTGCACTGGTTTCCCGTGCATTTGGTGCAACTGAATTCATTTACTGTGGGCAGCATGATTCTAGTCTTGAGAAATCAGTCTCTAGTATTGTGGATAACTGGGGTGGATCACTAAGTGTTCGTCATGAAAAAAGCTATTCTAAAGTCATCAATGAACATAAAAAAAATGGATTTGTTGTCTGCCATTTAACGATGTATGGATTACCAGTCCTGAAGGTCTTGGGTTCAGAGTCCTGTGTTTCGAGACTCAAAACGCGAGACTCAAAACTTCTTGTTATTGTTGGTGCTGAACAAGTACCTTCCGATGTCTACCAGTTATCTGATTTTAATGCTGCTGTGACTAATCAGCCACATAGCGAAGTTGCTGCACTTGGAATTTTCCTCAATGAGGTAACACAGCATAGGATGCTGGAGGAAAAAGATTTTGCCAATGCTAAGATAAAAATTGTGCCAACTGAGAAAGGAAAGAATATTGAGAAACTGTGATTACTTCTTATTTTTTTGAGTTTTTTCTAATATTTTTAACACTTCACACGCGGTTTTGTCTCCTTTTTTGCATAGAAATATCGCATCGGACTTTGTTTTTCTCAAATCAGAGTATGTAATTGCTCCCTTCTTGATAACTCCCAGCAGATCAAATTTCCCAATCCTGTGAAAACGTATCGGAAATGGATATACAGACAATATTTTATTTATCACCCTGCCTCGCCAATATTTTTTTGAAGGAAGTTTTCTATTTATTTTCCTGCTGATTTTCATATTTAATATGTCTAATCCTAGTGCGTTCCAGATTATTCTATGATAGTACAACGCAGAATACAGACCAAAATAGTATTTATTGGATTTCAAATAAAGCTCTGCCGCCTTAAATATAATCAGATGAGGATCAGTGATGTACTGGCCATTTCTTTCTGATTCATAGGGCACGTAGTAAATACCCTTAAACGGTGTAGGGAATAGCTTCATCTCACTATAAAGAGTATTTGCATTGGGGATATCCTTGTTCTTGTAAACATTCCCTGGGATAGGTTCAATCAACTAATACACCTTGCAATTTCTTCAAGAACTCCAAGACATCTTCAAAAATAATTGGAGTTCTAAGATATGGACCTACTGCACTTTCTACTTTAGATCTGTTGTTCTCGAATAGATCAATATTGTAATTAAAACTGGAAACGTTTTTCTTTATGATTTTCTCTGCTTTTTTTGCCAAATCCAAAGAGTTATGATATCTATTTTCTATGGAAAAAAGATCGTGTGCATCCCTTGCCAGTCCAGCAATATCTTCTCTCGTAAAAAAGCTTATCGTTTTCTCAACCGAAAACTCTTCGATCTTCAACGTAGTCACAGTCGTCTCTCCAAGTTTTTCCGTAGTCGTACCATTATATTTTTTTTCATACTTCAAAACATCTAGTTTGATTGAAACCGCATCTAAACTAATGATGTCCCTGAAATTAAAGGAGGTTTTGTCAACAGCATAACCATGTGCTACTAGAAGATCTTCGATTTCGGTTTTGGGATTTCTCGTTTGATAAGCTAGATCCAGATCTTCGGAGTATCGATAATTAATATGAAACGTATTGAGAGCTGTGCCCCCTATGAATACTACCTCGATGCTATTTTGAAATATTAGTTTTGCAGTTTCCAAGGCAAGCCTATTTTTCATTTCCAGTAAGTTCATGGTTGGATTTCCTAGCTAAAGTTTATAAATCATTTCGTTCCAATGCTAGAAAATAGCAACTGGAGAAAACGTTAAAAGAGAAGTTATTATTGCTAAGATAAAGAATGTTCCAACGGAAAAAGGAAAGAATATTGAGAAACGCTAGCAAGCATTTCGAAAGATTTTGACTAACAAGGCAAAACAGATTGAGAAACACTAGATTATTTTTCTTGTTCTAATAATCTTTTTCGCTTTTCTTTCTCTGGTTGATCTAGATAATTTTCTTGACTTATTACGGATCTTTTAGTCTTACTTTCAAGTTCTAGTCTTGCGTTCTTTGCAACTTTTCCGCCATCTCGAGATAGATTTTGATGTTCGATAAATGTTTTAGGATCTTTGACTCGCTCAAGCTCAGCTGTTGATGCTTCTCCCAACATAGTAAATATGAGTTCAAGATCTCCCATATGATCTCTAAGGTTTTCTTTTGTGAGTCCTTTGAGTTTCTTGTATTCTAAAGGAGTCATATCGAAAGTTGCCTTACATATGTCTGCCGTGAGTATTGAAAAATCGTCTTGGCTTTGAATTCCTCTACTTTTCCATTCATCTGTAAGGTCTTGTCTTACTGCTATCCCCCTTAATCGCTTATCTATCCATGATTTTGAATAACCTTTCTGTACATAAATCTCTTTCATACGCTCTTGCGCAATTTCCGGATTTTCTATCTCCAAAACGCGTTCATACCCAACCTGGGCAAGCCATAATTTGAATGGTTCTGCCTTCCTTGAAGGTATAGATTGAATTAACCTAAAAATTGATTTTGTATTGGCACAATCTGTCTCATACATCTTGCCATCTGAAGAGGACAATTTCAGTTGTACACAAAATGTGGACAACTGGACTCCAAAATCCAATTCCCTTTTTTTAAGCATACTCCAGTAATTTCTAGGATTAGTACTGTCAGTAAGAACTTCAACTATATCAATTACTGAAAAAAACCACTGATTTTGATGCCAAACTCTCCTGATAGCCTTATCTTGAAAAACAATAAGTGAGTTATCTTTGTCCATCAGTATCATCTTTTTAGTAGTGTCACGAAATATGTTCTAACCAGGTTTCGATCGTACCAGAATAATTATTAAAATTTATTAACCAGCACATATTTTTAAAGAATACGAAAATAAGGATTGTGCCAACTGAAAAAGGGAAGAATGTTGAGAAACTAACTGGTTGAGAAGACTATTTCTTAGGCTTCGGAACAGGTTTTGCTTCCGTAAACCGTATCCTGAGTCAAAACTATTTTGACTCAAGCTGTACACAACCAGAAATATGAGCTAAACAATTGATTTAATTGGTTGTGTACATCGTAGGCGGAACTATTAGAAAAATCACAATAAAAATAAATTGATACATGGAAGGATATTTAAACCCTTACCCATAATATGAAAGTAGGTGTTTCACAAAATGGACTTTATAAAAGAGGCAATTTCACAAAATATACACTGGGAAACGGGCAAAATAGAATTTCCACGTGTGACGAACGCGATAATAGAGAGAGATATTTTTCCAACCCTGGAAAATGCAGTAAAGACCAAATTTATGATAGTGCTACGCGGACTTAGACGTGTCGGAAAATCCGTGATAACCAGACAACTAATGCAAAAGCTCATTCAAAAAGGAATGTCACCTAACGAAATTGGCTGGTTCGAATTTGACAGAAGCATGAGAACTGGATCAGACGAACTGAATTCTCTCATTAGTTTTTTCAAGAGCAAAGGGTCAAAAGTAATCATATTTGATGAAATAATGTTCGTGAAAGACTGGCAAGATGTATTGAAACGACACTATGATCTATCAGATATAAAATTCATCGTAACCGGAAGTTCAGCACTTGAATTGGACAGAAGATCATCTGAAAGTCTGGCAGGAAGACTCAGATTGATAAAGATAAATCCGTTTTCTTTTCGGGAATATTTGAATCTGAAAGGTATGACGATACCTTTGTCAGACCGAGAAATGATAACAAACGAACAAAAGATGATAATCATATGTGAAGAATACATAAAGAACGGAGGATTACCAGAAGCAGAATTATTGGAAAACAAAGACAGGGAAAAATATATCAGAAATTCTCTTCTTGATCCGCTATTTTTCAAAGACATTCCAGCGATTTTCCCTCGTGCAAATCATGACATGCTAATGAAAACACTGGAACTGGCTGCTGCGACAAGCGGTTCAGTATTTCAGTATCAAAGCATGGCACAAATATTAGGGTGTAGTCACCCAGTGGTTTCAGAGCAACTTGAAATACTAAAGAGAAGCCTTTCCGTATGGCAGATATATAACTATACAAAATCTGTGATGAAACAAAAACGTACTGCAAAAAAAATAATTTTTACTGATAATGGAATATTAAAGTCGTTAAATCCGGATATAACTCTCGGAGCGCTTGCAGAGAATTCGGTAGGCCAGTGGATTGATGCTGCCCATTTCTGGAGGGATGCGGAAGGGAGAGAAGTGGATTTCCTAATTCCGCAACAAAAAATTGCCATGGAAGTCAAATATCAGGAACATATCGTTAGCTCGGATGAAAAGAACCTTAGATATTTCCTGGAGAGAAATAAGGGATGGAAAGGAATTTTAATAACTAAAAAACATGATTATGATGGAGATATCCTGCATGTTCCGCTCTGGAAGTTCTTATTGAAACCGTGGGTATAGAATAATGAGAGAGAAAAATGAAAAAGTATTACTTCTTTGGTTTGGGCAGTGGTTTTGCCCCCGTAAACTTAATCCTGAGTCAAAACTATTTTGACTCAAGCTGTACACAACCAAGAAATATGAGAAAAACTAGTTGATTTGATTAGTGGTGTACATTGTAGGCTGAACAATTGGAGGGGTTAGATTGAAAATATTTAAAAATAAACTCAACACTTAAAATTTTAATTGCACGTATGCTCCTACCCACCACGGATTTTTACTCTGTTGATCGGTAGAAGAAACTAATGGCGTGAATGCCAAATTTGATTGCGATGAATCCCATACTGTGAAGAAATTTGGTTGTGTTCCGATACCGCCACTGCTACCAACGCGAACTAATGATGTTTCATCAGTTTTAGACCATGCTACGCCAGCACCACCTGCCACGGACGCCTTGGAAGCTCCACCGTAAATTGGAAGTTCACCTGTTTTACGATTAAGCGGACCTGCACTCACAATCATGTCCCACCCGCTACTACTAACAGTTCTCTGCCCTCTGATATCTTTAGGTATAATGGTAGATTTATTGAAACCGACTGTAAACAACCACGCGCTTTCATCAACAGCTGCAAGTTTAACTAGGCGATTTGTATCCACTGAGCTAGAATCCATAGCATATACCTTTCGATTTTTGTTATCGATTAGAAGATAGGTATTTGTCTTGTCAAACGCCCCACCACTAGTTTTAATGAGCTTCTCTGCAGTAATTGGTAATATCTGCAACTCACTTTCGCGGCGTTTTCCAGAAGTTGAATTGCCAGGTGTTTCACTAACTGAATAAAAGCTATAGTCGTTTATTTCACGTGTTGATCCCATAAGACCTGACAAAACTTCCCATCCTTCAGGATCGCTGCTACGATACGTTCTAAGAATTCCTTGGTAGGTCCAACCCACTTTTCTGATGGTTCCTATTTTAGACGACTCTGATTCATTTATCGGTTCTCCGAAAGCACCAGACTTTAATGGAATGGATGCTGCAAAGACTGGACCAGCACCAAGAGAAGCTCTTGATAACCACCTTGTACCTGGAAGTGGGAAACTTAATCTTGCAAGAGTATCAAGTATCGCTGGATTTGAATAATGAGTTATTTGAGCTACCGCTTCTCCAACCCACTGTTTATCTCTTTCTGGATCACCAGTAATTAGAGCTATTGCACGCATGCCAGCCATTGTTTCAAAATCACTGGCTGCAATAACATATACTCTGTCATCCCACCCATAACCAAATGCAAATTTAGTACGTTCGGCACTTTTCAGACCCTTGATATCAGAAACTGCACTTTCCATTATAGCTCGTGCATATTCAGGATTTTCTACCAATGCCTGCTGCGCTTGTTCTATGCGTTGTGACGCATCTATGAAATAAGGTACTTTCTCAGCTCCGATTAGTATGGAATGTTTCTGATACCATCCAATCACCATCGCAGATCCGTAATCATTTGCGGTCTTAGCTTCTTCTTCGCTTATTGCACCCGACCTCAAATTTTTCCGTATACCGGTTGTAAGAATAGAATGTAGATAAGTTCCACCTGCAAATAAACCAATGCGCTTGGATTTGTCATCTTCGTGATCTAGCTCATAACCATAAGCACTTGAAAGATAGTTTTCCACCCTCTTCGCGTAATCTTCAGAACTAGTTAATGCAATTGCAGTAAGTTCAGGTAATGGCAATGCAGCATGACCCAAAATAGCTCCATAACCCATTCGTTTAATGACTTTTTCTTCTTCCTTGATTTTAACTGTGGTAATTCTTTCTCCCTTCACTTCGAGACCCAAAGTTGCTCCGCTCCATCCACCAGAAAATACAGCGGCACCTGGAATAAGTGCAGCATCGCTCGGTGAAATTCCACCTGCCATGATTCTACCGAAAAATGCCCATTTGTTCTGATCTTTAGGAAGTCTTTGATAAATAATATCTACTTGAGAATATTTGTCTTCAGTTAATTTTCCTACACTAGGAATTTCAGTTGGCACAGATGCACGGTAAAATATCCCAATGGCGTCGTGCTCGTCAAATATATTTCGTGTCATAACTCCACCACCACCTTGACCAAATATCTTTTCTCCTTTCTGAAATTCTATTATATCTCCCTTAATTCCATAAATGCTCCAATCACCTAGATCGTAGCCCATAGAGAAACCATTTAGAGAAGTACCTCTGCTAAGTGCAGGATTTTTCCAGAAAGGCATTGATTTTATGTCAGCTTCTACTCCCTGATTTGCAGGCATAGTAGCACCAGGTTCGAGACCTAACCTAGCATAGGTATAGTTATCTATGACCTGCCATAGCTGACCCATAGTGCCACTCAATGCGGTAACTGCAGTTTGCTGAAGATCTGAAGGCAACAGATGTTTCTTTCCATCT
>JAUSHJ010000053.1 GCA_030648615.1 Microcaldota archaeon | reverse complement strand
TGCCAAAGCTTATTGCAAGGAAAAAGGAATTACAAAATCTTATGAATTACAAAAAGGTCCAAATAAAGATAACTGTTTGTCTAGTATACTTTACAAAAGAAAATTGATGGATAAGGTATTCTCATCCATAAAAGCAGAGCAAGAAGCTCAGCAATTAGAAACCTTAGCATCGGCCCTAGAAACATTCGGAGGTTCTGGCAAATGAGACATGCTAAAGTTTCCAGAGATATTTCTGTTCAACCAAAGACTTCTACTGTTTTACTTCTAGCTGAAGGATTAGTAAAAGGTAACATTCAAATCACAGTGAAAAGTAAATACCGAAACTGGCAAGCTATGTCTAATGACGAAGTAATTGCCTATGCTAAAACTTATTGTGCAGAAAAAGGAATAAAAAAAATATCTGAATTAGCAAAAGGTTCAAACAAAAATACTGGATTATGTTATCAACTTCAAAAAAGAAACCTTGTATGCAACGTATTTGAAAGAAAAAAATTTGAAGAAGTAACTTTAGATGATAGAACATTCAGAATTCCATTAAATGCAGAAGGAAATAGAAACTGGATTACAATATCTGATGATGAAATAGTTGCGTATGCCAGAGCATACTGTAAAGAAAGAAAAATTACCAAGAGTAGTGAATTAGAGAAAGGAGAAAATGCAGATAATGGACTGTATCTGATACTTCGTAAAAGAAAAAACTCAGATGGAACCCCTCTCTTTGATCAAGTATTTGAAAGAAAAAAATTTGAAGAAGTGACTCTAGCTGGTCGAACATTCAGAATTTTACTAAATGCAGAAGGAAATAGAAAATGGGAAACAGTGTCTGATGATGAAATAACTGCTTATGCTAAAGCATATATTGCAGAAAAAGGAATAAAAAAACCTTTTGAATTACAAAAAGGTCCAAATAAGAATAGTGGATTAAGCCATCAAATTTATAAGAGAAAATTAACAGACCGAGTATTTTTAGATATCAGAACAGCCCACGAAGCATCTGCCCTCTCAGATATAGCATCAGCCCTAGTCTCATTCGGAGGTTCTGGAAAATGAGACATGCTAGAATATCCGGAGTTGCTTCTGTTCAACCAAGAACTTCCGTTTCACCGTTAGCTGAAGGATTAGCAGGAAGATTCAAAACTGAGGTTTTAGATGGAAAAACATTCGTAATACCGTTAGACGGACATGAAAATAGAAACTGGGCTAAACTGAATAATGATGGAGTAGTTGAATACGCTAAAGCGCATTGTGCAGAAAAAGGAATAACTAAACTATATGAATTAAAAAAAGCAGATAGTAGTTTGTATCAAACACTTGGTAAAAGAAAAACCCCAGATGGAAAAAACTTATTAGTTCAAGTATTCGAAAGAAAAGATTTTGAAGAGATAACTTTGTCTGGCCGAACATTCCAGATTATATCAAATCCAGAAGGAGATAGAAATTGGAAAGCGATGCCAGATGATGAAATGGTTGCCTATGCTAAAGCATACATTGCAGAAAAAGGAATAAAGAAAATATCTGAATTAGAAAAGGGTCCGAATAAAGATAGAGGATTAGGTGCTCAACTTCAAAAAAGAAAACTCATAGGCCAAGTATTTAAAAGAAAACAATTTGATGAAATAACTTTAGATGGTAAAAAATTCAAAATTCCACTAAATGGTCATGGATATAGAAATTGGGTCAAAATGACCAATAATGAAATAGTTGACTACGCTAAAGCATACGTTACAGAAAAAGGAATAAAGAAAATATCTGAATTACAAACGGGCCAGAATAAAAATCATGGGTTATACTCTCAACTTCAAAGAAGAAAATTAATAGATCGAATATTCGAAAGAAAACTGTTTGAAGAAGTAATATTAGGGGACCACGTATTCCAAATTCCATTAACTATAACGGGGAAGAACGGGAATAGAAACTGGATTGCAATGTCCGATGATGAAATCATTGTATATACTAAAGCATACATTGCAGGAAAAAAAATAACTAGGCATATTGAGTTACAACAAGGTCCAAATAAAGATGCTGGGTTGTGTCATCAACTTTACAAAAGAAAATTAATGGATAGAGTATTTTTAGAGATCAAAGCAGACCAAGAAGCATCCGCCATTTTAGCGTTAGAAACAGCCTTAGAAAACTTCTAGCTCCCGATAAATCAACGCATTGATTTATGGGCATCTTTTCGCTCAGAGCGAAAAGCTTGTCTACCCTCAACCATCTAGCAACTTAATTCGCCTTCTCCTTTTCCAATCGTCTCTTTATTACCTTAAGACTTACGAAACTATCACGTTCCATTTCGTCTAACCTGAACGAGATCATTCTCTTCTGTTCGTTCAAACGTGGGATAAGAATAAATTCTAATGCATTAACTCTTCTCTTTGTCTTTTCTATTTCAAGAATTAATCGTTTTATTGCAGTTTCAGTCTCAGCAAGCTTTATCACTAGTTCTAGCACTTCGTTAAATTGAGTAACGGCATTATCAATCTTGGCACTCGTACTCCCTATGGAATAGAGAGAACTAACCTTGAATGCCTCTGGATCAACCTCATTGGTAAGGTGAGGAATCTTAACACCCATGACATTTTTCACTTCTATGTCTGCGGTTATTTCCTTTTTCATGGAAAGCGATACGTTTTGCAATTCATAGTAAGAATGGTAGATCTGAGAAAGTGCGACACTATGATAGGCAGTACCCATCTTTTTCACCAGTTCGCCTCTTAGATCCTGGGATTTTTTCAGGATTTTAAAGAACTCAAGAATTAACGCATCCCGTTTTTGCTTGAGTAGCTTGTGCCCTTTTGTAGCAAGGGTTATGCGTTCTTTTGTCTTTATGAGCTCCATTCTTGTTGGAGTTACGTCAGTTGAGGCCATCTCATCACAAATTATTTCTTCTTCATGTATTTCTCAATGTGTTCCTTCTTCACTCTCTTCAATTCCGTCTCAGGCAATGCTGAGAACATATCCCATGAAATTTCAAGCGTCTTTTCTATTGCCCTGTTTTCATAGGGACCCTGCCTTACGAATTTGTTTTCAAATTCATCTGCAAACTTCAGATACCTTCTATCGACATCAGTAAGTGCTTCTTCACCTACCACTGCACTTAAACTTCTCAAATCTCTTCCGTTTGCATAGGCTGCGTAAAGTTGGTCTGCAACTCCTTTGTGATCATCTCTTGTTTTAGTTCCGCCAATACCTGAGTTCATCAGTCTTGACAGCGAAGGCAATACATCTACAGGTGGGTAAATACCTTTTCTGTGAAGATCTCTTCCTAGAATAATCTGTCCTTCGGTAATGTAACCAGTTAAATCTGGAATAGGGTGTGTCTTATCATCGCCAGGCATTGTTAGTATTGGCAATTGAGTAACAGTACCTTTTGAACCTTTTACTCTTCCTGCTCTTTCGTAAATAGTACTCAAGTCAGTATAAGTGTAACCAGGATATCCTCTTCTGCCAGGCACTTCCTGTCTTGCTGAAGATACTTCACGAAGAGCTTCACAATAGTTAGTCATGTCTGTGATTAACACCAACACGTGCATGTCCTGCTCATAGGCCAGGTATTCTGCGGTTGTAAGTGCTAACCTTGGAGTAATCAATCTTTCTACACTTGGGTCATCTGCCAAGTTAAGGAATAGGACTGCATTTTCCAGTGCACCGGTCTTTTCGAAATCTCTGATGAAGAAACTTGCTTCTTCATGAGTAATACCAACAGCTGCAAATACTACTGCGAACTTTTCATCAGTACCTCTTACCTTGGCTTGTCTTGCAATCTGCACTGCCAACTGATTGTGTGGCAATCCTGCACCTGAGAATATTGGTAATTTCTGACCACGAACAAGAGTGTTCATTGCATCTATAGTACTAATTCCAGTCTGAATGAATTCATTTGGCGATTCTCTCGAATATGGATTAATCGGCAATCCGTTAATGTCCAATCTTTCTTTTGGAATTACTTTTGGTCCTTTGTCTCTCGGTTCACCAAGACCGTTAAATGCACGGCCAAGCATTTCTGTGCTCAAACCTAAATGCATCGTCTCTCCTAGGAATTTGACAGTAGTCTGATCAGTGCTGATTCCTGCAGTTGGACCGAATATTTGTACTACGGCTATCCGTTCGCTTATATCAAGTACCTGTCCTTTTCTTTTGTCGCCGTTATCAAGCGTGACTTCAACGATTTCGTTGTAGCTTACACCGCTTACATTATCTACGAATACGAGCGGACCTGCGATTTGATTTATTGTTTTATATTCTTTCATGATTGCCATAAGTTTCACCTTTATTTTTTCAATAAACTATCAAAATCGTGATCGATATCAGCCTGGAGTTTCTCGAACTCTTCGAGTTTCTCCTCGGTAATTTCCTTCATTCTTCCGATTCTTGTTCTTGTTCCTAACTCAGAAACTTTCTTGAGCTGGACACCAAGATCGATAGCGCCTAAGGTTCTTTCGTGGAACCTCATGATAGTTTTAAGCATTAAATATTGCTTTTTCATGCTGCTCTTGGCATCAACATCGCTGTAGGCATTCTGCTGTAGATAATCTTCTCTTAGTAATTTAGTACTAAGCAACACTGCCTGCTCTTTTTCTGGCAGTGCGTCTGAACCTACCAATTGAACTATTTCCTGTAGTTCTGATTCTTTTTGAAGTAGTGCCATGGCAAGTTTCCTCAACTTCGGGAAATCGCTTGAAGTATTGTCAACATACCACTGTTCCAAAGTATCAAGGTAAAGCGAATAACTCTTCAACCAATTAATTGCTGGGAAGTGTCTTCTGTATGCCAATGAAGCATCCAAAGCTAGGAACACTTTAGTAACACGTAGTGTATTTTGTGAAACTGGTTCCGATAGGTCACCACCTGGTGGAGACACTGCACCCACAACTGAAACACTGCCGTATCTTTCATCGCTTCCTAGGCATCTTACTCTTCCTGCTCTTTCATAGAACTCTGCTAATTTTCTTGCTAGATAAGCAGGATATCCTTCTTCACCTGGCATTTCTTCTAAACGGCCACCGATTTCTCTCATTGCTTCTGCCCATCTTGAAGTTGAGTCAGCCATTAAAGCAACGTCGTAACCCATGTCTCGGAAATATTCTGCAATTGTAATTCCAGTATATACACTTGCTTCTCTTGCTGCCACAGGCATGTTACTTGTATTTGCAATAAGCACAGTTCTTTCCATCAATGGTCTTCCGCTCTTTGGATCTATCAGGTGCGGGAATTCTTGAAGAACTTCTGTCATTTCATTTCCACGTTCACCGCAACCAATGTAAACTACGATTTGAGCATCGGAATATTTTGCTAAAGATTGTTGCGTAACGGTTTTACCTGAACCAAATGGACCAGGAATACATGCTGTTCCACCTTTTGCAATTGGGAAGAAAGTATCTATAACTCTCTGCCCGGTGATGAATGGAATTATAGGCGGGAATTTCTCGATCACTGGCCTTGATTTTCTTACGAAC
This sequence comes from Microcaldota archaeon, assembly GCA_030648615.1. GTDB lineage: Archaea > Micrarchaeota > Micrarchaeia > Anstonellales > Bilamarchaeaceae > JAUSHJ01. The sequence goes on along the minus strand of JAUSHJ010000053.1, from coordinate 787 downwards.
CATCGCTGGTAGAGCTTAACTGATTTTTTCTTTCCTTCTGAGGAAACAGTAGCAACTTCATCTTCCACGGTATACTTGCCTGAAGAAATTGATTCGAGTTTTCCTTCGTGTGGACAAAGTATTTTGTGAACTATAAGTTCGGTTTCCTGAACTGTACCGATTATATCTCCGACTTTTACCTTATCTCCTTTTTTCATGGTTGCCTTGAATTCCCATTTTATTGTTCTGTCTAGAGAAGGTGCATTTATTCCTCTCTTGATGAATACACCGCCAGACATTTTTTCTATATCTGCCAATGGTCTTTGTATACCATCATAGGTATTCTTCAATAATCCTGGGCCTAGTTCAACACTCAATGGTTCACCAGTGGTTTCAACTGGTTCTCCTGGTTTAAGACCAGATGTGTCTTCGTAGACCTGAATGATTCCTGTATCTCCTACGATTTTGATGACTTCGCCAGTAAGTTTTTCATTACCAACCTTAACTACATCGTACATCTTTATGCCTGGACAGACTACTTCTGCCACAGGACCAGAAATTCGTTTTATGTATCCTTTCGAACCGTTTAATTTTACCATTGTTATCTACCCCATAAGTATTTTGTAAATATTATTTCTTTGCTCCGAGATCAAAACCCAGTGCTCGTTTTATCAAATGTCTTATCTCGTCTCCACCTTTGCTTTCTCCAGAAACATCTGGAATTGCAACTACTACTGGATATGCTAAAAGGTCTAACTTCTTTCTCAGACGCCAATCTATGTCATCCAGCATTTTTTCATTTGCGATT
>JAUSHJ010000052.1 GCA_030648615.1 Microcaldota archaeon | reverse complement strand
TATCTACTGTAGGGGCGATATTGCCCAAAACAATATTGGCACCGTAGGCAACAATAAGATTTCTATCTCCCAGGAGTTTAACAAGTTCTGGAAGCAGTTTTGGATGAGCTAAAACGAAAGGCGTAACGACATCATTGGAATGGTGTATTTCTTCTTTTAATAACTTTCTTAATTGTGTTTTTCTTATTTGTTTTATATCTTTTCTTTTGATCGTTTCTTCAAGTAGTCTGTGTCTAGTAGAAAGCCTAGATATTTCAGTGGGTCTTAAATTAATAGTTTTTCTGATCATGTCAGGCAACCTCTCTTTCTTCTTTGTTCATTCTCAACCCTACAACACTCATTATAGTTGCTACCGCATCGAATGCCCGTACATATGAGTCTGTATTTCTCTCTCCTTGACTGTGATACCAGTCAGAACCTACAAATTCAACTATTTCTTTGGTAATTATTTCGAGTGTATTAACATCAGCAGTTTGAACAACGTTTAACAATGTAGAAATAGAAGCACTTACAAGCTGTCCTTCACTATCACTTAAAAGTTTAACTAAATTTGAAGTAGCCTTGGAAACATCTATACCTCTTTTGGAAGCTTCGCACAAAGCAGAAACGGCCTGATGCCTAACTGATTTGTCATGATGTTCTAGATTTTTAGCTATGTTATCTATTGCAATAGAAATATCAGTCCCAGCTCTAACAGCATAGTATAACGCCAGGATAGCCAGTTCTCTAACACCACCATTATCATCTTCAAGTGCTTTTGTTAAGCTAGGAACTGCAATAGAAATATTGACCCTGCTTTCTGCCATAATACCTAGTGTTTGGGCAGCCACTCGTTTTATTTCAGGATATGAATCTCTTAGGCGATCAGTTATCTCAGGAATAGCTGGCATTATATTAACTTTATTACGAACAATGTGGCAAAAGGCAGAAAGTGCATTAAGTCTGAACTTAAAATTTTTATCTTTCAATTTTTGCAATAGAAAATATAAAACTTGTGCTCTACATTCGGCATGAGTAGCTGCAGTACTAAAGATAGAATACATAGTATTAATCACACGAGGATCATCGTCACCTAAAAGTTTCCCTATCTCATAAATTTTATCTGGAGTTTTTCTTAGTAATCCAACAATTGATGAAACTTCATCAAATTCATGAGGTTCTGCTGAAATTAATCTTTCTCTTAGCTGATCTTTTGTAATAAAATATTCGGCTAACGGTTCTCTAACACGATCCCTTGAAGTTATTTCAGGATATTTTGGTTTTCTTGTTCTTTGCATAATAATCACGCAGCCTCTCTTGTTAAACTAGTCATCTGTTGTTCTGCAACCACCAGGATAGATGCCAACTCTTTTGCAACTTCAACGTAACGGACAGTATTTTTTTCTGCTTCTTTTGTGTATTTTTCTGACTGTATAAGTGAATCTATTTCTTTTACCACCGCTTCGACTTTTTCCGGACTGCAATTGTTTAAATAGGTACACAAACACGTGGCAATATTACCACGTAAAGAATTTCCAGCACTATCCATAATAGGATTATTGGAACTCCACAATGATTCAATAAGCCTAGGAACCACATGAGATATATCTATCCCCATACGAACAGCATTTGCAAATGACGCGGATGCACTAAAACTAAGAGTAGGATTACTATGATCTAAAAAAATTGCAGCTGCTCCTATATGTTCTGGGTGATTTACCAGAAATTTTGCAGCCGTGATCCAATGGTTACGCCACAATAAATGTTCATATGAACGATTATTTATTCCAGACCAGGTATCAGCAATTAAATCGTAGCCTTTGGCAAAAGTTGGACAATGCTTTCTGAAACTCCTCCCAACACCATGAAATGCCTTAAACTTCAAGAAAAACACCAGAAGCTAAAGCCCATTGCTAGCGATTACCTGATCCGCAGCCGTAAGGAATGTCTTTAATAATTTAGAATCGTCCACTGGTACCATCGGATTTACCATCGCAATGCGAACTGCCTCAGCAGGAGAAAGACCAAACGAAATAAGCTTAAACACATGCTCCAGGCTTCTAGGAGTAACAGGTTTTACTACAATGCTTTCGTGATTCCTTACGGTGTTACTGTTTAGTTCATTATAAATTATTTCAAGTGGTTTTGCGTACCTACGTATTGCGTCTTCCATGGACATTTCTGCACTCAATACTGGACCTTTTTGTGTGTATTGTTTGACACCATATTTTTGAGAAAGAGTGTCCACCGCAGCTTGCCCATTCTGCCCTTCAAACCGAATCATCACAAAACGATCAAGTGTAGCTGGTCGTGGCAACTTATCCCTGTCTTCTATTGTCGGCGGATTAAACACTATGAAAAGATCAATATGCCTAGTGTTCAGGTCTTCTCCAGTTACCTCTATTGGCAAGGTATGAGTATGATCATAGACCGAAGACAAACTAGTAAAGAGTGCACTAAATTCAATTGCTTCATCAACATAAAATATTGAAGTTTCACTTGCACGTGCAGCAAGAGAGAGTGGACCATCTTCATATATTGCAACATCTCCTATTTCTCTTGGAGCTCCGATTACCTGCCACAGTCGTTTTCCTGCATCTGCACCATTTATTTTAATCATTGCAACTCCTTCTTGATCTGCAAGAACTGAAACAAGTGTAGTTTTTGCTATACCCGGAGGACCTATAAGTGCAATTGGTAACCCTGCTTTTCTGGCAGCAGCAATCTGACCAAGTTCATTATCTTTTGGAATGTATTTCCAATTTTCTCTTTGAATGGTTTCACGGAGAGCATCACGTTTTTGAGCAAGTCTTCGATTAGCTTCTTCTGGCTTCAATACGAATATAGTACCATTCGGAGCTTTTGTATATCTACTAAGATCTAGCGTAACTGACAATATATCACCGTATATACTGTGTCAAAAAATGTTTATAAATATATGGTATTTGACATATTTTACAACTAGTTGACAGAATAAAGAATATTGACGCACATTTCTGAATTTATAAATTTTTCAAAGCAACTATCGCATCATCTTTCTGTTCATATGAAACGAAAAGGTAATTGTGGTTATAAGAAGAAACAAGATTGCAATCTATTTTTTTCTTTGAAAGAAGCGCTATGGCACTGATGCCTGAACCAACTGAAACAGTTACCAACGCAAACGGACCCTTAACAGTTGCAGTTGTAAACTGCCTAATTATGTCTAATATTTCTTCTTCAAATATTAGTGCCAACCCTTCTTTTTCCCTATGAATAGATATTATGGAAGAAAGATAATTGGAAATAGAAAATAACTGAGACTCATCCACAGTAGCGAGATAGTATTTTTTCTGCCCTTCTAGTGTAAATTGCCCTTCTTGTTCCTTTTGAAGTTGCACCTGATTAGCCAAACAATGACCCTAACCCAGCTTCTGCACTCTCTTCTTCTGCAGCAATCTTCTCCAGAATTCGTTTCTCCACTTCACCTTTAACTATTGTGACAAGTAATTTCAGTGTTTCATCTGCTTTTTTTATGAAATCATCGCCGGCAGAAATATAAAGATAATTCTTAGATTTATCTTCCCCGAGAACTCCCCCTTCCTTTACCTTATAACCAATTCTGGCAAAACTTCCCTCAACATATGGATCGGCCTCAAGCAACTTTGTAAGCTCTGCTTTTTTATTTGGTTCAAATTCATAAACTCTTTTCATGGAAATCATCTCACATTATCTTTTTTTACCCAGTTTTGATGGCAATGTTTTTGTATTCAAAGTTAAAGTTATCAATGCAGAAAGTATGATTGGATAAATAACAAGCAATGTAAGAATATCTAATAGAGGAATAAGTAAGGTCAAAAATACTAAAGAATAGACTCCGTAAGATATTAGAGCAAATATATGTTTTTGCCTTATCGTCCCAAGACCAGCTTTGATAGATTGGAATACACCAGTCCTAGATGTTACAGCATGTATTGGTGCTGCAAAGAATAGAAGATTAGCAAAGAATGCCATGAACAAAGCAATAAACTGCACAATTTGTAATAAATAAGGTTGAATTACTGGCAGTTGCTGATCTTTGAGTACATAAAAATATAGTAAAAGTATCGGAGCAGTAAATAGGATTACAACGATCCCCCTCAATACAGATATGCCAAAAATAGTTGATGCCCTTTCCATGGCAAATTTATAGAAATCCAGGAACTTAACATTATTTCCAACCATAATCTGATTATAACTATTGATTAATGAAGCATAAAATGCACCACTGAAATAACAAAATACCAATAGAGAAATAGCACTAATAACAAACAACGGAACATCGATTACATTGATATTTACTATTGAAGCGACAAAAACTAATAGAATAAAAACCCCAAATGCCACCAAAACTGCAAGTAATTGAAATATAGCATAGGTAATCGATGCTGATACGAACCTTACCGGATTCTTCATATATGAACTCAAAGAACGCTTTATTGAATTTATCACATAACCACCCTTATATTTACCTTAAATTTACCTTATATTTATCGTACATTTATAGTATATTTGAATAGACGGCAAGATATTAAAACCCCACCCTAATCGTCGTGAATACTACTTTACTTAATGAATATGAATAATGTAATGATTGCTACCATGGCTTCGACCATAAAAAAGAATAATACAAGTTTTTGCTCACTAATACCATTGCAAACTTTCATAACCAATTGTGCCAAACCAAGAACTTTACCCTGATAAGGATATAGTTTACCGTTCTTATAATCTCCCCACCAATTTTTACTTGGAAATTTATTCTTAGCTTTTATTAGAAAATCTACAACATATATTAGAATTAAAAAAACACCTGCACTTTCAAGATTGCCTATGATAACTGATGTAGCAAGAACCGCACCTATGGTAAGATTTCCAACGTCTCCCGGAAATACTTTTGCAGGGTATTTATTGAAATAGAAAAATGCAAGCAACGGCCCTAGAATGGAAATTGAAAGTATGAACATCTCAGGTGAATTACGAAATGCGGCTATTAGGCTTAGTGTTGAAAAAATGATTATCCCTAATCCCGATTCCATGCCATTAAATCCACCAAACATATTAGTGAGATTTGAAGATACTGCTATTGCCAAAGGTATTAACACAAGAATATAGATTATTCCAAAATTCACTTCACCAATAAAAGGAATAAAAATAGTTGTACTGCCAACGGCTGAAACTGCAACCAAAGGAATTGCTGCGAATAATGGCAGAAACGCTTTGACCCACTGTGGAACATCTAAAAGATCATCCACTATACCGATGAATGCTACGGAATGAATGGTTATCAAAGCAGCAATTACATAAACCAAATTAAAATTAAATGCAAGAAAAGTATTGAGAAATACTGCCAGCAGAATACCACCTGTAAAACCGGCAACTATGGCAATTCCACCCATTTCAGCAACTTCTGGAGTACCAGGTTTGTTTATATCTTTTCCAGTGATATGAAATCTTTTAAGTCGCGGAACCAGCAAACGTGTAAAGATAAAAGTTATGATAAATGAAACCAAAAATAAAAGAGCATAATTTAACAGCATAGTAATCAAACCTGATTAGTGAGTCTCCACAATCATAGTCATATTATTATCAAATAATTTATCATTTCTGAATAGTAAATTAAATAGATTACTACTACCAATATTTTCAACGTTTATAAGAAGATTACGTGGATCGCTGAGAGTCAGAGATTTAGTAAATGATCTGATTTTTAAAAATGAAATTCTTTTAGTTGCACCATTTACATTATCTTGTATCACTGCATCTGTAATGGCACTTTTTAGATCTGTAGATAGAGAAGTAACTGCAATTTGTTGATTATTTCTGAAAAGTGCGGAATTTGGATTTCCATTTACTGCACTCATGCTGTCGAATCTGAATACTATGGAGCTGTTGCCATAAAGTTTGTAAATTCCGTTAACATCAATAATAGCATAGTCAACTGTGAGTGGCTTCTCTGATACTAAATTTTCTGCATTAAGAATCACAGCATTTTTACCAGAATAATATGCATAAGTATTTGGGAAATCTATGATTCCGAATTGTCCGTCTAGTGTTTTCGAAAATTTATAAGCTTCTATCAATGAAGGTGAAGCACGTTGTTCTAATAGAGAACTAAGGATAAGTGAACTACTAATGGCAGATAATATGACAAGAGAAAAAACAAAAAATAATTTATATTTTTCCATATCTGCAGTATAGAGAAAAAATAGGAAGTATGCTAATATGGAAAATCCTATGGCAAGAGACAGTGCACTAACCAAGGTACTATCAGGATTCAAAAGAGCCATGGAAAGTATTAACATAAATGCAAATGCTGACCAAAAAATATTCTGATGATTACTCTTATTTATTACTGCTAAACCTTCACTGGCAGCGAACGCCAACAAAATGATTGAAATACCAGGAGAAAATAATGCAAATACTAAACCTAAAACCAATACAATTATTGATTCGTGAATAGTGTGCTTTTCCACAATGGCCTGCTTTTCCATATGTGCTAAGGCAAGGATAGAAAGTGGTAATAGAATCCCAACCGTAGTAATATTTGAAATTGAGAATGCAAAACTTGGCAAAGAGATTATTAGGGCGATTACTACTGGTACAAGGGCTAAATATTTCATAGGTGCATCTAATTTTTTGTAAACCAGTAAAGCTATGGATAGTAAAGATGCTGCAAGCACACCATAAAAAGAATAAACCACTGCCAAATTAGTCAATACCAATGGAGAAAACAGGAATAACAAAACGACTAACAAAGAGTTAATTGTATTTTCTTTTTGGGCTATTGCAAAATATAGAATTACAGCTGTCAAAAAGACTAGAATGATTGTAATAGGAAAAAGATTGTCCAGACCAAGACTACTCAGAGTTTCGTCATTAATTAAAGTACCGTAGGTTTTATCAGAAAGTATGGAATTTGAAAATCCCAGATATAAACCAACAGTAAGCAAAAGTAAAATTGCGATTACAGGTAAGTTATTTTTATTCATGTGAGACCCCAGTAGTTATCTATTCGTTATTTCTTCATTTTAACTAGCAGTTCCTTTGCAAAATTCACATCATAGTTATGACTCTTTGCAAGTTCCGCTGCTACAGTATCTATTTCTTCTCCACTTGTTGCACCTGCTAAAACTGCAATATTCCTTGCGTGAAGTTTCATGTGCCCCTTTTGTATCCCTTCTGTAGATAATGCCCTTAGTGCAGCAAAATTATTCGCCAACCCCACTGCAGCCATTACCATTGAAAGTTCTTTGGAGGTTTTTATTCCGAGTAATTTTAGAGATACCTTGGCAAGAGGACTAGTATTTATTGCACCCCCTACAGTTCCTGCAGCTATGGGCAATGTAATTGTACCAACTAAATTACCATCGGCATTCTTTTCATACTGAGTAAGTGGTTTGTATCCCAACATTGCTGCAAACGCATGTGCACCTGCTTCTACTGCACGCCAATCGTTACCTGTTGCCAGAGCAACTGCATCAATGCCATTCATTATGCCCTTATTGTGGGTTGCACAACGGAATATATCAGAATCAGCAAACGCATAAGCGTCAAGAATGCCTTCTATAGCCTCTTCACCTATAAGTTCCTTTTTCCATACGGCTGTTACAGTAACTTTCCTTTTTACTGCAAGATTAGAAAGTATTCGTAAACGAGTTTTTCCTTTTATCATTTCTGATATCGTAGGCGCTACACCTTCGAGAACAGTATTTATGGTATTTGCACCCATGGCATCGCGAACGTCCACATAGAATTCTACAATAATCATTTTTCCACGTATTGTTGGAAGTATCCTTGCATGTATTTCTTTTACTCCGCCACCATAGCGTTCTATTTGCTGTGCGTAGCTCTTTGCAAGAGTAAATATTTCGTCCTTTTTCTCTTTTATAATTTGAAGTGCCTTTTCTACATCTGAAATATTGACGAATTGGATTTGACCGATCATAACTGGTTCATCGGCAATTGCGGTAAAACCTCCGGATTCTTTTGCAAGTTTTGCGGCATTGCTTGCTGCAGCTATTACACTCGGTTCTTCTATCATCATTGGAACTACGTATTCCTTGCCATTTATAACAAAATTAGTTGCCAAACCCATGGGAAGATGAGAAACTCCTATTACGTTTTCTACCATCCTGTCTGCTAGGTCTAACTTTAACGCTCCGCTGTCCTTGAGAAGTTTTATATCATCGTCATTGACTAAACCACCTGCTTTCAGCTTGGCTAGCCTTTCATCTACTGTGAGTTTATAAAAACCAGAAAAATCGACCATTATAATATCTCACCCAAAGGAATTATAAATTATTGCTAGATGCCCTTGTGCATCATTTTTATTTACTTTGCGAGTTACTGAATACCTATGAGTAAGACATTAGAAGTATTCGAACAACGATGGGGTGGAGCATGCAGAGTACTGTTTGGGGCAGAAGCATGTAGCTTCACAGAATGTGAGGACTGGCTCAAAGAATTCGTAGAACCTCTTTCCTATAAAAAATCTAGCATTTCTGGCAAAGAAGTAATCAGTGCACCAACTGATTACTGTAACAAAGCCAAGTGGCTTAGCTTCAATGAAGTTGATTTTAGCAAGAAATTTACACCACTTTCAATAAACGAAGTGAAAGACATAGATTCAATTCTAAATGCGATTTCAGAACGAATGTATTATTCCGGCAATGTTGTTTTTGGTAATTCTAGCAATATTGAAAAAAGTTCTAACGTAAATGACAGCCATTACATGTATAGAGTCGGAAGGCACGGAAATTCCAAATATATTGCACATTCTGCAATCGGAAGATTAAATGAAGATTGTTTTGGTTGCAATGGCAATGGGGAATCTGCATTTTGCGTAAGATGCTTTAATTCATTTAGAAATAAAAGATGCTTTGAAGCATGGGTGTGCCAAACCTGCTCTGACTGCTATTACTCATCTGGACTTACTGGATGCAGTGAATGTCTATTTTGCTTCAACCTACGTTCTAAGAGACACTGTATTGGAAATTTACCTCTTGAAGTTTCTAAGTATAAAAAAATAAAAGAAAAACTTGTTGCAGAAATGCGTGAAATTCTTTCAAAGGAGAAGAAACTTCCTTCTCTTGTAGAATTGGTGTCAAAATCACCTGTAAAAAAACCCATTATTTCGGGAAAGGAAAAATTAACTGATGAAGAGTTTGACAAAGAAAAAATAGAGAATGCGTTTCTTGATACCACCAGAGTAATTTTTGGAAAACCACTGGAAGGCGGAATAGATAGCTATTCAAAATGGCTCACTAGACATACAAAAGTAACGGTTTCCGCTCATTCTGCTGCAACTGGAAAGGAACTGTTCATGCCAAATACAGTAAACTATTCGAAGCTCCCCAGAGACAGACTGTTAAACGAAAATGAAGCACGTGAACTTGGAGAGAAAGTAAAGATGCTAGATAAAGAAGTGAATGAACTAAGCATGCAAAATGTGCATGAAAAGATAACTATGATTGCATTTTTCAATGTAGATCTATTTGGAGGTAATAATCACAATAACATGGAATGTTCACTTTGTTTTGATTCCGTGAATAATTATCGCAGTTCTCTTTTGTTTTACGGAAAGAATTCTGGTTATTGTTTCTGGCCAAGGAACAGTGATCATGTTTTTGGATGCGATTCATCATTCAGTTCGGAATTCTCAGTAAACTGTTATTCCTGCACAAACCAAACGCGTTGTTTTGAAATAGATTGTTCTGGCTATTGTTCTGATTCTTACTTCCTCCACAATTGCGAAGGTATGCGCAATTCAATGTTCTGTTTCAATGTCAAGAACCGCAGTAATTGTATTGGTAATTCCGAATTTTCAATAATTGAATATGGAAAAATAAAAAAAGCTATTATGGAGCAGATATACGGTGAGCTTTCAACAAAAAAAGATTTGAAGTATGATATCTATAATGTTGGATGTAAGTCTTAAGCATCATTGTACAAAACTATTTTCCAGCTTATCGAGAGCTTCACCTACGTTCCCAAAACACTGATTAACTCTAGACAAATATATTTCTCTAATTATTTCTGATAGCTTCTTTCCACTACCATCACCGAAGAAGTAATTGCCCTTCTTTCTTGATATAAGACCA
>JAUSHJ010000050.1 GCA_030648615.1 Microcaldota archaeon | reverse complement strand
CTTCAGAAGTTCTACTGTTCAAAGCTGTAAAAAGCATCAATTTAGCTTCCGTAGCATCAGAAAATCCTGTTTTAGCGTCTACTGCTTTGCCAATGGCAGAACGAAGTCCTTTTTCTGATGTGGCATATATCACTCCTGCTAAAATTGGAGTTTGCAATGAATTTTCTACAGTTTCTATATTTGATCTTAATTCTTGGAAATTATCAGAGATCTTAAGTATGCCCAATGCTATTTCCACTCCAAAATTATTCATGGCATCTCTCATCACTATGTTCGTTATAGCATAATCCTCAGCCTTAAAATTTGGTTTCTTGGCTAAAATTACGCGTATCCTTAACTGCGTACCGTGTTTGAATACGTCTGCATACATTTCAGGTATACTAGAGCTGCTACTAAAAATGCTCAGAAGATCTTTCCAGGCTGTAAATACTAATATGTTGACTGTTGGTGCACTTGCTACAAGTTCCAAGGCAATCCCTTCTCCTCTGGCAAGAGCAATTCCATCAGCAGCTAATTTCCACCTATTCATAGTATGTGCCGTAGCTTTCGTGCCAACTGCTTCTACTACTCTTTCGTGAAACGTCTTTGATCTACTTGGAATTTTTGGTATTTCTCGAATCATAGCATAACCACTAACCGTATTTCTACATAATTATTATGTGGGAGAAAGTTTAAATGTGTATGGAATGTTCGTTTACTTAATAATATTATTATACGATAACAGACAAAAGGCATTACCATGGTTACTCTAACAAAAGAAGAAAAAATATCATTCGACAGCAAAAATACGTTCTATAATTCAGAAATGAGATTCTGTAGGGGCTTTTTCTCTCTGGCAGTTGGTGCACTGGAAGGAAAAATGAAACTTTTAGACGCATTCTGTGCTTCAGGTATTCGTGGCATTCGTTATGCTAAGGAAAATAAGAATGTAAAAGAAATAACTTTCCTTGATTTAAGTAAAAATGCGATAGTTCGAACTAAAAAAAATATTAAAATTAATAAAATTACTCGTGCGAATGTAGTTTGTGTTAAAATAGAAAAATTCTGCACAAATTTTCTAGACTATGATTTCGTTGAAATCGATCCTTTCGGTACTCCTGTTCCTTACTTAAACGACATTATGCGTTCTCAGAATGATATGAAAGAATGGTATCTTTCAGTGAGTGCAACAGATACTGCAGTTCTCTGCGGACCTCAGGCTACTGCCTGCTTGAAGAACTATCATTCAAAAAGTTTGAACAATGAGTTCACTCACGAAGTTGGCACAAGAATTTTCATTAAGAGAGTTGCAGAAGCAGCATCAGAACATAATTTTGGCATCGTGCCTCTAATTTCACTATCTGATCGTCACTATATCAAACTTTTTCTGAAAGTAGTAAGAGGTGCAGAAGCTTCCGATGATACAGTAAATCAATTCGGTTACGTTTCTTACTGCAATATTTGTGGTTGGCGATCTACTGGTAAAAGAATGAAGAATAAATGCGAGCAGTGCAAGAGTGAAACTGACTACGGAGGGCAATTGTGGCTAGGAGAATTGCATGATAAGAAAATATTGCAGAAGATGCTGGTGTTAAATGAGAAAAGAAACTACACAGATGCCAAAGAAATAGAGAAAAAACTTAATCTGCTCATTGGGGAAGTTGGCATGCCTGCGTTCTACTATAATGTGCATCTTCTCTGTAAAAAAGTAAAATCAGCATCTGTTCCGAAGATTGAGGATTTCATAAAGAAACTGAGAGCAAAAGGTTACATGGCTACTAAAACCCACTTCAATGAAATAAGTGTTAAGAGCGATGCAGAAATTAGTAAATTAAAAAAACTAATAAAATAAGTATGAATGGGCCCGCCGCGATTTGAACGCAGGACCTTTCGATATCTGATGTATGATTATCAGTCGAACGCTCCAACCGTTTCAGGAAGCAAGCTTCGTGAAATATGTGAACGAAGTTCACTTCAGACTGAGCTACGGGCCCGAAAATAACTAAACTATGGGAATACGGCGATTTATCTAGTCGCGAAGTAGGTCAATACCAATATTATTGATATTAGTATTATCGAAAATAACAGTTCCTCTACCATAGGTATCATTATAATGTGTATGCGCAGTTTTAAAATCGTTTTCTAAATGGTATTTCTCTACAATGACGGCAGATAGTTCGTCTTGTAATTCTTAATCAACGTATAATACTCATATCTTTTGATATCTTCTGGGAATTCTTTTTCAAATTCATCCATTATAGATATAAATTGCCTGAAGTCTTTCACTTCGAGATCAAACTCAAAATGTGACGTAACCAAAGTTCTTTCAGTGTATATTACATTGGGATGAGAAAGGACTCGTTGTATTATCTGAGTGTAGTTCTCCATATTGTTAAACCACAAATCTACCTTATAATACTGGTAACCTAATTTTTCATAGTTTAGCATTGTTCTGAATCCAACAATTACCTTCTTCCTGATTAATTGCCGTAGTCTCTCTCTTGCAGTTACGACAGAAGTTCCTGCTTTTTTTGCCATGTTCACTAGGGATTCTCTAGCATTTTTAGATATGGTCGTCAATATTCTGAAATCCAATTCATCCAAATCTTCTTTCTCTGTTTTTTGGGAAATTGTGAATTGCAATTTTTCTTTTCCATCTTCAGCAAGATAATTTCTGCTAAATTCCGTATATCTGGTTTTTAGTGCTGAATGATAATTAGAAAAGTAAACTCCAAATTTTTCTATCAATCCATACCAGAATTTTTCATACTCCCATATATCTCTAACCCAGACATCAAAACTGAAGTTATAACGTCCAGTAATCCGGAATACTAGATTTACGTTTTTGTGCTCTTTCAAATAAGTTAGAAGTTCTAGTTTTTTATCCTCTGAAATTCCTTCTGTTTGTATGTATAGTCTAAATAATAAAAATCCTAATTTAGAATAGTTAATTACGGTATAGAATCCTTCAATAATCCCGTCTTGTCTGAGTTTATTTATCCTATATTTTACTGTGTCCTTCTTAGCTCTGACTTTCTTTGCAATTGCTGAGTAAGCTTGTCTGCTGTCTCTATCAAGTTCGCTCAGTATTTTTCTATCTATAGTATCTAGTTGCTCCATAATTCTATTTATTTAAGTAAAATAATTAAAAGCTTTCTGTTTTTCTGAAAATCATGCTATTATATTATTTATATGAGAAAAACTTAATTAAATTAGTTGTGGCAAGGTGAAACTATGAAAACAGTAAGAAAACCAGGAGGAAAAGATTATACGATTCTAGTTTCAAGGAGGGGTGGTACACCCGAATCAGTTGAACCTTCAGTTGAACCTTTAATTCGTGGCCCCAACGGAGAGGAAAAAACTAGAATAATTAGATTTATTACGGCCAATACTAAATCTTCGTTACTTGTAACTGATGGTATAGGTTACGAATATGCAAAAAAACAGTTTGTAGGAAGAAAAGGAGAACATTTGACAGAAGTTGATATTGAAACTGCGACTAATATGGAAATAATCGTAAGGACTTGGGAGAGGCTTCCAATACCTACTCAAAGAGATCAAATCAAAATAGTTTTTGTTAAAAATCTTGATCGTTTCGATCCTCGTGGTCAAATTGAACTTGCTAAATTGATCAAAGAAGGCAGAATTAGAATTGTTGCAACTCTGGCAGATATTTCATCATATCATCCTCAGTTAAGTGAGGAATTGCGTTCTCTAATCGATTATACATGATGGTGTAAAAATGAAAGAACTAGAATCTGCCTGGAACGATATCTGCAAACTCCTTTTCGGGGAAGAAATAGGTAGTTATACTAATTATAGTGGCTGGCTCTCAGAAATGATAGACGAACCTCTGGTAAAGAAATCAAGCATTTCAGGAAAAGAAGTTATTTACTCTACGAAAGACTATTCAAAAAATTCAAAATCAATAAGTCTAGACGAAATTGAAGTTGGAAAAAAATTTCAGCCACTCAACATAAATGAAATTAAGGATATTGACAGCATAGTAGAAGCTATTCAGGACAGAGTCTATTACACAGGAAATATAATACTCGGAAATTCAAAATATGTTGAAAGTAGTTCCAACATAAATGATAGTTTTTATGTCTACAATACGACTCTTTCTGGAAATTCCAAATACATGGCCTATTGTACTCTAGCTAGACTAGATACTCATGGTTTCGGTGGTAATGCATTCAGCCAATGTGAGTTTTGCCTCAAATGCCATGAGCTTACCAGAGTAAAGCGATCGTTTGAACTATGGATGAGTCAGGATTCCTCTGACTGTTATTATTCTCATGGGCTGAAGAACTGTTCCAATTGTATTTTCTCTTTTAATCTAGAAAATAAACGCTACACTATAGGTAATCTGGAACTTGCTCCTGAAAAATATAAAGAACTAAAATCCAAACTAGTCTCAGAGATGCTTACAGAACTTAAAAAAGAAAAGAGACTTCCTTCTCTTCCGGAAATAGTAGAAAACTGCGATGAAGACGTAGTGATAGGTGCTAATGAGCTATCTCCCAAACTGTCAAATAAGTCGCCCACCGATAGAAAAAAAATAGATGAGGAATTTAGCAAGACAATAGAGTTACTACTAAAAAAGAAACCATCAAATGGAATCGATTCATACGCGTTATGGCTTGCCAGGCACGTACATGGTTTTCAAAGACAGAAATCTGTAGCAAGCGGAAAGGATGTTTTTCTTGCTAACTACGGCAATTATTCTGATATGCCAAAAAATCGTTTGCTTACATTAGAAGAGGCCAAAACCATTGGCCAATCACTAAAGCTGACTAAAGAAGAGGTAGGGTCTCTCAGCCTAAAAAATGCACATGAAAAAATTGGAAAAATAGCATTTTTCAATAGTGATATTCAAGACGGACAGAATATCAATAACTTGGAATGTACCATAACTATAGATGCAGCATTTTGTTATCGTTCAGTTTGCAGCGTTTACTCAAAATATTGTGCTTACTCGTTCTGGCCAAGAAGCTCCCAAAATGTATTTGGTTGTGATAGTGTTTTCGATTCTGCATTTTGCATTAACTGCTATCATTCTGTGAATCTTCAGCGTTGCCTGGAAATGGACAGTTGCAATAGTTGTTCCGATTCCTATTTCTGCCATAATTGTGAAAATCTTCAGGATTCAATGTTCTGTTTCAATACTAAAAATAAGAAGTATGCTATAGGAAATTCGGAGTTAGGTAAAGAAAATTATATGAAAATAAAAGAAAATATTACGGAGCAAATCTTTCAGGAGTTAGAGAAAAATGGCAAAAGCAAACACGATATATTCTCTCTTGATGCATAGGATGGCTGACTGATATGAAGACACTGAAACATGGCATTTATCAATCTCTACTAAATAAATCAGATATGAAAGATGAACGTAGTGGTTACATCCAATTAGTCCTATACTCGATTCTTGCCGGAGTTGTAGGTGTATTCATAAAACTTACACAAAATCTTGATGCACAATCTCTTGTTTTCTTCAGAGCTGCCATAGCCACAGCAACTATATTTGCCATAGTCCTATTCAGGAATAAACTAAAGGATCTTTTACTTATAACTCCAGCAAAAACTGTAATGGTAGGGATATTTCAGGGTCTTTCAATTTTTCTATATATTAATTCGTTGTTACACACTACTGTTTCAAACGCCGTTTTCCTGTTATATACTGCTCCTATTTTTTCAGTTATTCTTGCTAAATTATTCCTGAAAGAAAAAATAGAAAAGGAAACGTTGATTGGAGTATTCATAACACTAATAGGTATCATCCTTATTCTGGACCCCAGAACATTTTCTTTTGATTCGACACAAACACTTGGAAATGTTATTGCACTTGGTTCTGGATTCTTCTATGCTGCCATGGCATTGACAGCAAAACCAATTATGAAAAAAGTTTCAGGATTTTACATGGCATTCTGGCAATATTTGGTAATTAGTATCATGTTTCTATTATTTGTAAATGTAAAATCTGCTTCAGTACTATTAGATAATTGGTGGCAATTGGCAATAATAGGGATAATTTGTACAGGCATTCCATTCATTCTATTCATGGAAGGAGTAAGAAAAGTAAAGGCACAGAAGATATTCATCGTAACTGCACTCGAGCCTTTGGCTGGCACAGCACTTGCTTTGTTTGCTTTGGGAGAAATTCCATCTTTATTTACAATTGCCGGAGCTTTACTCATTCTTTATGGGGTTTATAGGACAACACAAAATAAAGAGTAATATTTTAATCCCAATCAGCCAAAACTATTTTTATGAAGATAGCAATAATTTCAGATACTCACCTGGGTTACGCAAGATTCGAAGAAGATTCACTAAAACAGGCAGCTGCTGCATTTGAGGATGCAGACAAGAAGGCAGACGTAATAATTTATGCTGGCGATGTCTTCGATACAAAAATTCCAAAATTAGAGACGATAAAAAAAGCAATCGAAATACTAAAACAAGTTAAAAAACCTATTTTTGCAATATTCGGCAATCACGAGAGAAGAAGCAGAGACTTAACTAATCCGGTGCAACTAATCGCAGCCACTGGTCTCTTGAAACTGTTGCATGGGACTCAGGAAATATTTGAATACAAAGGAGAGAAAATACAAATATTCGGTTTAGGGAGCATTCCAGAAGAACTGGCTGAAACTGCACTGAAGCAAGTTATGGGGAAATTTATTCCTGAGCAAAATGCGTTCAAAATATTGGTGCTTCATCAATCCATAAGAGAACTTATCCCGAATGCAACTCATGAGATTTCTCTAGAATATCTAAGAGAACTTCCATTTGATCTGGTTATCAATGGCCACATACATGAACGAATAATAAAATTGGAAGGAAAATTTATAATTCCCGGAAGCACTGTTGTTACTCAGTTGAAAAAAGAAGAGACCGCATCTAGAGGTTATGAACTTTATGATACTTCTTCAAAAATTCATGAATTTGTTCCTATTGCATGCAGAAAATTCTTTTATGAAGAGATGAAATTTGACAATGCTCCCATGTCAGAAGTAAAAGAAATAATAGAAAAGAAAGTTCTTGAGCTAAAACGTATTGATGATTCTGCCATAATCCGCATAAAAGCTAGTGGGACACTTCGGGAAGGTGTTAACAGGAGTGATTTCTCAGTTGGTAGCTACGAAAATACATTCATAGATTTACATTTCGATAATCACAACCT
>JAUSHJ010000048.1 GCA_030648615.1 Microcaldota archaeon | reverse complement strand
GATCTCTATTACCTCCACCGATTTCATATAAACCCAGATAATAAAAAAAAGGATTAGTAGCAACCCAACTGTCAATAAGAAAACCTACATTACTAAGTACATTAGTACGAGTATTCAATTCTGCATAGTAGATGCTCCATTCTGCAACATCTAAAATTCGGTTAGCTTCAGTTAAATTATTTGCTTTCATTTCTGTCTGCACAGCTTTGCCATCTGCCAAACTCTTGTTAGCTTCTCTTACAAAAACACGATTATCCAGAATAGTATTTTTATCATCCAGCACTGCCTTTGCACGTCCGATGAGCAATTGTCTTCTGGATTCTAATTCTGCTGGATTTAAGGTAGATGTTTCAACCGATGCTAATACAGCTCCTGCTTCTACTGTTGGTTCGGAGGCTATAGCACCATCAGGTTTTGCAACTACAGATTTCTTAACTGATCCTTCCAGATTATCTAGATCAGCTGCGACTTTCTCTAACAATCTTCTTGCCTCTGAAAGATTTCTTTGAGTTATTCTGGTGTATGCAGTTTGGAGATTATTATTGATATTAGTAAGCACCGTATGATCATATGCATTAGTATCAAAATCATCATATTTCCTAGTATTATAATCATCATTTATACGCACTTGCAATTCAATTTTTGTGAGAAGTAATTCGGCACTGATAAGAAATTGTCTAGCTCGAGGCAACCCGGGAGTACCTTGACCTTGGAGATCTCGTACATTTTGAAGAATTTCATTAACGTTATTAAGATAGCTCGGATCATAATTTTGTTTGAGTAACTGAGCAGATCTAAGTTCTTGAGCAACACATCCATTTAGAATTTCTGCCCATTGATCTTCAGTAGACATTACATCTGATTTTGGAGTTTCTTCAGTTCTCCGAGGAGGTGGTACATAAGGTCTCCCAACTTTTGGCTCGGGTGCTGCAACTACCGCTGGAACCGCATCTAATGAAGTTGATTGAGTCGCGTTCCATTTAACTCTTAGAGCATCTAATGTTTCCTGATTAAGCTTACCAGTTTTATCTATATTTAGATAAGTTTGAAATGCGGTCATAGCATCCGCATATTTAGGATTAGGTTTACTACTACCACCAACGATCAAGTAATCTTTCATTTTAGGATCAAAACCTGAAAGCACTTTTTGAAGTTCTCGAAGTTCGTTATTATCCTTTGAAGGCATCTGAGTTATGACTTTAGCAAGCTGAAGAAAATCAGTTACAACAGGAGAAACCTTTTTCTGTGCTTGAACGCTAACAGAAGTGAACGGCTTGTGACCAGCATCTATAATTATCTTATCGAAAAGTTCATTGATTTTTTGAGATGGATCAACTACTGAAGGTGTAGCACCTAGGATAGATCGAGATACTTCAGATGCATTAAATACAAAAGCTCCGCCAACCATAGTTATAAACCTCTCGTCCGCCCTCGATAACAGCGGGGCGGCTGCTGAAAAAAACAGGAGACCACCGACACTATTGCCCTTGCTAATCTCCTTTCTTTTCCACCCATACCGACACCTATGAGATATTTAGCATGGATGTTTTTATAAAGATACCGACTTAGTTTAAAAAGGTTTTGCAGTTTAATTGTATTCTATATACTCGTCCAAATAAGTAATACCGATCTCTAAGTTCGGAGAACTTGGAGAGATAGTGACCGAAGGTCACTGAATTACAGATTTTGGTCTGGCAACGTTGGATGAGTATAGATCGAAACGGAAATTGTTTCTGTTTCGGGATAATTCTGCCTCTGTAGTGTAGTGTTTGATGGCTAGTGCTATTAACGCATTGTGGTTAGCATACGAGACTGTCACTCTTGCGACCCGGGTTCGAACCCCGGCGGAGGCGTTTTTTACTCATAAAAAACGACTGACTTGAACCGCAGTTCAAGCGGAAGGCGTTGATTTTTTTCTTTAAAAAAATCAAATTTTGACAAAAATCATTTTGTCAAAGGCGTTTAATTCTTTTATCAAAGCAGATTATTTTTTCAATCAGAATGTAGCTGGATAAAGTGCATCTCCGGTTCTTTTTCCGTGGTCTTCTGCTAAAGACTTTTTCAGATCGTCTATTTCATTATCATCTAAAAACGGGCTTCCTTTTACAAAAATCTTGGAACCCTTGGAAGGATGTGTGCGGAATAAGTCCACGACTGCTTTCTTACCAAAAGGACGGGAAATTCTGGAATAGTTCTTTGCACTTAATGATTTAGTAACACAATAATCTTTGGCAACCCATAGTTTTGCCAGACCTGCTTCTTCTCTTATTTTTCCATGGTTTTTCAAAAACTTTATAATAAGTTCTACTGCAGCAGATTCAGAAGAAAAAAATAAACGCGAATAGAAAGAAAGCAGGCCAATATGTTCTGCAGGCATTTCATTTTCTGGACAGATAGGCACCGCAACTCCATAATTTTCTGACAAGATGATTCTCTTCCTGTCTTCATCTATAATGAAACGACTAAAATCCAGATTATCTCTTTTTCTCAGGTAAGCAAATACGTCTGATTTTTTAACAAAGCATTTCACACCTCTCTTCACGATTCTTAACCCAAAATTAGGAGTACCTTGAAGATGAAGAGGAAGCATACCATCATGAGTTAACTGCTGAAGGGTTATCAGGCTTAAGTCTATTGCAGCTGCAACAAATTTGAAATCGCAATGAGTTCCTTTAGGTCCAAACATCGCTTCACTTTTTTTGAATTCTGCAAAATCAGCTCCAGCTACCCAGTATTTTTTATGTTTATCCTGATAAACTTGAATCTTTTTTATTTTTCCATTTTCATCAGTAAATTTAAAGAAAAAACCTTTTTTAGTTCTAACAATTCGTTGAGAAAGCCAGTTGGTAGAATAACCATATTTAGAGATCTCACCCAAAAGAGCCACTGCTCCTTGCGGAGGAGTTTTTGCAATAAATTCTTTTTTTAATTCTTCAAACTGATCTGATGTAATATAGTATTGTCCGCCGCGTTTTTTAGCTGAAAGTTCACCTGCCAATATTCGTCTTTTTAATGTGCCTTCCTTTAATCCGAGTTTTTCGCAGGCTTCAGTAGCAAATATACAACCTTTAGGGGCCATTGATAGTCTTGCTCTTCTCTCCATCCATTTTGCGAATAATTTAAACTCTTTTGTAGTAAGATAACGCTGGTGACCACTTGACTTTTTACCCCCTGTTGCGGTTTTCAGTTCTAACTGATGGGGTTTCCCGCTTACACGTACTGTAAGAAGATTTCCTTCTGAACGGAATACACCGTAGATAACATGTGGAGTGGTTTCTATCCCGCGTTTCCTTAAACGCTTAACCATCTGAGGAATTGTCACAATAGATGCATTTTGTTTTTTTATTTCTGATAATATTTCGTCAATCTGGACAGTTCTGAAGAAAATATCTTCACGGCCTTCAGGACGAGCATATGTGTCAAGCACAAAAATTCTCCCATCCAATAAAGAAATTGGTAATTTCCCGTCATTAACTGCAATTTTTTGTCGTATTGTAATTAGAGAAAATTTTAGTGCCTTGCAAACTATCCTGCAAGAAAGATATGATGTTTTTTCCGCTTTCATCGAAGCATCCAGTTCTGCAACCTGAGAATCATCAAATAGATATTTTGTCATATTTCCATTTGTCACCTTAATTGAATCAATTACAAATTCTCTGCCATCCAATGTAAAGTATCTGAATTTTCCATCTCCATCCCTTACTTTTTCGCAGATAGTTGAAACTATCAAACCGACTACAGCACTAAACTGAGTCGTTGTAACGTAGAAATTTGTTTTTCTACAGCTTGTACTAGACCTAGATATATGTTCTCCAAGTACTGGTATCTGACTCTGACCATTGGAAGTTCTAGCAAAAGTATTAGTTATAGTTGATTTTAACAATTAAAACACCCATAATTTGTTATATACCGAAAGATATTAAAAGTGTGGCAAAGAGTATATGCTTGTGCAATTGTATGAATATGTTTAAAATAACCTGTACTGCATAATAGATAACTGGTTCTCAATAGTTATATCAACTCAGATTGAGTACTGGTTCGTTATTTTATGCCAATCAAACCTAAACGTGCACTAATAAGCGTCTATGACAAGACAGGAATTGTCGAATTCGCCAAAGAACTCGAGAGAGTAGGTATTGAAATTATCTCGAGTGGCGGAACGGCTAAACTGCTTGCTAATTCTGGAGTAAATGTAAAAGAAGTAAGTGAAATTACTGGTTTTCCTGAAATGATGGACGGTAGAGTAAAAACGTTGCATCCCAAAATACATGGTGGAATACTTGCAGACAGAAAAAAGAAAACACACTTAGAAGAAGCAAAAAAGAACAATATTGCACTCATTGATTTAGTAGTCGTCAACCTCTACCCGTTCGAAGATGCATTATTGAAAAATGCCAAACATGATGAGATGATAGAAAATATAGATATTGGAGGACCTGCACTACTAAGAAGCGCTGCAAAGAATTATGAAAACGTAGCAGTGATTGTTAATCCTCAAAAATATTCTGAAGTACTAAGCGAATTATTAAACGGCGAGATAAGAAACGAGATGCTGGAACAGTTAGCATTGGAAGCATTCGAACACGTTGCACATTATGATGTAGTGATAGCAAACTATTTCAGGAACACATTCAAGAAAGGACAATTCCCAGACTATGCTAATCTTTCTTTCAAAAAATTACAGGATTTGAGATACGGTGAAAATCCACATCAAAAAGCTGCATTATATATGGATCACCACTTCAACGGACCGAGTATACTTACAGCAAAGCAATTGCAGGGAAAACAATTATCAT
>JAUSHJ010000044.1 GCA_030648615.1 Microcaldota archaeon | reverse complement strand
GTCGAACGATTCGACGTATTTGCCAGAGTTACTCCCCAGCAAAAACTCCGTATAATCGAAACTCTTAAGAAAAATGGGCACGTTGTAGGATTTCTAGGAGATGGAATAAATGATGCACCTTCGTTGAGGACTGCAGATGTGGGTATTTCTGTAGATACTGCTGCAGACGTAGCTAAAGGTGCCTCACACATAATCTTACTTCAAAAAAGTTTAGGTGTAGTAGCTGACGGAGTTGAGGAAGGCCGTAGAATCTTTGGCAATATTACCAAGTACATACTGAATACTATGAGTGCAAACCAAGGCAATATGATTACCGTAGCGTTATCATCATTTTTTCTTCCTTTCATGCCCATGCTACCATCTCAAATACTTCTGAATAATCTTCTCTCGGATCTTCCGTTAATGACAATTTCAAGCGATAATGTGGATTCTTCGTTTACTAGAAAACCTCAGAAGTGGGACATAAAATTTATTTCTAGATTCATGTTATTTTTTGGAGCTATAAGCACTATTTTTGATGTAATTTTCATTAGTTTAGCGTATTTTGTACTGGGTGCTGATATGGCTACTTTCCGTACTGGCTGGTTCCTGGAATCGGTTCTTTCTGAGATGCTAATTGTATTCTCTCTCAGGACTCGCTTGCCATTCTTCCAGAGTATGCCTTCCTGGCTTCTAATTGGGGGGTCATTAGGTGCTGCACTAGTTTCGCTAGGAATAATATACTTCCAGCCTATTGCGTCAATATTCAGCCTTGTACCGTTGAATACTACGATGTTAGGGATGATCGGACTAGTATTAATAGGTTATTTCATTACTACGGAAGTAGGGAAGACGATATTCTTTAGAGAAAATGATTTGCCCATTCGGCCACTACAGCCTAAAGGCTGTGGTTTCATTAGGGCCGACGCGAATGTCGCAACTGCGACATTGCGCCCATTGTCCAAAGGACAATTGGGAGGGCAAAGTTGTGTAAATTCGGCACTTCCTCCCAAGGTTAAAACCATGAGTTTCCGTGCCGAATTGACACATGATCAAACAAAAATAAAAAAATAAACTAACGTTGTTACTATAAAACAACGCCGCTAACTACTGCGTAAACAATTGCCAAACCGACTACAATAATGGCGACCTTGGTTACGTCTATATTGCTTACAATACTCTTAACTGAGCTTACTTTCTTTGTTTTTACTGACTTAGTTGTTCTTTTTACCATATTTCCACCTCGAGTGTATACTCAGAGCCTTGGCTCTAAGTGTGTTTAATTATGTATTATATGTGTATGGAAGAGTTTAAATATGTTGTGTTTTAAGTAAAAATGAGTTTATATTCTAAATAAAAAGCATTGTGGGCAATTCGGTCCACGGATTTTTAGAAAGAATATCTATAATGGCATCGATTGCCCCTATTTCATTAACAGCCTGTTTAAGCATGAAATCATCTAACGTAATTTTTTTAGCTGACGGCTCAGTTATTCTTGGTATACCGTAATAAGCTGGCACTTCAACACCGGAAGATACCAAAAAAGAAAGTAAGTTATAGTTAACATCTGCTAGAATCTTCTGTTTCTGACCCCAAGTTCTATCTGGTTTTAACCCAGTAAAATGTACTTCAGTTATCCCAAAATCTGGAAGATTAAAAACATCGCCAGCATTATCAAGCAAATAGTATACACCATATGTCCCTGGTTTGGAGATATTTCGTGCAACGAGTAACTTACTACCACATTCTGGATTTCTACATTCTCCAACTAAAAATACATCGGAATCAACACGATTAATTTTCCCAAAACAAGTGGTCGTATGATCGCATATATCGCATATTGGAAAAAACGGTAATTCGAAAGAACGATGAGAACCTCCGGTAATTTCACGCTTTACTTTTCTGCTTTTTACTGGGTCTCTTAACAAAACAGAAAAGAAATCCATAAACTTTTCATCTTCCATCCATTTTGAAAATATTTTTACATATATGCGATTTTTAAGTGATGGAATCGATTCAGTTAACTGATTTAGAATAGTTATAATTCGTTCCGTGATTACAAGCGATCTGGGATCACGAGAATATGGCAAAAAATATGTTCCTCTCTGAAGATCTACGTCTAAATCTGCAATGTCAACTCTTAGTTTCGCTTCTGGAGTCTCTCGAAGATGTTTTATTGCACTAGCTAATAATATCGCATCTCCAAGGTAAAGTTTATCTTTGGGTCTTAGAGTTACACTTATCCTAGATGCTGCACTTCGACTAAATTCTTCAGGACTTCGGATAATCCTTGCGTGTTGAGTTTGTAACATATGATCTACCTATGCTGCCGCCTCGTGAGTCAGTGTGAATCCACTTAATACTCCTTCTAGCACCATACCTACAATTCTGATTGCTTTATCAATTTCCAATTCAAGATGTCGTTCTATTGATACATCTGGATTGGATGAGTTGCCGATACTTTTTGATACTTTGACTCCGTGAGAATCGGTAATTAAATTAGTAATAAAAAATGCTGGACTATTCGTTTCTATTTTCCAAACCAATTTAGCTAATTCATTGGCAGCAGCTATTGCAGCAAACTTAGGAGAACCTGAACCCAAATAAGGCTGATCATAATCCCCGCCAAAAATATGGACTACTTTTCCCTTTAGAAGAAGATCACGTATTGGATCAACAGTATACATAATATTGAACGCTTCACCTGAATCTAATTTTGTACTATATTCGTTGATTGGGCATTGATCATTATTACAATTTGCTTTAAATCTATCTTCTCTAGAATCATAAACTGCGTACTCTACTGATGATTGATGGCAATTCTGACAGATGAGGGAAACGGGAGGTTTAAATCTTCGTCCTGGAGTAGGATTCACTACAGCATATTTAAGTGCCTTGGTTAGTTCAGGATCTTTAAACAATTGAAGGAATCCGGATCTTAAAGTTGGGATCTTTTCATTTTCCGTATTAAGATCTAGACGTCTAGAGAGTAAACTTACTATAACTCTGCCCTGATTAACACCAAATGATTCACAAATTATTTTTGTTGCAAGTTCAACCTGCTCAATAAAATTTATTGTACTTTGCATTACTGAGAATGGTGTAAAAATTCGACCTCTTTGATTGTCAAAATCTAAATCCATGATATCAAAAACTAATTTTGCATTTGGATTTTTCTGTAAATAATGGATAGCATTGACAAGTACGAATATGTTGCCAACGTGCATTCTTCCTGAAGGCCTAGCGCCAATGCTAACTACATCAAATTCTGTTGAAAGTAAATCAGGGAGTGTTTTAACTCTAATTATCCCTTTTTGATGTTCTCTTATTTCATGAATACGAGGTAGAAGTTGTTTAAAAGTAAGGTTTGACATACTTATATTACACGATTTATATTTAAATACCTTTCCATTTTCTATAACTTATACTTTAAACACTAAAATAAACAAAACATAACATTTAAATACTAATTAGTGTATAAACATGCTATGGCACGATTAACTTTTAATAGTGGGCAAGTTTACACTAAAAAAGATATTTTTAACAGGACTGCATTCTCAAAAAAAGAAGAACCCATATTGGATCAGGCACTTAATATTTTTAGAAGATCAAACATATGCGGTGCAGACATAATGCTCATAGGCGGAACGGCATCAAGATTTTACATTGATGCTGAATTAACAAGCAGAACCGTAGGTATGGAAACAACCGATGTGGATGCAGTAATTAAACTAATACCTAAACATTTAGATGGAGTTTTACGTGTTAAAAGATTAACTGATTTCAGAAGAAGGATGTATGGAACTAATGAGGTTGTAACTGATGTAGAACAACTCTCTGTCCATTCATTTTTCTCTTTTCCAGCAGACGATCCCAGATACCTGGATTTTAAAGGATTTGATTTGTTTCACGGAAGCGTTGGCCCAATAATAGTTGTTCCGACAGACATTGATAAAGCAAGAACATTTACAGTTAAACTCGATGATGATACGATAGTTAATGTAAAATTAGCAGATCCTGGATTGTTACTCGCAACTATGATTAATCCGAATTCCGCTACTGAAACAAGAATAAGAAGAACACTCTTTATTTTAAGAACTCTGGAAGGCGGAGCTTCTGAAATTGGACTTCGTTGTGGAGACGTATTAAAAAGAACCGTTGACCTAGATAGGACTGTAATGGAAAGAATATTTTCAGAAATAGTAAAGTGCAGTGGAACGGCAAAAAATATAATTGAAGAATTTGTAGCTACTGCCAGACAAACTTTAGAGTATCGATAATTTGAAGTAAATGATATAATCAATCCAGGTAAGTAAGAACTTCCTTTCTGCTCAGAATATTAGCAGTTATCTCTACATAGCTCTCAAAAGAAGCTGCTTTTATTTTCCTTAACAATAGTTCTTCTATCTGGAATACACCTGCACTGCTATCCATCTCCACATATATCTGCAACGGTTTTTTCTTTCCCTCCTTTATCCTGACTTTTTTTATAGCTAAAGCAGATAAACCATGAATGTCTTTCTTTCCTAGACTATATGGAATTCTTGCTCTTCCTTCCTGCATGTCACAGGCATCAGCAACTGGGATTATTTTTGCTTCTAAACTCGTAGGTGGCCAGGCAGGATTCCCCATATGGCAGATTATTCCCTCAAGAACCATTGCTTTCTTTCTTTCATTTAAAGGAGTAGTTTTTTCGTAAAACCTATTGAGAATATCTTTTGCTAGGATTAAACTAAATAATTCGTGCTCTCCTCGCATTACTGCATTTCCAATATCGTGAAGGTATGCTGCAGCTATTACAACTTCTAACGAATCCTCGAATTTCGCTAGTCTCGACTCCTTTGGAAGATTCGGAGTTATCCCGCTTTCGTTAAGCAATTGAAGCATTTTTACTGCATTAAAAGTTGTAATAGTAGAATGAGTTACTCCATGATCATTGTAACCTAATCTTTGAATTGCCACAGCATTTGCTGCTTCTAGAAGATAATTTACCTGCTTGTCATTTCTAAGGAAATTTAGAAGAGTTTTAGCATTTTTATAGGGCTTAAGTCTTGCTTCTAGTACTTCGTTCATTGTTTCAAGCATGAGTTAAGAACGTGGTTAGGATTTTTAAACTTAGACTTATTCTTCTTTTCTTCGTATTGCCGATGCTCCAATAGCAATTAATGCAAGTGAAGCTGCAACTAACGTAGCATCTAAAAGAACAAAATCTCTTAAATTAACAGCTCTAGTTCTTGGTTCAGAATTACTAATTGCTCTTGGAAAAGTTGTAGCTAATTTTCCTGCATCTTCAATTGCAGTTTTAAATTCGGATAATTCGACTTTTAATTCTCTCTGTACAGAACGTGCAGTACCTATACCTAATACAGAACCAACTACTCCTCCAGTCAATATCCATGCCCCGAATAATCGATTAATAGATCGTTGTTTCATGTTAGATATTATGGCAATCAATGTTTATAAACCTGCCTAGAGATTTTTGATTAAACCTTAAGTAGTTCCAGATACTCTTCCTCAACCATGTGAAGTTTTGCTGGAATTATTATTGAGAATGGGGGTTTTCCTAGGTTAGATGCAAGTAGCTTCTCGATAGTTCCGTAACTAATTTTTTCATCTTTTTCTCCAAGCCTAGAGAGAACTACCATAGCATCTAGCTTCAAGCTACTAGTCGACTGCGACGAAGTCGCTTGCAACAGCGCTTTTAGCATCTCTAATGCCACCTTAGCTTCCATCGGCTTAGGCTCAGTATCAAGAAGAACCAGTGAATGTGCATTCCTTTGCTGATTTTCTCTTATTAAATCTAAAGCAGAAGTAGGCGTGTAATTAGGTCTTGGATTGACTAAAGAAGCAGTCTTTCCGAAACGATAAATCTGTAAACCAGCCTTTCCTGCAGCTACTGTGAATATTGAAGAATTTGGAATGATTTTAACAGCTATTTTTGCGGTTTTAGCATCTATTACTAAAGAAACGTGTGTTGTAGCGGTCAGCGGATCTCCTGAAGCCAAAAGGGCAATTTTAGCTGTTTTAGCCTTGTTTACCAGGAACGATGATTCAACATCTTTTCGTTCGATTCGAATGATTTTTTTATTAATTTTCTGTTCGAGAGTAGTTATTTTTTCCTCCTCGATAAGATTAGTGTACTGCTCAATGTAGATTTCGTCGCATTGCTTCAATTCATCAATAGCACTAAGCGTAAGGTCAAATGAGATTCCTGTACCGATTAGTGTGAGAGACATACACTACTCTAGCTTATGCCACTTTAAATACTTTTCTAATAGTTGTCTAAAATGTACGAAAACGAATGTTTAAATAGCTTAGGGAAGATAACTAATTATATGACTACTAGAACTAAAGCAAAACCAGCAAAGTTAAGAGAACAGATACGATCGCCTCCAACGTTAGCTGTTATTGCAGAACCAATAGTTTCAAAAGAAAGAGCAACAATAGATGTAACAAAAGGAGCTGTAACTACAAGAATCACGCTAACATCTGAAGAAGTACTAACTGCCTGGTCTCCTAAGAGAGATATTAAATTAAAACTATTACATGTTTCTAGTGTAGGAGTATTTATACATGTAGAAGGGAAACTAGATCAGACAGTTATCTTAGAAGGACATAGGATGGCATCTGTCGAAGGAATAACCTTAAGATTAATTTCTTTTTCTAAAACTGATAGTAGAGGTAAGGCATGAAATTAATAATGCCTAATAAAGATCAAAGAAGAGAAAGAATTGAAACACGCGCTACACATTTACGTGTAGTTACAGGTGGAAAGACTTTAGAAGATGTCAGACTAATGAAAAAATTGATAGACGCACCTGATTTTC
>JAUSHJ010000041.1 GCA_030648615.1 Microcaldota archaeon | reverse complement strand
AGAAAACTCTTTGATCCTTCTGCCGATGAACGAGTTACGAGCATCCTTGCTGTTGAAACTGCTTTCGATGCTTTGGGCATGAAATGCTGGTGGAGCAAATCCTGATTTTTAGTGGATTGATATTTCAATTCTAGTTTCATCAAAAATATCTTAGTAGTAAACCATTTCGTCAATCGCGTCATTATATCAGTAAACCATAGCACAATAAAGATCAAGCGTTTTTAGCTAATGGTTCACCATCACAATGTTTAGGCAGGAATCGTGAACACGAAAGCTTGCTTGGACAGGTAAAACAGGGCAAAAGATTGGGATTTCTACTTTTTAGGGGATTGTTGAGGTACTGTAGTGATGTTAGGGTTTGGTGGGTTTACTGTATAGGTATTATCTATAACCTGTATGGGAACCTGTTTGTCCATCCATTTCTTTCAGAGTTTTATCGTAATACCAATATGAGAGGATGCCGATAACTAGCCCTCCGATCCACAAAATAGACAACGTGTCAGTACTTAGAGATGGAATCATTGTATTTCCCCATCGGATGCCGCTTACAAAAGCAAAAACAAAAAAGCCAAGTATTACCCAACCAATTTTACGTTTTAATATTTCGGTTTCATTCATCTAGATCACCAACTGCAATATTTTAAGTTTTCTTAAAATTTCGTAAATGGAAGTTTGTTATTTAAAACATTTAAGATTTTATCTCCTATTTCGTTGATGCGTTTATTTAAGTTTGGAAACTTCGTAAAGTATTCTTTCCCAGATTTTGTTAACAAAACTAAATGACCGAAGTTCCAAGCTAATAATGCTTCCAATCCACTATCGGCACTTATTTTAGAATAGGTTAAATCGATATTCGCAGATTGTAGTGTGGAGTGAGTATACTTAGACAATCCATGATAATAATTTGATTTTATAGTCGCTTTATCTGGGAATATGCTCATATTTTCCATTAACGATAATGGATTAAATTTTTTCCATGCTTTTTTGTCAAAACTCTCACTAGCCATAAAACATATCCATTCCTCGTTAAACGCAACATCATTTATCCAAAGCGAGTAAGCAGTTATAAAATTTTCAAAAATCGAACGCTCTAACGCTTGATTAGCGTTATAAAAACCATACAAGAGAGCATGGTAAGATGCTATAGAAAGATTAAATGTCCTTCTACTTAACCCCCAAATATTAGCGAATTTTCTACCACGAAGAAACTTCTCTTGTTCGATTTTCTCGGGCAATTTGGCAATTATTCTTAATGTAACTAATACCTCTTCGATAACTTCAATACGTTGTGAAAAATCAGCCGTGGTTGAATTTTTTATTGCATCCATTTCATTTTCCAGTAGTTGATATTCGTTCATTTCCTTCACTTTCCTAATTCTTTTTTGATTTTCTTGAAATCTTTAAGATTTTATTATTAAAATGATTTTTAATTAGTTTTTCCAAACATCTTGTGAGTTCATATCTATCTCAATTTTAACTCCATTATTGCTAAGAATCTTTATTAACTCGTTAGCTGCTTGCTCATTATTATATTTAAAAACAAATAAATAATTGTTCTCTCTTAGTTTAATGCTGACAGTATAGAGAAAATTCATGGTAAGGTGATTATACTCGACTCTTTTAAGTGCATATTCGGCATCTTTGAATGGCCTTATTTTAGGGTGGAGATCAAGATAAGTCATAACTAGTATACCATCTGTAGTAATTTCAGCTAGTTTAGATATTTTAGAAAGAGACTTAATTTGTGAAGGGATAAACCAAAAATTTGTATAAAACCTGATCGCGAGATAAATAATAATTACGAACAAAATAGTATATAAAATTCCTTCTTCATCAATTTGTCCATAACTTAAAAACAGAGCTAGAAGAACTGAACAAACTATGAGAACCTGCGTTAGGCGTACAGTAGAAACAACTTTTGATTTAATGATTTCCATATTTAATATCTCAAATTAATCTATTTAGTAACTTTTAGGAATGGGGTACATATTTCCATCAACTTATCATCCGCCCCTCTTAATCCTTTCCGTCCATTCAGTACAAAAACCCAAACAACCATAGAGGTATCTCATTGTCCCGTACTACCAACGTCTCTTTGACGAGATACGCATTCTTTCTATTCTTCAGCTGACTCCAGCCTTTGGACTCTCCGCCAACCTCAAAGACATTATCGCCAACGACATAGTCTGGCGTCCTTCTTTCAACACCAGTTTTAATATATCTGGCACCATCCACATGCTGAATGAAGAAATCTTCCCGAAGACCGCCAGAAGAAGGTACGACGCCATACTCTTCGCACAGCGCAGCTCTAAACGAAAGTGGCATGAGGATTTTATCCTCGCTTCTTACTCCTTTGTAGCCAGCACCTTCCGGAGGAATAATGTAAAACAATCCTGAATACGCAAGCATTCGAACCATCTCTTGAGCAATCCTAGTACTTCTTTGGATCGTATTCGCTATCTTTGTGTAACTCACTTCACCAGGAGAAGAACTTGCCACAAATTTGATTACTTTGAATACTGCATCTATATACTGGGCATCTATCTCTCGTAAAGCCTGCAAGTCATATCTCACAACCCTCTCCACAATATTGATATAAACTTCTGGTTTACCGTCAAAAAAACATGCAGGTAACGCATTTCTTCGCACATATGAGTCAACTTCGTTCATATAAGGCATAATCGATTTTGTAAGTTCCGGTAAAATTTTCCCATCAGTCAGATTTTCCATGGACACTTTTGGAAGTATTGTACCCGTTTTAAATGATAAATATTCTCTTAGCGACATGGTTTTCAATTCGAAAAGTGTCGCACGTCTTGATAATTCAGAACCTTTTACCTTGAGGGCGACGGCAGAGGAACCAGTAATTACCATATCAGAATGAGTTTCATCGTGGAATATCTTGACATCTCTTTCCCAATTTGCTATTGCATGTACTTCATCTATCATGAATGTAGAATAACCTGCCCCTTCCGAATAGTGTAGCAATTCCAGAAGATCTACGCCATATTTAACGATTATATCTCCGTTTAGATAAATCGATTTTTCAATGGATTTTGATAATTCGGAGAGAATGGTAGTCTTACCAACGCCACGTAATCCAGAAATCACGTAAAGGTCGGGTTTAGCCTTTATCTTATTGATAATGTCCTTGCTTGATTCCCTGAGTTGTTCTACCTTTGCACGTTCTCCTGCTCTTGCGGAAGTGGCTGCAATGTGTGAGAATAATCGTTCATCCATAGGCATATTATGAACCAATATGTTTATATTTGTTCTGTACACAACATAAACTATTGTTATTTTATGCTTTTAATAGCACAAATTAGGATATGACTACTATTATACGCTTCGCTAAAGACATAAAATCTATTAAATTTGTATTATCAATGATATAATCTATTATTCGCAACCCTCTTAATCCTCTCACGACCCCCAAGCTGGTTTCCAGTCTCGAGTCTAGACTATTTCACAAGTTCAACAATCTTATCCGAAAGCTTCTTATGAAAATCATTCGTAACCTTGCCAACTCGTTTTATGAAACGCTGTTTCGCTATTCTTTGGATCGTATCATACCTGATCCCAGAACCAGGATAAAAATCACCATCTTCAAAATCAGTTGCAACTAACACAATCGAACAATCATGGATAGAATTGGTCGTCATATGACAAACTATTAGATCAGGATGATTTTCATTATAATTGTTGTTGGAAATAACAACTACGGGACGCGGTTTTGAGTCTGGTTTATCAGCAAATTCTACTAAAGCCATGTAAATCTCATTTCTTCTTGGATTCATGCTCTGACCTGTTCATATACCATTGAGACATTTTCTCATCGCCTTCGTTATCTAAATCTTTATTGGCATGAGCTGAAGCTTTTCTATAAAATTCCTCTTCTTCATCTATATCTTGACCTTTTGAGGTATGGTTACACTCTAAAACCGCATGCCGTATAGCTTCAGTTTTATTGGCTGCATATCCGTTTTTTATTAAATCTTCAACAGCATTAGCAGCTTCTCCTGTAAGTTTAACATGTATATTCATTGTATCACCTATGTACATTTAGTGTATAACTAGTATTTATATCTTTCCTCTAACGCCTCAATTGTTCAATTCTAGTCATCTGCTCATTCCGTCCATCTTAATCCTTCCCTTCTTCTCTCAGTTTTCGATCGTTTTTTACGTCTGTCATCCCACCTATAACATTTTTACTCCGGGTAATCCTTCAAAATCGTTATCTTTGGTAAGTAACTCTAATCCATGAACATGTGCGGTTTCATAGATTATGCAGTCAATAAGACTTATTTTAGATTCAATCTTCTCAGTTTTACTATTCCTCAATTCAAAATGTATTTTCCCGCTCCTGAGCAAAATATCTTCGTTTAATTCTACAATTATTGATAGTTCATTTATTTTTTTCAGGAAAGTCAGAGGTTCTTTATTGTTCCTATGACACCAGCTTGAAATTTCTGCAATCGTGAGTGGACATGAATAAAGTGTATAGCCAGAAAGCATTAGTGCGCTTATTTCATTTCCCTTTTCGCTAGCTTCAAAATATTCTATCCATGCGGAAGTGTCCAAAAGCACTAAAATTCCCTCGTTCTTTTATCCCTTTCGAAAGGTTTAGTGAATCCTTTTGCCATTCCAAATCCTTCATCTACTAGTTTTTTGAGTTCTACTGGAGTTCTATGCTTTAAAAATGCAACCTCGATCTCGTCTCCAGCATCTGCATCTAGTTCAACTAATTGATCTTTTGGAACTAACAAACCTACTGAAGAGCCTATTTTTCTTAGTTTTACTCTAACGATTTCAGCCATAATATCATCTTATTATAATATATTATAACTAGTATTTAAATGTTTGGAATTTCAGTCAATCGTCCATCATCCCATTCATTAATTGTCTTGTGTTGCGAGTATAGTGTCTTTTTTTCCCAAAATATCGGTCAATCAATTGACCGTTTAGCCATATTTTGGTCAATATACTGACTAATTCTAATAAATAGTTAGAACTACCTGTAAGCCAGCTCCTTCAACACGTGTTTTTTGGCCTTAATGATTTCTTTGACTAGCTCATCAACGTAAATCTTATCCCCTTTTCTTGTTAGGATGATTTCCTTGGTTTCTTTATTTTTGGTCATTTTTAGCACCTATTTGTTTCTGTAAAAACTCCTTAATAAATCTTTTCAATTTAATTTCGTCCTCGCCACCTTCGGCTAATTTAACTATTTCTTTTACTTCTTCCGGTGTCTCAACAAACCAGTGATCTTTCTGAAAATTAATTTTGATAGAATTCTGACTAATTTTAAGTCCACTTCCAATACTCTTATTTACCAAAATAATTGCCAAAGCAGAGACATATGCAGTACTCTTATTGGCATCGGTAAAGGGATGCTGGCAAGCAATATAATAAAACGTTTCTGTAGCGACGTAAAGTGCATTTTCAAGATGATTTTCCTTGTATTTGTGCATCCGGTCAGTTAATGTATCGCAAAGATGTCTAATCAACCCTTCGTCCCTGATACTCTTAGGATCGTCCTTTCCAAGTTCCTTTCTATATTCAATTATTGAATCATGAATCGAAATAATAAATTCTTTAGTTGGAATAACAACACCATTTGGTAGAATCTTTAGAGCCTCTTGCGTTTCAGTGGTCATCCGTCCATCATCCCCTTATTACTTCTTCATTTCTTCAACTTTTTTTCCTCTTTAGATAAATAAGGTTCAACATATAACAAATAATCTATCCAACTAACATCCTTGTATTTTTCCTCTCGCTGTTCGAATAGCTTAGTATGAATATCTTTCTCGGTCATTAAATCACGAAGAACAAACCAATTAAAAATTTATAAATATTAACAAAATTAGCCAGAACAGTTCTCAAACTCACAAAATGGAGCAGTTCTGCCTACAATACTTCCATCAGAACATACTTTTGCATCTTTAGTACACGCTAGTGATCCTAGTTCCGTCCAACCTAAAGTTTCTAATCTAACATTATCACTAGGAGATACTAATATTGCAACTCTGTCACCACGTGGACAACTACAGGAAAGACAAACCATTTCATCGGTTTCTCTATGCCTTAAATTATAAACTACGATGCTTTGATTGCTCAACCATGCAATAATCCTGACTTCTTCACTAGAATAATTCATTTCAGAATTCCAGGTTTGCCAATTGTTAGTGCCACATTGAACAGGAGAAATCAAAAACCAGACTTTAGATTCTGATGTTTTTGAGATTACGATATCTGCTTTTTTTGATTCGTAATCAATCGATAGCAAATCTATTTGATATGATGAAACATTTACGGTTTTTCTTGTTACGTCACCAAGGTAAACCGTTTCATTATTTACTTCTAAATTTACTCCTAACTCACCAGACCAGATACATATAACATCTGCAGGACAGAGAGAACTCGTAAATGAAACTGCCTTGATCGTAATGTCTTCTGCTTGATTAGTTAGGGTTTCATTTTCTGAGATAGTAAAACTTTTGTCAAGCTCAAATGTTTTCAATACCTGAGTTTGGTTTTCGTCAGAAGTAATAGAATTAGGACATGCTGCAAACTCGCAATTCGGACCAGTCCTACCTACAGCTGAACCGTCTGAACAAAGTTTTGCTTCTTGAGTACATGCTATAGTATAATTAGTTTTATTCAAAGGTGGCAACTGAGTAGTACAACCAAATACCAATATTAAAATTATCAAAATTGAGAGATACTTCATAATTACATTACGTCATGAGTATCTTTAAAGCAATAGTTATTTTTAAATCTGTAACTAAATTAGCTATAAGATAAAAATAAAAGAAAAATAAAAGAGAAAATTATACTTTTTCAACCTGGTCTGCTTTTGGACCTTTGTCGCCTTGAACTACTTCAAATCTTACCTTATCTCCTTCTCTTAAAGAAGTTCCAGGTTTAAGACCGCTTGAATGTACGAAATAATCCTTTCCATCATCACCGGTAACAAAACCGAAATTCTTTACTGAGTTATAAAACTTTATTGTTCCATCCATTTTTTCACCATTTTTTATTAATTAATAGATATTATTAGCATGCGAAGTATTTAATCTGCACCTGTTTGCCGCAAATACCTTAAAATACATTTTATTTAAACTAATCTTAAATGTGCCCCAATATCAGTTAGTCTTTCGATTCCATAGGCAGCTATCGGATCACCTTTAGCAGCACTATGCTGAGCAATTTCAATAAAATTTCCAAATGTTTTTTTAGGATCAAAAATTCTTACCTCTGCATCTTCCTGATATACACTTATTATCCGATTTGAAATGTCTAATGTAACTGCAATATTCCCTACAAAAACATTTAGACCGTAGCTACCAAATTGGAATTTTGTCCGATGCTCATTGAGTAATATCTTAATGTCATCAAACAGCATCTTCATTTTTATTAAATCTGTTAAAGGTGCCATTTCAATATCTTCTAATTTTAACAGGATTAATTTTACTATATACATGTGAGCTAATGATATATGAGTATCTATATCTTGGCCGTTCAATACGCGATTAAAAAATAGTCTGGTTTCGGATAACCTATATCTTAATCGCCTAATTTCATCTGGAGAATCATATCTTTTTTCTATAACTTTTTTAGTTACTCCCCATTTTGGCAATCCGCTTTCCTCTTCTACAATTGTTGCTTTCAAACGTAGAATTTTTTCAGATAATGTTCTTTCTTGTAGTAATTCTGCTAATACTTGCACGGCTATGTGTTGTCGCATTCTTGCTCTAAATTTATGTTTAGCTTGTATTAAGGTCATACTAATCAGTATTATTTTTTGGCTCTAGCTAGGGAATATAGTTTGGTTATTAGATATATACATAAAAAGGCTTAAAAAGTAACACTTAATGATAAATTATTGTTTAAGATTGCTAAGAATCTGTTTAACATTGATATGGCAATATCCAATTCCACCACGTTTTTGTAGATACTTCTGGTGGTATTCTTCAGCAGGATAGAATTCTTTAGCTGATTGAATGATTGTGGCGATTCTACCATTATACTTTTCATTGTTCAGTTTTTCCTTTGATTTCTCGGCTGTTTTCTTCTGTTTATCATTATGATAAAATATTACTGCATGATATTGTACCCCTACATCATTTCCCTGACCATCTGCCTGCAATGGATTATGCGCCATCCAAAATATCTCTAGTAATTTTTCATAGGTCGTTTCTTTCGGGTCAAATTTCATCTGGATTGCTTCAATGTGCTCAGTTATGCCAGAACACACATTTTCATAAGTAGGATTTTTAGTAGTTCCACCAGTGTAGCCAACTACAGTTTCTTTCACTCCTTTTATCTGCCTAAAGAGTTCTTCAACTCCCCAGAAACAACCTGCACCAAAAGTTGCTAGTTCAAGTTTTTCAGATGCCATACTCTCAATTCCAAGATAATGTTTAAAGATTTTATCTTCAAGAGTAGTATATGAAATCTCTAACTAATATCCTAGTTGTACTATTAATTATCTCGTTTGTACTCCAGTTTACGATTCCAGGTTACCGAGATGCATTGGTTTTCTCATCAGATATTGCATTGTTTGAACCGTGGAGATTTTTTACTGCAACTTTGCTCCATTTTAATATCCTCCATTTATTCGCAAATACTTATGCATTTTATATTGTTGGTAATGCCTTAGAAACTAAGATAACTAAATCTGACATTCTAAAGATTTTATTTCTAGGGAGTGCCATAGGCTATGTTTACCAGTTTTTAACCTATTCTTATGGAATAGATAATATCGCCATAGGTTTGGGTGCAAGTGCAGGAACTTCCGCATTATTGGCAGCTTCCGCATTGCTACTATCAGAAACAAAAGTTAAGGTATTTTTTATCCCAATAAGACTAAAGCATCTTGCAATAATTTTCTTTGCATTCGAAATAATTGCATTTGCATTGGGCAATACCACTACATATCATGAAGCACATTTAGTTGGCGGATTATTTGGTTTGTTATATAAGAAGTACATTATCAAAACTAGTTAATTTCTATTTCTTCTTCTTAAGTGTCTGTGTATATCTAACACCATACTTACTAGCATAGGCGGTAGTTCTTCCTATATTTTTACCCACAAGTTTTTTATTTATTTTTACACCAGAAGGACCAGCACTTATACCAACTCCACTAGTGCTTAAATTTAAGTTTAGTCCAGGTAAAATTTTTATTTTCTTAATGATTGAAAATCCCATAAAAATCACACATTTTTATTCTTTCAGAAACACGGTTTCCTCAATCCCATAGATTTCACCCAAATTTATGTCTGCATTTTTGATTATTTTTTCCA
The DNA here is from genome assembly GCA_030648615.1 of Microcaldota archaeon. Classification (GTDB taxonomy): domain Archaea; phylum Micrarchaeota; class Micrarchaeia; order Anstonellales; family Bilamarchaeaceae; genus JAUSHJ01. The sequence continues at coordinate 11,462 of JAUSHJ010000041.1, read as the reverse complement.
AACATTATGGCATTTAGTAGAACAGAAAAAATAGCATCCTTTTGTAGTTTTTGCAGTTATCTCATATTTATCTGATTCCTTTTTACAATTTTCACATCTATATTTTGTCATTTGATCACCAGTTAATTAATTATTTACAAATTGTTCTAACTGATCAAAATTGTATGATTGAGTTCCTTGCTCAGAAGTTACGACGCATTGATTCTGGGTTTTTATGCATCTCATAGCCACACTGTGAGAACCATCTAATGCATTTACATTACAGTCATAGATTTTAGTATCTGGTGTTTCTTGTGGGTTACAATTACAATTGAATACCATGCCTTCACTATAGCCACTATCTACGGCAGCTCTTTTTGCTAGTTTCAGACATCCTTTTTCTACCTGATCCCGAGTTATTCCGACCCATTGCTGCTCTATTTCAGTATCTCCCGTATCATTACTAATATTTTCTTTAGGTAAAATTAATGTCTTAGTTAAATCTTTAGTTGATACGTTAGTTTTTACTAGACCAGTTAATTGTTCCAAAGAAAAACAGCTTGCCAAAGGAAGTAGCATTATTCCCATTACAAAAAGATGTTCGTATTTTATATTTTCCATAAAACATACTCGAATAGGAGATTTATAATGATTATCGTCTTTTCATTTTAGTTATGGCAACAAAATTCCAGTTAGCAGTGTGGAAAGCGTGTTCGCGAATTCCTAAAGGGAAAGTTGCTACTTATGCTGAAATTGCTAAAGCTATTGGTAAATCAAAAGCAGTTCGGGCTGTCGGTAACGCACTGAATAAGAATCCATACGTATCAGATTTCAAGACGCGAAACTCTAGACACAAAACTTACTCAATTCCTTGTCATCGAGTTATCAAGAGCAATGGTTCTGTTGGCGGTTATGCCCATGGAACTAGGAAGAAGATTGAATTATTAAAGAATGAAGGTGTGGAGATAAAGAATGGAAAAGTAGTTAGGGAAAGTTAGGCAATGCATCAACAATCTCCTCAACAGATTTTGCCTGACTTATTTTCAACCGTAATGCAGCCGCATCAGGGAAACCTCTAATGAACTGCAGTGCATGCGCTTTCACATCTCCATGAGATTCCCAAAGTTTCAAAGTTTTTCTTAGTTCGACATACCTTAAGAACATGGCAATTTTTTCTTCCAGTGAAACAGGAATATCTTTCTCATTGATGAGCGCTTGGAATATGGAGGGATTTCCCAATGCCGATCTGCCAATTGCAATTCCATCAACATTAGTCTGTTCAAACATTGCTTTTGCAGATTCCCAGTCTTTCACATTTCCATTGCCAATTACAGGAATAGTTAACTCTTTTTTTATGGCTGCGATAACCTGCCAGTCTGCATTACCAGTATATCCTTGTTCAAGCGTTCTCCCATGAACTGTAAGTCTGGAAGCACCTGACTTTTCTATAAGTTGTGCAATTTTTACTGCGTTATTTTTATTTTTTACACCGAGACGCATTTTAGCCGTAACTGGTTTAGTACAGGTAGAAACAGTTTCTTCTAAAATTGCTTTTATTTTTTCAGGATAATCCAGTAAAGCAGCACCTCCTAGGGAACGAGTTACTTTAGGCGCAGGACAACCAAAATTAATGTCTATGGCATCACACTGTTTCTCCAGAATATGTGCTGCCTGAGCCATTTTAGCAGGCTCGGAACCGAATATCTGGATTGAAGCAGGACGTTCTTCGGAAAACACCTTGGCTAATCTAAATGTTTTGTCTCCTCCACGAGTCACTGCCTCTGCTGATACAAATTCTGTTGTTGTATATTGGCAACCATATTCTTTGCATAGAATGCGAAAAGCACCATCGGTGTAACCTGCCATTGGGGCGAGGAAGTATCTGGGGGTAATTAGAGACATGAAATAACCTTTAGATTTCTTGTAAAAATTTGAAATAATCCTCTCGTGAAAGTTCAACTTGTTTAAGAATTGTACTAATTAATCCTACGCCTACATCTTTGCTACGCAGAGGTACAATTGTAATCTTCTTACTTTCACGATGTTCAAGAATAACATGAGAACCTTTCTGTCTAACTGGAAAATACCCGATAAAACTTAATATCTTGATAAGTTTCTTACCTTCGATAGGAGTTAGCTTCATGAAATCGACGGTAAGGGTACTGTAATTTTTCGAACTTCTACAAATTTCATTGGGTTTTTGACTTTGTTTTTAGTATATTCCAAATAGAGTCCCATAGCTTCACTAATATTCACCATCACTTCTTCTATCGTATCCCCTTCAGTATGGCAGCCAGGAAGTTCTGGAACATAAGCAACATAAACCTTATTTTCATCTTGTTCGATTATGATATCGTATTCATTTACCTTTTTCTGCATATTTTCACCAATTTTTTATCTCGTTTGATATATTTAAGTATTTCGTTTAGAGTTTTTATTGAAAAATCTAGGTTTTTATATCTTGTGTTATTTATTATATAGTTATGCAGAAAGCTATCCCTACTTTAATATTTAGAAAATTTGAAGAAAAGTATTTTTCTGATCCTGTTAAACTTTCCAAATTACATAAATTTCGCAGGCTATTTGTAGAAAGTGAAGTTAAGGCTACGACAAATCAACCTAGGTTAGCTTATACGTTTGCTAAAGCATGTATACAAAATAAGACCACTTTATGGGATAAAGGTGTTTTAGAAATCGATGAAAACGGAAAGAATTTGGAAAGAGCAAGGAAGAGAACTGAATTCTGGATGAATGTAATAACACAAGTCCCTAGATTAGCACTAGAAGGTGTCTGTTTAGGATTAATCCCTTCTCTAATTGGTGCTTCCATGGATCTTTTAAATTTACGAGAAATATTAAAAAACTTCGACTGTTCAAAAACGAGTTTTATTGATAGCTGTCAGGAAGTTGTGACTAATCTAAAAAGAGGAGTTTTTGTTAATTCCTTACTTCGTGGAATCCTATTTGAATCTGCTTCTGCTACTCTAGGCGTTATCGCAGGAATTTCATTATGTTTTATTCATTACAAAAAAGAACTAAAGAAAATAGAAAAATCAGATAGTTGAAACGGTTACTTGAGGTTTTGCTTCATTCCAGGTATCACGAAGATCTTTAGATACACGTTGAAAGTTAGCAAGTGCAGCATCCCAGGCAGACTGAGCTACTTTTACACGTACAAAATGGCGTTCTGCTTGTCTTCTGCCTACTAAATTAGTCGAATCTAATACTTCAGTTTTATGTGTTGCCCAAGTTAATCGATTTAATGCAATTACATATCTGGGAAGTTCGAATAAAATGGCACGTGTTTTTGGCGAATTTTTTAGTGTAACGTTTTCTAAATGGTCAAGTGCCCTAGCTAATAACGTTGGTTTTTGCCATTCTGACCGAAATTCCCCCAGAGAATTATCAAGTGTAGTACGTGACAAAGTTACATCATGTTCAGCCCTAAGTCGTTCTGGAGATGTTTCTGTGTGCTTTTCGCCACGTAGTAATCCGGGAGCTACCTCTACATATATGAGTTCACTATGTCCATCCGGAATACTAAGAAGTTTGGCCTTTCTAAATTGGTATGCTATTGCACGTCCAATTACCTTAGAACCATCTACAAAAGTTGCTTTTAATCTTGACATGATCGAATTATGGAAAGAATTATTTAAAAATGCTGTTCTAAGGACAAAATGGTAAAAATTTTGTCCTGTTGTAAATTCTTTTAGAATTTACAGTACAATTAGAAACTAATTAAGGAGCAGTATGATTCAATGCTCTAGCATATTCAGTAGCAGTACAACTCAATGCTTTGGTATATCCAGTAACTCCAGCAGGAATAGTTAATTTGATTTCATACATTCCGTTTGGAGATTGAGTTACTTCTGTTTTTACACCGCTTATATCAGAATCTGGAGAAAATGTCTTGCCACTTGTCAATCTTATTGAGCCAGTTCTATCGATGCAATCTATTGCTCGCTGAGTCAATTGAATTGATACTGGGCATTCGACAGCAACTCCTTTTTCTCTGCAGTTTCTTTCTGGTTCTGGCTTCGAAGGCCCAAATGCGGAAACAGCAAGTGCTGCAACTACAAGAACTGCAGAAACACCTACAGCTACTTTTTCACTTCTTGTAAATGGTCCGGTTCGTGCGAATCTAGATTGCATAGTTATCAGTATATACTTAACCATACAAATATATAAATATTCTTATTTTAGCTTAATTTAACACAAAAATATATTTGATAATATTTTTAAATACTAAACACTAGTATTTATTATGGGAAAACGTTTTTTTTATTAGCTATTTTTTCAGTTCTTTTTATTAGTGGTTGTACAACGCCAGATGAACTACAACCTAAACTAGAAACTCCAAGAGATCAGTTTAACGAAATCGTTTTTAAAGTAGTTGCAATTCCATCTGCAATAGTTGGTCAATCTTACGTGTACCAATTTTGTGTTCCGGATCCGCGAGAAGGTGCAACATGCGGGAGTTTAGAGCCCGCAACAAGACCATCAGGGGGAAATCCACCATATTCGTTTGTTATGGGTTATAACGCAGGAGTATTGCCACCAGGTTTGAGATTAAATCTTAATGGCAAGCTTGAAGGTATGCCAACACTTGCAGGAAATTATCCTGTAGAAATATGTGCCAAAGATGCTTATGGTAATGGAGATTGTGATACAATTACAATTGAGGTAAAAAATGCAAATATCCAGGCTCCAAGCTATAAGATAACGGTTAAAGCAGAATACAAAAGACCTCAACTTGAAGATGATATTACATACGAATCTGCAACTTGGGAAATTAGCGAAACAGAAGTACAAATAAAACAAAAAGAAATGTTTACAAACGAATTTACTGGGACTGCAAACGTACTGATAAAAAGCAAAGGAATTGTTACTGAGAATGCGAGAGGTGCAGGAAGTTTCGAAGCAATGCAAGTATGGTGTTCCAGATCAGGAAACTACCAAACAGAATTCAACAATAAAATCAGGATAAGATATGTCGCTCCGGACCCAAATACTTATGAAAAACCTGGTCTCAGGGTTTCATTTGAAACAGACGATGATTGGAATTTTGTAGATGAACCAGATTATGAGGATCAAACTGATGATGACCGATGTCTCACACAAGACTATCTGATATATAGGGCGGCACACCTTCTTGATGATGGCTGGTGGGTATTGGATACGTCAGTAATGAATGCATTATTGCAAGGAGAAGAAAATGGTATTTATTTCGATAATGTGGATGGTGGCACGATTACGAAACAGATCAAAATAGGTTCAGCTACAAATACAGTTACGCTTACTGTGAAACGCATAAACTAAAATGTCTAAATCTATTTTTCTACGTCTTCTAACACAAAAACATACATTTAAATACTAGTTAAGATAGAATAAACTAAGAAACAAAAGATAGAGTTCTGATTTTTAACCTCCAGGTTAATCAGAAAATGATTGAGGCACTGACCTTGCAACTCTAAATTCTTAGAGATGCTAATCCAGCGATTTCGAAGTTATAACGCTTTTTGATTATCGCAAACCAAAATGGTTTAAATTCAGTGCTTACGCTCGGATAAGCAAATCGGAATTCTACTTATATAAAGGTGTAAACGATATGAAATTTAGTGATATGAAGATTAGTGATAAGACTTTGAAGTCTTTGGAAACCTTAAATTATATACAACCAACAGAGGTTCAGGAAAAAGTAATACCATTATTACTTGAAAACAAGGAAGTTGTGGTAAGAAGCCAGACAGGTACAGGTAAAACTGCTGCTTTTGGTATAGGCGTTATAGAAGAAATTGCTAAAAATAAAAACAAAAAATCTTTGATATTGGCACCAACTAGAGAACTAGCAATACAAATAACCAAAGAACTCAGAGCAATAGCAAGCAACCACAGACTAAGAATTTTCGTAGTTTATGGTGGAGAAGATATTGGAAGACAGTTCCATATGCTAAAGATGGGTTACGATATAGTAGTTGCTACTCCTGGAAGACTTTTAGATCATTTCAGAAGAGGAACCATTGATTTGTCATCCTTCAATATAATCGTTCTTGACGAAGCAGACAGAATGCTCGACATGGGTTTCATAGATGACATTAATACGATTCTCGACCATGTAAATCTCGAAAGAAAAGTTTTGATGTTTTCAGCTACCATAAATGAAGATATTAAGAGAATATCAAAGAATTACATGATGGAACCTGTGATGGTAGAAATAGGAAATATGGCACCTGTTGCATCCATCGAAGAAAAGTACATAAAGCTTAATAGACACGAAAAATTCGGTGCTTTAATCGATATAATTCGTCAGGAACCGTTTTCAAGAATAATTATATTCGTAGCTACTCAAAGAGCTGCTGAATATGTAGGCGACAAATTAGCATTTGGTAAAATTAATGCTGGCTATTTGCACGGTGGTCTGAGGCAAAATAAGCGAGAAAAAATAGTACGCGATTTCAGAGAAGGACGATTTAGGATCCTAGTAGCAACTGATGTTGCTGCAAGAGGATTGCACGTTGATGAAGTTTCTCATATAATTAACTATGACGAAGCAAACGATGCTGATACCCACACGCACAGAATAGGTAGAACTGGAAGAATGGGTAAAGCCGGTAAAGCTATTACTTTTGTTGAACTAGACCGAGTAGAAAGAGGTCCAAGAGGATTTTCAAGAAGTGGTCCAGGTAGAGGTAACTTCAGCAGAGGTGGGGGACGCGGTGGTCCTTCTCATCGATCTGGCGGTGGTGGACGCAGACCAGAAACTCGTGACAGACGATATGCGACTCACAGTGCTCCAAGAACAGGGGAGAAAAAGAAGAATCCTTATGAGCATATAGGAGAAAAAGTCTCGAAAGACTAGGTATACTACTATAGAGCTATGCAAAAACATAGCTTTATATAGTAGAATATACTTATACTTATTACTTTTACTAAGTTTAGGAAGAGAGTAACTGTCTAATTCTGAAAGGATTTGGATTTTATTCTAGTCTTAGATAGGTGAAAGAAAAATATAAAGAGTGATATATATGGATAGAGGAAGAGGAAGCGGTGGATTCGGCGGAGACCGACCTATGTTCGATGCAACATGCAGCGACTGTGGTGCGGCTTGTCAAGTACCTTTCGAGCCAAAAGAAGGCCGACCAGTGTACTGCCGAGACTGTTACAAAAAACACAAGAAATTCTAATGCTAATATTTACTAGTATTCTAGTTTAGCTAGGAAATTCGTTTACCAGCTTTTGCTGGTAAATCGTTCTTTTTTATTTGCTTTTTTTTACATCATTTACTTATTCTAAATTTTACAATCGCATTTTTTTCTTTTAATATTATTTACTTGAGATGAATAACTATCCACAAACGTATTTTGCCTGGATAAACCTCTTGCTAATACTCTGTCAAGATCGCTGAAATGATTGTAGCTGCGCTTTTTCATTTCTTTGACCAATTTATCGTGACGTAGATAGAGAGCTTTCAACTTCCCCTTCCAACGCAACGTTTCAGGATGTTTTGAATATCCCTTTTTGTTATTGGTTAGAACTGACCACAGGGCGTGTAATTCACGATGTTCTCCCAGCAGATGATTCCTACATAGTTTCGATGGAGAAATGTCCCAGATGCGCATTAGTTATTTTCATGACCTAATGTTTAAAGATATTGCGAGTTAATAGTAAATGATAACACTAGAGAGGTCGATTTAATGGAAGAGGATAAACTACAGCAGGCTTACATGGCATATCACAAAGTAGCCTATGAACCAGGAACTTTAGATAAGAAAACCAAGGAATTAATCGCATTAGCAGTAGGTACTGCAATAAAATGCCAATATTGTATTGATGCTCACTCGCAAAAAGCCAAGGTAAACGGTGCCACTTCACAGGAAATGAAAGAAGCGATTTACGTGGCCGCTGCAGTTTGTGCAGGTGCTACATTATCATACGGTAAAAAAGCATGGGCGGAGCAAACTCAGCAACCACAGGTCTAAAGCTATGGAGCAAAAAGTATTTTTTAATTCTAAATCCGGTAGAGTTTGCGGTATTCTAAAGAAATACTCTGGCAATGTAGCAGTAATAATTTGCCACGGTTTAACCTCATCAAAAGATAGTAAAACTGGAACTGCGCTTAGAAATACACTTATAGATGATGGCATAACAACCCTTTCCATAGATCTCTATGGGCACGGAGAAAGCGAAGGTACCATGGAACAATTGACAGTTTCCAAATCCGTAGAAAGCGTAGTTGGCGCATATGAGTATCTGAAACAAAATGGCTATGATAAAATTTCTTTAGTGGGATCAAGTTTCAGCGGTTCAGTGTGCATAGTTGCTGCGACCCTGTTAGATCTTAGTGCAATGGTATTGAAATGTCCTGTTTTTGACTATGCTGAACTGCTAAGATACAGACTAAAAGAACATGGGGTAGAAACATGGAAAAAAGATGGAAAAATAGAAGTATACCAAACTATTTTAGGTTACGGAATTTACGAAGATGCGACAAATTTAAATATTAAAGAACTCGCTAGAAAGGTAACTTGCCCCACGCTTTTTATTCATGGTGCAGGAGATAAGATGGTCCCTCCAAGCCATAGTGAAGAAGCATACAAGATGATCCATTCAAAAGAAAAGAAATTATATATTATAAGGGGTGCGGATCATTTCTTTATTCATGAAAAACATTTTAATGAAGTAATCAAGGAAGCACATGATTGGTTGGTAAAGTTTGCTAGAGGGTAGAAGCTGGATGGTAGAAACAAATGGAAAGAAAAGAATTTTTTGACTGGTTAAGTACTTACACTGATGCTGAAAAGTGCTTAGAATGCTTTGACCATCAGAAGGATTTCTTTAGAGTAAATACGCTTAAGATTACTAAGGAACACTTTCTGGAGATTAGTAAGTTGAAGTGTGAGCAATCCCCCACTTACGACTTAGCATTTGAGCAAAAAGAACAGACTCAGATAGGTAAAACTTGGGAGTATTTTCTTGGTTATATCTACCCACAGAGTCTACCATCTATACTAGTCTCAACAATTCTTGATCCTAAACCAGGTGAAACTGTGGGTGATGTGGCAGCAGCTCCAGGATCCAAATTTTCACATTTAGCAGCTCTGATGAATAATACTGGCATTCTCTTTGGCAATGATCAGAAAGAGAAATTGTCTGCATTATATGCCACCATAAACAGAATGAACGTACTCAACTGCATCGTGATGTTTGGAGATGCGGTTAAGATGAAGCTACCTTTTGAATTTGATAAACTACTTGTAGATGCTCCGTGTACTGCATTAGGCAGTGGACCTGAGGCTTACACTAGATGGGATGTAAGTCACTCTCAAAAAATAAGCTTTTTGCAAGAGAAGATGCTTATCCGTGCATTTGACAACCTTAAGCAAGGTGGAGAATTAGTATATTCTACATGTACCTATGCAAAGGAAGAAAACGAAGAAGTTGTGAAAAAGTTGCTAGAGGCTAGAAGCGATAATGCTAGATTAGCAGATATTAACGTTGAATTCCCACATGCTAAAGGACTGAGTGACTATGGTAGTGAGTTTGCAAAGACAATACGAATTTACCCACAGCATCTGAATAGTGAAGGATTTTTTGTAGCTAAGATAAAAAAGTTATAAGCTAGATGTTAGGATACTGATGATATAAAATTGAAATAGACAACAGATGATTACCATGAGAAAAGAGCAGAACTTTGAAAGATTTTTAGCAAACCATTTCGGCATCGAATTGCCTCCAGATGTAGCAATATTCTTTGATAAGGGGATCAGAATAGGTTCAAAATCACTGCTTAAAATGAAAAGCATCGGTGTAAAGGGTTATGCCGCATCAGATGGAGGATTTAATCCTACAACTGCAATGATACAAAATTTCGGCCATCTTGCCACTAAAAACGTGTTAAAAGTGGATGAGGAAACAGGCAAAAAATTTGCTGAAGGTAAGAATCTTGAAATTCCAATAAAAGGAAAGGCTAAGTTTTTGATAATAAAGTATGGTGAGCATATTCTTGGATTAGGATTTTCCAATGGTACTCATATCCTAAATCAGACTCCTGATAAAAGAACAAGAATAATAGTTAACTCTATTTAAAAGTTATTATAATTAGTTAATCTAGTTCTCTTTAACAGCCCAATAGTAAGGATCAACAGGAACTTCTTTTTTGATAAAGTATTTTGTGTAAATGAGTCCAAATGCCAGACCCCCTAAATGAGCTGCGCTTGCAATTCCACTTGCAACAGAAAACGTTCCGAAAGTTTCCATTAATATCCAGAATATTACTGCATATTTCATTTTTACTGGGAAAAACCACATATAAATTCTCATTTCTGGAAGCATGACTGCAGTTGCACCTAATACTGCATAGATAGCTCCACTAGCACCTAGTGCAGGAATTGGAGGTATGATTCCAATCATAATTGTTAAATAGTATAAAATTGACCCTATTATGCCACCCATAAAGAAGATCGTAAGGAAATCTTTCTTAGTTACTTTGGATTCGAGTATTGTTCCGAATAGAAATAGAGCATAGCAATTGAAGAAAATATGCAGAATATCCTTAGTAGAATGCAAAAATATGCTTGTAACAAATCTCCAGGGTTCTGATAGTGCCAGTTGAGGTGCAAAGATAAGAAGATTAGTATACCAAGGAAACGCCAATTGAGCAATGTAAGATAAAACTATTACCACTAATAAGTAAAATGCAATCATAGTATAACAAATACCATTGTTTTTTATAATTGTTATGTCAAATTATTAAGATTGTCAAATTCAGCAGTTTAGCAAATATGTGTTAAAATAAGGTAAAAAGAGAAGGTTTAAATATATATCGTGTGTAAATATAATTGAGATGATATGATGACTAACTCATTGAAAGGTACTCAAAGAATTAAGGAAACTGCAATTAGATTTGCAAAAGCAGTAAAAAATGCATTTGCTATAAAACCTATGACTGAAACAATAGCTTTAGGTGGTAAAACATTCGAAGTTCCATTGGGCAGATTTACGGGTAAACGAAAATTAAACAGAATGTCTAATGCTGACTTAACTGTCTTTGCCATAGAATATTGTAGAACCAGTTCATTTATTGGAGGCAAACCAGCAAAACATTGGAGTACATTGTCTAATGATGAATTAGTGGCTTATGCCAGAGAATATTGTGTGAGGACCGGAGTTGTTAGTCCTAAATAGAAAAAAGATCATCTCTTTTTTAACTTTTGTTTTAATATCTTCTTATGGCAGAAGACCAACAATTGCAAAAAGCACCTGAATTACTTGGAGATTTACATTCAGAAGTTTACCAGCTAGTCCGTCTGGAACTCAATCACTCGGCCATATCAATGATGAGCGTACTTCTTGAAGCGACCTTGAAAGAATTAATAAAGAAAAAGAAAAACAAATATCCAGATGGTGCTAGTTTTGGAAAGGCAATAAATATTTGTAGAACTGATAATTTAATAACTGAAAAAGAAGCAGAATGGCTAAAGAAA
>JAUSHJ010000035.1 GCA_030648615.1 Microcaldota archaeon | reverse complement strand
CTTCTGTTGAATACTTTTAATTTTTCAACTGCAATTGCTTTTTCCAGTGCAATTTCGAAATCTGATAATTTAGATTTATCATCTATTGCAGGTAAACCACGAAACTTAGCCCGAGCAATCTTTATTGTATCCTGTAGACTTTCACTGGCTATTAGTGCAACTATGGTTGATTCATCAAACGTACCAGAAGGAATTAAATAATTTCTGATTTCTTTTCCTTTGATACCTCTTGCTTTTAATCTCTCGATAATTATTATATTTCTTGCATCTATTTCCTTCTTAAATGCCATCCTCACATTTGCCACATCTTTATTTTTTATAGAAAGAGAATTATCTATAAATATGCAAGCGTATGCATCAAGCAAAGTTTGTAACTGGAAAAACGTATCTGCATTAGCTATGGATTTCTTGGATAACTCTATAAATGATTTTTTAAGCGATTGAATATTTTGAGAAAACATCTGTTTCCCTATTTCGGTCTTTTTTATCTCTTCAAGAATGTGATCGTTGTCAGCCTTGGCAATTTTTTCAAAATTGTCTTTACTCAGATCTCCGACCAAGAGCAGGTAAGGTTTTATTTCTTCAAAGCTTTTTCCTGCACGTCTTGCATTTAATAAAGTTTTCAGATCGAGCATGTCCCAACGTTTGAGAAGTGCTGCAACAATACTTGCATCATCTTTTGGAGCTAGTTTTTTTAGTTTTTTTGCTATGGTTGCAAAATCTTTTATGGATGCCAGTTCAACAAGCGCAGAACCTTTATTCTTTACAGAAAGTGAAATCAACTCATTCTTGTAATGTGTTCTTTCCAACAGTTCTACCATTGCTGGAATTGTCTTTACTTTTATTAATTCGTCCAACTGTGCTGGCTTGAGGAGAGTACTCCTCATGCCTCTCACTCTTGCATTGGCATAACCATATTTGAGAGATCTTGATGCAATCCCTGGAATACTAAGACTAGGCGCACGTATAGAACGTACTTTACTTACAAATGAACGAGTTAGTCCTCCTATCATTTTTTCTTAACCTCGCTATTACCAGTCGCTTTGCCCTCGTTGGGCAAATCTTTCGCAGATTTCATCTGCTCAATCGCTTCGCGACGACCGACACTTTTCTTTGGTTTTTCATCTGCGAAAAGCCTCTCGTAGAAATACTTTCTTAGATCATCTTTCTTTGATTCAAAAATTGATTCGAAAGTTGCATCTACTTTGCTCTTGCGGTCACTGCTTTCAACTACAAATCCACCAAGCGAATCCAGGTCTTCCACAACTTTCGTATTACTATTCACCAGTGATGAGAATAGAGATTTTTCTCCTTTCACACAGTGAACTGTTGCAGAAGTTCCTTTCAGCTGTTCGATTGCTGATTTCATTGCATTTTTAAGGAAGTTCTTATACTCCGGAGATTTCCTCAGAGTAGCGAGAATATCAAAGAAGCGGTCTAACGCTTCCCTAACAGCATCTTCTTTTCCTTCTGCAATGACTCTCTTCGCTTCGAGTCTAGACCATGCTACGCGCTCCTGCTCATATTCTCCGATGAGATGACCAGCGTCTTCTTCTGCATTTTTTAATAAAATGACACGTTTAGCTTTCTCTTCTGAAAACATTTTTTCTACGTGCCATTCGGCAGCTTTGACGATTTCGTTAGCCTCATTCTTTGCTTCTGACAGCAAAGAGGACGTTAGCTTTTCGATTCCCATAAATAGTCACCAAAAATTAAGCTTCAAGTTTTCCAACCAATAGAAATGCCACTACGAAACCCAATATTGCAAGAATTTCTGGAAGTACCAAATAAACTAAAACGTTCTTTTCTAGCTCTGGTCTTTCTGCTACTGCACCCATGGCTGCTGCGCCTACTGAACCCTGTGACCAAGCTGCTGCCAATGCACTTAGACCCATTGCCAAACCTGCACCTAATGCAATTGCTGCACCTGTTGTTAATCCTCCTGTTGTTGCGTCTACCATATATTTTCACCTTTTTTAGTTTTTCTTTTTTTAATATTATCGTCATTCCATTACGAAAGGCTCGAACATTTTGCCGCCACCTTTCAGGAATTTTGATCGGAATTCTAGTATATTAAGTCTGCCCCCTTGTATTAATGATTCGAACATAGCTATGAAAGTATTGATTGCATGGAATGCCAATAATAATGGTATCAGTAGTAAACCGAATATACCCTGCTCTGGCACTGGCACCAAGAACTCATTAATTATCTCTGCAAGAATAACTCCTACTACACCTATGGCTGCAATTCTTGCATAGGAAAGTATATTACCAGCTAAACCAGGTAGTTCTAATAAACCGACAACACCTTCAGTAAGAGCAAGTACTATGATGGAAATTACAAGAAGTATCTCTCCGGGTAAAGCATAGGCTAAAGGCAATACGTTCAACATCAATGATGCAATTGTCAAAGTTCCACCAATCTCAATTCCAATCCATGAGAATTTTGCAAGAACATGTTTTTTACTATGATTCCATTCGTTTATAGCACCTAGTAAAAATCCAAGACCAAGATGAATGAGACCCACGATGCAGGTTATGCCGATTACCGTAGTTAATTCGTGAATACGACTCAACCCAGTGTATAGTGAAGCATGAACACCTAAATCTAATCCCCATTTAGCTAGCACTTCGAACCAATGCAAATGAGAAGCGCCCATCCACTCATCGAATATTACCCCGAATAACATTGCTGGAAACGCTGAAAGAAACCAGATTTTTGCAACACTAGTCATGATAGGACTATTCTTGAATTTTCCCATTATAAACTTTGATATAAATATAGAAAGAATTGCATATCCTACATCCCCAACTATCATTCCGTAAATAAATGGTATTGTAAACAGATAAAGTACCGTAGGATCTATCTCTAAACTATTCGGAAGAGAATAATTTCTTGTTATAAATTCAAATGGAGATGCTGTACCTGGATTATCGAAAACTGTTGGTGGCACTTCGTGATGTGGATCAAAACCAGTTTTTTCAACTATTGCTTTTTCTCCAAATTTAGCAGCAATAGAATGTTCGAGTTTCTGGGAATCTGCATCTTTTATCCATCCGTCGACTATGTAAACGGAAGATGTGGAAGAGAATTTTGATGCTATTTCTGCTCTGTCGGCTTCTATGGTAAGTGCTTTTTCCAATGATGCTACTTTTGAATAGTTTTTACTTGACAATTCTGTAATTCTTTGCTTTAGTGAAGCGATTGCTAAAGTAATGTTGTCAATTTGAGTATGAAGTCCCGTGAGAGTTTTTTGCGAGGTTGTTAGTGATTGAGGAACTGTAATTTTTAAAAATCCGTATTCCGAAAGTAGATTGGTAATATCTGCATCACTTTTCTTGTAAACTACTAATAGTATGCCTACACCTTTTTCAGATGAGAATCGCATATTATAGGTCTTCGAAGTACTATCTAATTTTATTTTTACCATGTCAAATTTCTCTGCTTTCAGGAAACCGACAGAGTAGGAAACTGAACTTGTTTCTAATTTAGAAAAATCAATATCTGAGAAACCGGATAATTGTTCTACCAATTTTATTTGTTCTTTTAAATTTACTGCTAACGTTTCATTTGAATTTAGTTCAGAATTAAGAGAATTTAGTTCATCGGCCAACCTTAAATTTTTGGTTGCTTCGACTGCCTGCGTTCCAGTCATATTTTCTATTGCAACGGTAGAAGACTTGGTGAGCAGACTTTTCAATGCACGGATGTTTACCAGTTGTTCTGAGACTTCATTATAATATTCCAGTGGACGCCCATGTTCAAGATGCTCATAGTGAGAAACAGTTATTTCAACAAGACCAAGCTCATGCAGCAATTTAATTACTTCTGAAATCACAGATTTCAGTGCAATTATCCTGACCTTCTGCATCTTCGCCGGTTTAAACATAAATGGTTCTCCTTAAACTAGATATTGAAAATAATTGATGCTGCTGCAGAAATATCTTTTTGTGAAAGAGCCTTATTTTTTAGACCATCTGCAACTTTTTTTGCAGACCCAAGATTTTCCTGTACTTCTTTTTCTATCTTTTCTTTTCCTTGATGAATGAGAGTATTTTTTCTCTGAACTAGTTCTTCTTCTATATCTGATTTCATCTTCATTACGTTTTCCTTGGCATTCCTCATAATAAGATCGGCTTTTTCCTTCGCCTCAAGTTTTATCTTTTCAGATTCATTCTCCGAAACCCTTATATCCTCGATAGTCTTCATAAAATCTGAATGTTCTGGATTTTTGTGCATAATGAACACCACTATAAATAAGTCTAAATAATGAAATTTCCTATAAACAAGTTTAAATCGGATAGGTTTAAAAAGATGACGAGGCAAAGTTTAGTTACTAGTTAATGAGTCAACTTAAATGCTCAGTTATAACTAATAGGTGAAATATTATGGGTGCATATAAATATATTCAGGAAAATCTTCAAAAACAATACAAGGAGAGAGATGCAGTATACCGAGCTAAAATCCTCAAATGGAGAACTAGCGCCATGGAACGTGTTGACGTGCCAGCTAACCTCCCTCGTGCAAGAAGACTAGGCTATAAGGCGAAACAAGGTTACGTTATTGTTCGTGTTCGCATCCCAAAAGGACGAAGAAAGAGAAGAAAACCAATGGGCGGTAGAAAACCTCGTCACAATTACATGTTTGTACAACCACAGTTGTCACACCAGTCAATGGGTGAACAAAGAGTTAACAGAATTTACAAAAATTGTGAAGTGTTGAATTCCTATTGGATTGGAGAAGACGGAGTATACAAGTTCTTCGAAGTGATTCTTGCTGATAAAGCAAAGCTTGAGAAACAATTGCCATCGTTAAAGAGAACTGGCAGGGCTTTCAGAGGTTTAACAAGCTCAGCCAGGAAATCAAGAGGAATTGGACGCGGAAGACACATCTCCATTTCTTAGTTTTATTCTTTTTTCTTAATTTTAATTCTATTTTTTTAGTTTTATCTAGGGTAATTTAAAATCAGCACGGTGAAATCATCCATATGTTCAACATAATTTCATTTTCCTCTGAAAACATTGTTCCGAAAAACTTCGGTTACGAAAAACTTTACGAACTAACTAAAGTTAAAGGCAAAATAGTTTCTGTGAAGACCACTACTGAGTCTGAACAGTACAAAGGAAAAAAATTGCTAGTCATAGTTGAGAATTACGAGTATGATGAAGGCAGCATCAGAGTGGTAGCAGACAAGAAAAAAGCGTGCTATTTGATTGATCTTTCCAAAATAATAAATTCTTATGGAACACGACGTGCTGTCGAAATAGCAAAGCTGCGAAGTTTCCTAAAAGTATGTAACAGATTTGGTGCTTTTTACGCGTTCGCTGATTTTTCAAGAGATGAATTTGAATTAAGAAGAGCTAGTGAACTGAAGCACATTTCATTATTACTAGGAATAAATGAAGGTCAGGCTAAATTTGCATTGGGAATGTTGAATGAATATCTCGAATAATTAAATGTCTAATTCTTTTCCAGTGAGCATCTTATACGCCTTCAAATACCTTTCAGTAGTTTTCTCAATAACTTCTTTTGGTAACGAAGGTGGTGGGGGGTATTTGTTCCATTTTATTCCTTCTAAATAATCTCTTACGTACTGCTTATCTAAGCTGGTTAATTTTCCTTTATCGTAATCATCTTTCAACCAGTATCTCGAAGAATCAGGAGTTAATGCTTCATCTATCAAAATTATTTCATTGTTTAGATGTCCAAATTCAAACTTAGTATCTGCAAGGATTAAACCACTTTTTAATGCATGATGCTTACCGAATTTGTATAATTCAATGGATTTCTTTTTTATAAAATCAACTGTGGCATCTCCTGCAATTTTCCTTGCTTGTTCTTCATTAATATTTTCATCATGACCAGTTTGTGCCTTAGTTGATGGGGTGAATATAGGTTCAGGTAACTCACTGCCGTTCTTCAGTCCTTTTGGCAGTTCGATTCCACAGACTTTTCCAGTCTTTTCGTATTCCTTCAGTCCACTACCGGTGAGATAACCACGAACAACACACTCTAAATGAATTGGTTTTGCTCTTGTGACAATCATGCTTCTCTTTTGCAAGTATTCTGGAAGATTAGCAGGAATTGCGTCTGTGATAAAATGATTTTTTATTATTTCTCTTGTTTTTAAGAACCAAAAAATTGAGAGATTATTAAGCAATGTACCCTTATTTGGAATTCCTTCATTGAACACTACATCGAATACACTTAAACGATCAGTAGAAACCATCAATAGATCACTGTCTATTTCGTAGGTATCTCTCACTTTCCCTTTCGAGAATTTTTTAAGCGGAACTTCAGTATGAGTTATAACTTCAAACATAGACTACCTTCCTTATTTCTTCTCTAGTGCATCCCAGGTATTTAGCACTTCTCTCAGCATTTCTAAACTTAACATTGGCTTGCCGAATTCATCGGTATCATCTACCATTCTTGGACAAGCCGTATTTAT
The DNA here is from genome assembly GCA_030648615.1 of Microcaldota archaeon. GTDB lineage: Archaea > Micrarchaeota > Micrarchaeia > Anstonellales > Bilamarchaeaceae > JAUSHJ01. The sequence continues at coordinate 928 of JAUSHJ010000035.1, read as the reverse complement.
GTAACAGTCAAAAATTAAAAAGTTATTTATTGGTAGTGGCTCAAGTTCATTTGCTACAAGAATCATTGCTGTCTTGCCGCGTTTTTCTATTTCAGTTTTCGCCCACTGTGCTGATTTCAAATAAAATTGTCCGACTTTGGTACTAACTAGAATGCCAAAAGTCTTTGAATGAACTGCTACAAGCACTGAACCTTTTCTTTTTTTTGCTAACTTATTTATATCATCATTTATCTGCCTTATTTTTCCTGTCTGTGGATGAATTACAAATGTTGGTTTCTCTGTTTCTATAGCCAAAGCATGAAACATTCCGTCCCCTACAAAAACAATTGCGTCAACGTCTTTTTCTACTTTCTTTAAACCTATGGAGTCACAACCAAGAACCTGACCTTCTCTTATCGCCCAGAAACCTGTACCAGAAAATACGTCTTTACCTGCGTCTTCGAATAATTTTTTCATCTCTTTGAACTGGTGAACATGCTGTACGGTTGTTGCTAATGCTATCTTCTTATACTGCTCAAGAACTGGCAACGCAGCTTTAAATTGTTCCAACTGAACGTCTATGAAATATTCAATATACTCTACTTCTATTGGAAGTTTCTTCTTTACAAACTGTGCGTGACCGATATGAACTAACTTGTCTGCCTTTACCCATCTTGCCTCGTCTATTGCTAAATCACATGCACCGTAACACGGGGCTGAAGCTATGAATACTTCGTGGCCTTCCTTTTCGTATTTATCCACGAATTTTTTGGCTTCTTTCTTTAGTCCTTCCGGGAATTGTAAGAGTATGCGCATTTGTTCACCTTATTTTTGCCTCATACAATTCCTAGATATTTGCCCGTTTTTTAGGGCAAACTGATCGGGGAATTGTAAAAGTATTCTCATGTGTCAATTCGGCACGGAAACTCATGGTTTTAACCTTGGGAGG